>JAKSBX010000032.1 GCA_022360905.1 Chromatiales bacterium
CAGGCAACACTACCCCAAGCTGCGTGTTGTAATCGGTTCCGGGGAACTGCCCCTCGAAGCCGGCTTGCCTGACATTATCCCGATAGAGCCATCACTCGATACCGAAATCGAAGACGACCAGTATCTCAACGACTGCGATCTGCAGGGCATTCTCAGTACACAATCTAGGTGATATCTGCCATGAACTACGATCCCGATTTTTTTGACCTACCGCCTGAAGATACATTTCCTGGCGATGATGATGTCGAACCCTATGTATTTACCGAAGACATTGCCATCGCCATCGACGTGGCTCATATTACCGGTCGTCCGCTACTCGTTGAGGGAAAACCCGGCTGCGGCAAAAGCCGTCTGGCCGAAGCGTTGGCTGCGCTCAAGGGGTGGCATTTTTTGAACAAATCCATCACCTCTCGCACCACACTTGAGGACCTGACCAACGAGTTCGATCACCTTCAACGGCTACACGATGCCCACAGTGCCAGCGGCAACAGTGACGCAATAAAACCGGACTGGGAATACAATCGCCCCGGCATTTTCTGGTGGGCTTTCAATCGCCCATCCGCACAAAACCGGGGAAGGGATGATGAGCGGGTGAGGGCGGCCTTTAAAGGGGTGGAACGGGTACAGAAGGATGGCGCCAACCACACGCTGTTGTTGATCGACGAGATCGACAAGGCGGAACCCGATCTGCCCAACGACCTGCTCGATACCATCGAACGGCGGCGTATCGAACTGCGTGATGGCTCCTTCATCGGGGCGGATAAATCTCAGACCTTCACCATCATCACCTCAAACCGGGATCGGACCCTGCCTGCAGCATTCCTACGACGGTGCGTCTCGCTCTATATCGAGGAACCCGGCCCGGATGACCTGAAAAAGATTGCTAAAAGTCACTTGGGCAACGGGATTGATAAAACACTGCTCGAACAGATCGTTGATAAAATTCTCGACTACCGCGAAAGGGAGGAGACCGAAGGCCTGCGCGTACCCGGAACCAGTGAGTTTCTCGATACACTGAAGGTCTGCATCGAGCGTGACATCAAGCCCGATGATAGCTCACGGGTGTGGCGACAGGTCGAGAATTCAATACTGCGCAAGAAGGCGTGAACATAACGATGGTGGCCTCCCGCAACAACAGCAGCGATATTCATCTGGCTGATCTGATCAGTGCCCTCAGTGATCTACCCTGGCGAAACGACGAACAGGCCAGCAAGATTGCGTCAGCACTCGGTTTCAGCCTGCAGAATCCACAGCAACACAAGCTTCAAAAAAAACGTTCCATGCCAGGTGTTGATGCCACCCAACGCAGTCGCCGTAGACAAAAACTACCATCAACAAAAAAGACTGTTTCCACCCCTCCCGCACCAACGCCGAAGTTAGAATTACCGGATGGCGCACTGCCTGGCACACTCACCAAGATAGACGATCTACCGCCATCAATCGAAGAAGTCCAGCAGCCCGATCCGGTCTATGAGCGTTTCGACGATCATGAATACAGTGCGGTCGATCCACCCTCACTCTTCCTGGAGCAAACCAGCCGTGGCCTACTAACCGCACTGCTGCAGACAGTGCGCGAAAGTCACCGGATCGATATCGACAAGCTGATTCAGCGATCAGGCAAAGGCACACTTCCACGACGTTTTCCCTACCAGGAAACCGGTACATTGGAGCACGGTTGCCAACTGCTGCTCGACTATGCCGATTCGATGGTCCCTTGGTGGAACGATCTTGAAGCGTTGACCAATCAATTGTACAAAACTGTGGGCAAGGCATTGGTCAACCGATATCAGTTCACAGATGATCCTCGGCAGGCTGAATCCTGGACGGACGATGATGAGCTGGAGGCCTGGAAGCCCAAAACCGGCATACCCAATCTGGTGGTGACCGACTTTGGTCTGCCGAACCAGCATTCTGCATACCGTCTGCAACAGCGTTGGCGAGCCTTCATAGATAAGTGTGAAGCGGCCCAATCACCCCTGATCTTTCTGGTGCCCTGGGAGTATGATGAATGGCTGAGCAGTAATTTGGGGGGATATCCCTATCTGTTCCAATGGTCACCTGCAACCAGTGCGAGCCAGATCAGGAGTTTGATCGGCATCGGTCACCGAGTTGTCCCATGAGTCAGGTACCCGCCTCGCAAAAAGAGATCGAGCTCTTCCAGGCTTTTGACGAGCAAGCACCGGAACTGTTGAAACTGGCCTGCCATGTGGCTTTCGTGCCTCGGGTTGAACCGCGACTGCTGCGGGGTATCCGCCTAGCCTTTCTGCCGGACCTAAGCGCTCTCTATGAACACCAGCTCTGGTTCAGTGATTTGGTACACGCCCGCAATACCAGCAATTTTATCTTCAGTCCCGGTATGGCGGGGCTGCTTGGGCAAAAGGTCCGCAATAGTCCTGACTTGTTGAATCTTCAAGCCGTTTGGTATCAGTGCCAGGTGCTAACACGACATTGGAAGCCACTCGACCGGTTGGAACGGGATCTCTACTTCTATGCCCTGAGTCGCAATCTTGAAGGTCTGAAGCAGGTCTATCGGGACATATTGCGTTTGATCGGTAAATACTCAGCCGGTAAGAAACCCGATTACCCGAAGCTGCTCGAACTGGCCCGTCGAATCAAGTACGGCACGGCGATACTGAGCGATGAGCAGATCAATTCTCATGTCGGCCGGCATCTGGTGAATTTCGCTTTCGACAGCCTGCATGATCCTGGTGAATGGAGTGATGATGTGGATCCGGTTCACCTCCCGAATTGGATGAAAGCAGCCATACCCAAACGGCAACCAGAACATCTTGCGGTTGAACTTCGCCACGATGAAGAAAAAAAAAAAAATATTCTCTACTTTTCAAAAGCTGTCAG
>JAKSBX010000031.1 GCA_022360905.1 Chromatiales bacterium
AAATGAAATTCATCGGTCATTCCCATGAGGCAGAAAAAAAAGGGCGGCACTTGTCGCGCCGCCCTTCAATCGCGTTATGCCTGCGGCGTGGTAATCGCAGGGTTTGGGGCAACCGGGGCTGCCGGGGCCGCGGGGGCCGGTGCAGCAACTGGGGCTGCCGGAGCAACTGCAGGCATTTCACCGAAAAGCCGTTCGGCATCATTGGCGCCGTAGCCTTTGCCAGAAATGGCGTCACCAATGCTGTGCAGGGCAACAAGCGTGGGGTTCACGTAAAGCCCTTCCTGATGGCCCGTTTGTCCGTTGTGTGACACCCGCAAGGCAACGCGGACGTAATCGCCGGTCTTGATCTGTGCAGGGTTTTCGATTTCAACATAAGTGCCGGTTTCGGTTCGGCGTACAACCGACGCGCACCACCCGTGAGACTTGATGTTGAAAAGCCAATTGCCGCGGCAATATTCCGGATACGGTTCCATCTGGCCGGTGCGGTCATTTTTTCGCTGGCCGTCACCGTCCGTCAACTTCCACGCAAACGGTCCGTTAATGTCAAGCTGCTGCCGACGTGCCGCACTCAGAAAAGCACCCCAAACAACGTCAAGCCCTTCGGAGTTTTTCGGCACCGCAACCTGAAAATAGCACTCCATTTTGGGCGTCCCGTCCTGCTTGAACTCAGGCTGACCCGTGGTGAAATTTTTGGTCTGTTCAAGCTTCATGGGATGACCGCTTGTGATACGACCAAGCGGCAACTGGCATTCAAATTCTTGATTGCTCATTAGAATTTTTCCTCTGCGTCTGCAACGGCATCATATTCCACAAGCTTGACGCCGGTTTGATATCGCGTGGCCAGCTTGTCAACCACGTCTTTCGGAAGCCCCGCGCGCTCACTTGCGGCGGGGGTTTTGGGCTTTTTGTCATGCAACTGCACACCAAAAAGCGTCTCGTACGTTGTCAAATCAACGTCTTTGCGCCATGCGCGATTTGAGAAGCTTGGTTCATGGCGAAAGCCGGGAAGCGCCGGAAGCGTCAGACCGTATTGCTCAACGGCATCAAGCCGCGTTTCAAGCAAGGTTTTAAGGCGGCGCAACACCGTGATTTCATCCGCCGTTTCCCGTGCTGAACCTTCCGCATACTGACCATGTTCAATCAACCCTTGGGCATTCAACACGGTGTCGCGAATAAGCTGACAATAATGCGCGCCGGTGCAATCGCGGCAATGCTCACCAACAGCATATCGCGGTGTTGTGGACCGTGCCGACGCCGCCGCCTCGGCTATTGCCTGTTTTTTCAAAGGTAAGTCATCAACCGAAATGACAGCATGGCGAATTTTACCGCCAAGCCCGTACCACCGCGGCTGAATTACCGTCAGGGTGATGAAATCAAATTCACCCTCAAACATGGTCACAATGGCTTGCGCGTAAACGAGTAATTGCCAGTTGTCGCTTGCGGGCACAAAGCGGCGCCCGAATTTGTAATCAACAACGCGAAGCGTGCGACGGTCTTTCTTGTCCGGTCCCGCAATGTCCACATGACCGATGACGTTAAGGTCATCTATACGCACTTCCGTTTCGCTCATGAAACCCGGATGCATGTTTTCGGTAACCCACTCAATTGCAAGTGCGGCACCTGTGGCCATGTCATTCGTGTATTCAACACCGTTGGAGGCGTGGCGACCAATCAACTCGGTGGGGTCAGAAACCTCACCCTTAACGCACGCCTCCAACATTTCATGTGCCGCAGTTCCTTCGGCGGCTTCAGATGTTTCCTTATCCGGGAAAAGCGCAGCAATGTGTGCACTCCCCGGACAAGGTACCCACCGCGGCGCCGCGCTTGCGCGCAATCCCGCAACTGCAGTCATTTGCAATCCCCAAAGTGTTCCTTGATTGACGGCACAATGACCTGACAAAGATCGGGGCGGTCCTTTATCGCCATCACACCGGCGCCAGCTTCAAAACCGTTGGCCTCAATCCATTGCGAAAACCATTCCTGAAACTGTGGGTTAGTCGCGTGGTGTGTGGCCAATGCCATCACGTCATCAAACGTGCCAACGGGTTCGCCCGTGATGTAGGCCGGGGGAATAGCCTCACCGTTTTGGTCATAACCAACGCGCGGTGCCGAGGCTTCGGGCTGCGGTGCGGCGACGGGTGCCGGAGCTTCAGGCTGCGGTGCTACGGTGGGCACGACAACCTGCGGCGGTTCATGTTCTGCCGTTTCGCCACGAATTTCCGCCTTGATGCGCTCAAATTCTTCAGGGTCAACACCCTTGCGGCGCTTCCACACGCCTTTTTGCGTCATCTTCTTTGTGCTGGTGTGAATGCGTTCATCCCACGGCGTGCCTTCAACGTCAGTGGTCGGCACTTCACCGGTGGTAACCACGGGCGCGCTTGAAACCGGATTGACCGGTGTTGCCGCAATCGGCGTCACGTCTTCAGCAACAACCGTTGTCGGCTCGACATACACCGGCGCTTCAAACTGCGGTGCCGGCGCTTCAGCCTGCGGTGCGGCGACGGGTGCCGAGGCTTCGGGCTGCGGTGCGGCGACGGGTGCCGGA
>JAKSBX010000052.1 GCA_022360905.1 Chromatiales bacterium
CAGACTTCACCTTGTGAACTGTCCCCTCTTTGGTTTTGACCAGCCCCCAAGCAACGCCTGTCTGCTCCAAAGTACCCACCATTCGAATTGAATCGAGCGGAAAGCTCTCCAACTCTTCTTTGCGACGATTGAAATCCGGTGATAAGCCACTACCCGCAATACTCGATGTCTCAGTCTCTTCACCGGACATATCGATAAATGGATTACGCCGCCCAGCTGCTGAGTAAAGAAAAGTTTCGATCTGCCTGATTTCCGGTAGTGGCTCTATGCGTGCTGGCGGAGCGGCCTTTTGTTCAGCCACATAACTTTTTAGCTCTGCCAGATTCGGGTTCGCACAACCGACCAGAAGCAAAAGCGGTAGGAGAAAGGATAAGAATCGGTATTTTTGCTGCACAACACTCACACTCACTCTCCTTCCTCTTCATCGAGATAGCGATAGGTTTTGGCAGTAGCTTCCAATGTCAGCTTGGTGGGATCTGGTGATTTTTTATCTCCCCGCTTTATCTTTATGTCGTGAATGGTCACGATTCGGGGTAATGCGGCCAACCCACTGATAAAATTACCGAATTCATGGTATTCACCATTCACTATAACCTGAATGGGCAGCTCAGCATAAAAGTCTTTAGGTAACTCTTCCAGTGGCTTGAAGAGCTCAAACCCCAAACCGGAGGCCAAACCGGTTTGAGAAACATCGACCAACAACTCTGCCACCTCGGTCTTATCAGGTAACTGACGCAGCATGGTACCGAACGATTGCTTCATCTCTTCCAACTGCTGGCGGTAAGCATCCAGATTGGAAGCTTTACCCTGCTTGGTTTCGAACTCTTTGCGCAGATCCAGCTCTTTCTGTTCTACGGTATCCAGTTTCGTGAGCTGATCCTCGATAACCAGATAATAGCCCGCAACCATCACCGCAATAGCAACCAGTACTACTACAACCATCTTGACCGGAGTTGGCCAGATTCCGATATTACTAAAATCTAATTCGTTGAGATCTTCTAAGTTCATTCTTCAGCCTCCTCGGTTTGGGAGGTCTGCTTTACCGTGAGCTTGAAGTGACTATATCCGGTACCGGTCTTCTCTTTGCTCTCGATAAAGTCCAGCGTTGGATCTTCCAGCCACTCTGAGTTGTCAATATTTCGCATCATGGAGGATACTCGTGCATTGGACTGGGCCTGTCCTTCGAACGTCACCTTGTTGGCCGTCTGATCAATCTCATCGAGGTAGACCCCCATCGGCAGGGTAGTCACTACCTCATCAAACAGATGCACGATTTGTGGCCGGCTACTCTGCAGCTCCTGGATGATATTCATTCTGGCCAACAGGTTCTGTTTGGTTTTATCCAGGTCACGAATCTCGCTGATCTGCTTTTCGACCGTCTTGATCTCTTGCTTCAGATAGTTGTTGCGCTGGTTCTGTGCCTCAATTTGAGACTGGATGATACTGTGAACACCGTATACCGCCAGGACGGAGAACAGGGCCCCGGCGAGCACCATCATGCCAAACTCTTTTTGGCGCTCTTTACGTTCCGCTTCCCGCCAGGGGAGTAAGTTAATCCGCGCCATCAGTCAAAACTCCTCAGTGCGAGACCACAGGCAATCATTAAAGCAGGTGCATCAGCGCTCAACGCCTGGGGTTTAACCCTGGATGAAACCGACATGTTGGCAAACGGGTTTGCTACGGATGCCGGGGTTCCCAATTTCTCTTCCACCAGATCATCTATACCCGGTATGGACGAACTGCCACCGGCCAGAATGATATGATCAACGCTGTTATAGGCACTGGACGAGAAGAAGAACTGTAGCGAGCGACTGACCTGCTGAGCCATGGCCTCTTTGAAGGGCTCAAGCACTTCAGGTACATAGTTGTCAGGTAGGCCACCCTGACGTTTCGCCATCCCAGCCTCTTCGATAGAGAGCCCGTAACGACGCTGAATCTCTTCTGTCAGTTGGCGACCACCGAAATTCTGTTCACGAGTGTAGATGATCTTGTTGTTGTGCAGAACATTCAAGGTAGTCGTGGTAGCGCCGATATCCGCAATCGCAACCGTTTGGTCTTCACCATGCTCCGGCAGCTGATCGAGTAGCTGAGAACAGGCGTTCTCCATGGCATAGGCTTCCACGTCCACGATGTTGGCCGTCAGCCCGGCGATATCCAGCGCCTCTACCCGGTCATCGACATTCTCGCTTCGGGAGGCAGCCAGCAGCACGTCCACCAGTTCGGGATTCTTTTCGGAAGGGCCAATAACCTCGAAATCCAGGTTTACCTCTTCCAAGGGGTAGGGAATGTATTGATCGGCTTCCAGCTGAATCTGGCTCTCCAACTCCTGGTCGGAAAGTGAGGCCGGCATCGATATCACCTTGGTGATAACGGCAGAACCTGAAACAGCGACCGCAGCATGCTTGGCCTTGGATCCCGATCGCCTGACCGCCGCACGTATTGCCTCGCCGACGGCATCGACTTCAGCAATATTCTTCTCCACGACAGCATTTCCGGGGAGCGGCTCCACGCCATAGGCCTCGACACGATAAGTCGAACCAGTGCGCCCTGCGGCTTGCGACAACTCCAGCAGCTTAACGGCTGTAGAGCTTATATCGATGCCGATCAAAGGCGGCTTTTTTCTTCCGAATAGTGACATGCGGTTTACCCAAACGATCCTTATGCCGCAGAACTTAACTAGG
>JAKSBX010000030.1 GCA_022360905.1 Chromatiales bacterium
AAGTGGTACGCGAGCTGGGTTTAGAACGTCGTGAGACAGTTCGGTCCCTATCTGCCGTGGGCGTTTGAGATTTGAGGGAAGCTGCTCCTAGTACGAGAGGACCGGAGTGGACGTATCTCTGGTGTTCCGGTTGTCACGCCAGTGGCACTGCCGGGTAGCTATATACGGACAGGATAACCGCTGAAAGCATCTAAGCGGGAAGCCCCTCCCAAGATTAGATCTCACTTGTCTCTTGAAGACACTGAAGGGCCGTTGAAGACTACAACGTTGATAGGCTGGGTGTGGAAGTGCAGTAATGCATGAAGCTAACCAGTACTAATTGCCCGTGAGACTTGACCATATAACACCCAAACATTTTGGGTTTGGTTCAAACAAACGCACACCCAATACTCGAGCGATCTAACCGAATGCAGAGTTGCTCAATTTGAGCAACTCCACCAGTTTGCCTGGCGGCTATAGCGTGTTGGTACCACCCGATCCCATCTCGAACTCGGAAGTGAAACGACATAGCGCCGATGATAGTGTGGGGTTTCCCCATGTTAAAGTAGGACACTGCCAGGTTTTTACGCAAAAACCCCGTATCGGAAACGATACGGGGTTTTTTTTTGTCCAAAAGCGTAGAATCCACATATCTTTTACTGTTCCTCTTCAATGTCCGGATTGTGACGGCTCGTAGATGTATATATCCATTGCACTGCTGATAACAGGTTTGTTGCTGATAACGCTCTCTTTGCGACAGCTGCTTTTCAAAAGGAAACTGCTCAGTGCCACCTTCAATGGTGTGTTTGGAACATTTACCCTGCTTATCGCTACAATCTTCACGCTCCTGCTGATGAATGTTCAGACCTATGTTCAGCTTACCAAGGAGATAGACTTGGTGGAGGTTGAAGTAACGGATGTTTCCGGTAGAGGAGCACAGCTGAAGCTGTCCTACGACGGTAAGTCATCAACCCATCTGATTTCTGCCGATGAGTGGCGCCTGGATGCCAGGTTCATCAAGTGGAAACCCTGGTTCACCCTGTTCGGTAAAGAACCGATTGTCAGGCTTGAAACCATCAGTGGGAGAAACTACCGAAATACTCCAGTGGCTAATCAGATCTACCAGCTGTCTGATAATTCAATGAATACAGATGAACTGTTCTCATATCTTACGGATACGTTCGGTGTTCTGGATACCATGTACGGCAGTTCGGTCTACATGCCGATGCAGTCAGGAGCCCGTTACCTTGTCAGTGCAAGCCACTCAGGCCTGATTGCCAGACCGCTAAACAACCAGGGGCGTAGTGCAGTCAATAACTGGAAATGAGAATGATCGACTACAGACTAAAGCTACTATCTCCACAAAGCCATATCTTTGAAGTTGAACTGACAATCAAAAATTCTGATCCGGATGGACAGATCGTCTATCTGCCGGCCTGGATAAGGGGCAGTTATCTAATACGGGATTACGCCAGACACATCGTTTCGATTGAGGCCGATGCCAATGGACAACAACTCAACCTCAATAAACTGGACAAACAACGTTGGCAGATCGAACCGGTTAACCAACCGCTCAAAATAAGATATCAGGTTTATGCCTGGGAGCTTACCGTCAGATCGGCCCATTTCGATAATACCCACGCTTATTTCAATGGACCGGCACTGTTTCTTGCAGTCCATGGTCAGGAGCTGATGCCGTGCAGGTTGGAGATTGTCGCCCCGCAATCCAAGCCGTTGACAGAGTGGCGGGTTGCCTTTTCAATGAAGCCGGAAAAGATTGATGGTCAGGGCTTTGGCACTTACCAGGCTGATGACTACGAGACGTTAATCGATTGCCCGGCTGAGATCGGCGACTATTCCGAGAGTCACTTTGAAGTGGCGGGATGCAACCACCGGTTTGTGGTAAGTGGTGTTAAAAGATTCGATCATGAGAAGTTATGTTCTCATTTATCACGAATTTGTGAAAAGCAGGTTGAGTTGTTTGGTGACTTGCCGGTTCGGGATTATCTATTTCTTCTGCGTGTGGTTGATGACGGTTATGGTGGACTGGAACATAAAAACTCTACCAGCCTGATTTTTCCACGGGACGATTTACCGGCCAAGAGCGATCTTAAGATATCCTCAGGCTATCGAAGGTTGTTGGCGTTATGCAGTCACGAGTATTTTCACTTATGGAATGTGAAACGTATAACCCCGAAAGTTTTTCTTGAGCAGAATACCCAGCAGGAGGTGTATACCCGACAGTTATGGGTGTTCGAAGGCATCACTTCATACTATGACGAATTAATGCTTGTACGCAGTGGCGTGATCAGCAAACAGGACTATTTCGAAATGCTCGCCGAAACTGTCACCCGGGTTATGAGGGGCAGCGGGCGGCTCAAGCAGACACTCGAAGAGTCGAGCTTTGATGTCTGGACAAAATTCTACAAACAGGATGAAAACGCACCCAATGCCATTGTCAGCTACTATGCAAAAGGTGCCCTGTTTGCCCTGGTGCTTGATTTGACAATACGCCTTCAAAGTAATGGTGCATCATCTCTGGATCAGGTTATGCGAGAAATGTGGTTGCGCTATGGCAAACAGGCAGAAGGCGTACCGGAAAATGGTATCGAAAAGGTTGTGGCTGAGGTAACTTCGCTCGATCTTCAATCACTCTTTGATCTTGGTCTGCGTTCTACCGCTGAACTTCCCCTCACAGAGTGTTTGTCGGCATTTGGTATTGAAATGAAATTGCTGCCGGCTAAATCCTTTGATGACCGGGGTGGGGTAATCCGTGACAAGGAGCGCGAGCAAGAATCGTATACGGGCATTGGTGCAAAGTGGACCAATAAAAACAGCGGTATCAAAGTGCAGCAGGTATTTGATGATGGTGCTGCACAGAGAGCGGGTATCTCGGCCGGGGATGAGATTATCGCCGTTGATGGGCTCAGAATGACCGCAAAGCAGTTTGAAAACTACATTGTCGATACCGATGCGGGTGATGAAATTGAGGTGCATCTGTTTCGCCGCGATCAATTGATGAGTTTGGTATTGCAACCGCAGCTGGCAGCTTTCGATACCTGTTACTTCGATTTGGCCGAGCCTTCCGATGAAGCGGTCAAGCAGCGTCAGTCAGACTGGTTGATGGGGCATGGCTGAAGAGATCCTGCTGATCAATAAAATGGCTGACGGCCGGTTTCATTCCGGCCAGGAGCTGGGCGAGATGCTTGGCATCAGTCGTGCCGGTGTCTGGAAGAAACTGCAGAAGATTAAAGATAAGTATGGTCTTCAGGTTGATGCGGTCAAAGGCCGTGGCTATAGATTGCAGGAGTCTTTGGATCTACTCAACCGGGACTCAATCGAAAGGGTGTTGAAAGAGCTTGGTATAGAGCCACCGCCCGTGGAAGTCCATACAACCATCGACTCCACCAATGCCTGGTTGATGCAGCAGGCTGCATTGGGTATCAAGTCCGGTACCGTTTGTCTTGCAGAACAACAATCGGGCGGAAAGGGCCGCCATGGCAGACACTGGGTGTCTCCGTTCGGCAGAAACCTCTACTACTCGATGTTGTTGCGATTCGATCTTGCGCCCGCGCAGGTTGCCGGATTGAGCCTGACTTCCGCAATTGCCGTGTTGCGTCTGTTGCGTCAGATGAATTGTCACCAGGCCGGACTTAAGTGGCCAAATGATGTGCTATGGCAAGGGAAAAAACTGGCAGGACTGCTGTTGCAAGTATCGGGTGAATCAAGTGGTCCATCCCAGGTTGTGATTGGTGTCGGGCTCAACCTTGGCATGGGTCAGTATGGTGAGGCGATTGATCAGCCTTGGGCCGATTTAAGTCAGATTCCGCAGGTTAAACCTTATAATCGCAATGAACTGGCCGCTAGGCTGACAATGCATTTAAGGGATGTTGCCGAACAGTATCTGCAGCAAGGCCTAGCGGGGTTTACCGATGAGTGGCATGAGTATGATCTCTATCTTGGCAAACAGGTAGTGATAAGCAGCGCCAACAACACGCACACAGGCATACACATGGGAATCGATGAAACCGGTGGCATCAGGATAGAGACTGAAGGGGAGATTCGCACCTTTCACGCAGGTGAAGTGAGTCTTAGGGGAGATCAGAGCGATGTCAAAAGATCCTAGGCTATGAAACTTTTTGTAGATATTGGCAATACGGCAATCAAGTGGGCGAATGAGCGTGAGCTGCAGTCAAAGATTGTGCACAAGGCAAGTTCTCATCAGATCCCGGAATCGATCGATCGGGCCTGGCTCGATATGATCGCGCCATCTGAGGTACATATCGCCTCTGTCAGAACTTCACTGATTACGGATCGTCTTACTCATTGGGTCGCTCAACACTGGCAGGCCAAGGTCCGCTTTTCGACAACATCCCAGCAGGAGCTGGGGGTAACCGCAGGGTATATCACACCATCCCAACTGGGTGTTGACCGGTGGTTGGCCCTGTTGGCAGCCCACCATATTGGTGGTGGACCCAAACTTGTTGTAGATTGCGGTTCAGCCACCACAGTCGATGGAGTGGATGAATCAGGCCGGCACCTCGGCGGGTTGATACTGCCGGGTCTGCAGCTCATCGGCAAGTGCCTGGAACTGAATACTGACCTCTCATTTGGTGAGAGTGAATTGGATTTAAACGGTTTTGCGACTGATACCGCAGCAGGGATTCAATCTGGCGCTATGCTCACACATCTCTGCGTGGTAGAAAGGTTACTTCGAGATTTAGAGCAGCGATGTGGAAAAACTGCAGAGTGTATTATTACTGGAGGGAACGCAGATAGCTTGTCAGCCCATCTGTCAGCTACTCACCAGGTCATACCGGATCTTGTTCTTCAGGGATTGGCGTTACAATCAGCTCAAGCAGAATGACTTATGAAATGGCTATTTTTAACACTATTGCTGATTAATCTTGGCCTGTTTATGCTGATCTATCCACAGCAACAGGTTGGTGAACGATCCACTATGTTGGCCGATGTCGGAGAGCTGAAGCTGGCCAGTGAGGAGGAAACCGCAACTGCGACTGATGAGCCTGGGCGTGTCGAAACTGATGAGCTGGTGGCGTATGCTGACGAGACGGCCGAGCCGGCGCTTGAGGAACCTGTCAACGATACGTCTGTTGTGCAACAGCAATCCCAGCAAACAACACGGCCCGAAGCGTCGCCAGTAGAGGAGACAGTCGCTGAAACACCAACCCCTCCCCCAGTGGCTGAGCCCCCGGAGGAAGTATCGGTCCGATGCGCCATGTTGGGATATGTGGATACACGCTCGGCAGCCGAAGAGATCTCAGTCCGGATGCGAGCCCTGGGATTCAAGCCTGAATTGCAATCGGAGTCGAGAAACGAGCAGGCGGGTTATTGGGTACTCATCCCCCAGCAGTCATCCCGACGTGAAGCGGTAAATATTGCGAAAAAACTTGAGGAATCAGGTGTTTCCGATCTTTGGCGGTTTACCAGTGGCAAGCTGGTCCATGCCATCTCCCTGGGTCTTTTCAGAGATGAGATTCGTGCGGCTGACCGGAAGCGTGAAATCGATGCACTGGGTTTCGATTCTGTGATCCAGCCCAGATATCGGGAAAAGACCAATTATTGGCTTAGTTATCAAACTGGCAATAGCGCAGTGCTAAGCGATCAGGACTGGGCGGGGTTGGTCAGGGATTTTCCGAAACTGGTCAGAAAAGAGATTGAGTGCCAATAGTTTGCCAGGAG
>JAKSBX010000029.1 GCA_022360905.1 Chromatiales bacterium
CTGGTCGACGGCAGTGAGCCGGATGCCTTGCGCTCTATCCTGGAGATGGAAGTGGATGCCAGTGAACAATACGACGTACAGGCCGCCAAGGTATTTGAAGGGATGGGTGGATACTCGCCTACAATTGGTATTATCGGCGCGGTCATGGGATTGATTCACGTGATGCAGAATCTGGCCGATCCCAGCAAGCTCGGCAGCGGTATCGCTACCGCCTTTGTCGCCACCATCTATGGTGTCGGCCTGGCCAATCTGTTTTTGCTGCCGATCGCCGCCAAGCTTAAGACCCAATCGGAGAACATCTCCAAGTTTCGGGAGATGGTCATCGAGGGTGTTATCGGTATTGCGGAAGGCGACAACCCCCGCAGCATTGAAACCAAGCTGAAGGGGTTTCTGCAATGATCCCCTTCGACTATGAAAGGTGTGATGATCACCTCAGAGGCCACTATGGCTAGAAGACGTAAACGTCAGCAAGAGCATGTCAATCATGAACGCTGGATTGTCTCCTACGCGGATTTCGTGACCCTGCTGTTTGCCTTTTTTGTGGTTATGTACTCGGTTTCATCCGTCAACGAAGGTAAGTACCGGGTGTTGTCCCAGACCCTGACCCATGCCTTCCAGGAGTCACAGCGCAGTCTCGACCCGATCCAGGTAGGCGAGCTCTCACGCAGTCGGGGGGACACCCCCGGTCTGGGAGATGAGAGTGCCTTGATCCAGGGAGAGTTGCGCCAGGGTCCCGGTATCGAGAATGAACTCGGAGCGGATCCGGCTGTTGGCAAAGAGGTGATACCCGATCTGCCAAACAACGAGACACAGAGACTCAGTTTTCTCGCCGCCACCATCGAAGATATGCTGAGTGACTATGTCGACCAGGATCTGGTCGATGTGACCTTCAGTCAGGATCGGGTGGTGGTCAACATGAAGGACAAAATGCTCTTCCCCAGTGCCAGCGCCCATCTCTCCAGGGCAGCGGTTAAAGCGCTTGGCGAAATCAGCCGGGTGTTGAAGACAGTACCCAATCAGGTGCAGGTGGAGGGCAATACGGATAATCGTCCAATCAATACGGAAGAGTTTCCCTCCAACTGGGAACTGTCTGCCGCCCGGGCTGCCAGTGTGGTACATCTGATGACCCGCACCGGGATCGACCCGGGGCGGATGTCCGCTGTCGGCTATGCGGAACATCGGCCGGTGGCGGATAACAATACGCAGCAAGGCAGAGCGAAAAACCGTCGCGTTACCCTGATTATCCTCGGTATGAACAAGCAAGCGGACCGGGTCATCGACCTGCCGGGAAGTGGCCAGTGAAGGTCTGGACAGTAGCCAATCAGAAAGGCGGTGTTGGCAAGACCACCACCACTGTATCCCTGGGCGGTCTACTGGCACAGTGGGGACTGCGGACCCTGCTGGTCGATATCGATCCCCATGCATCGCTGACCAGCTACTTCCGTTACGATCCGGATGGACTCGAAGAGAGCGTCTACAGCCTGTTTAAAGGGGTGGCGCAAAACCAGGCGGTCGATCCCCTGGCGCTGATACACCCAACCGGCACCGAAGGGCTCGATCTGATGCCGGCGGAAATGGCCCTGGCAACCCTGGATCGACAGGCCGGCAAACTGGATGGCATGGGACTGGTCATCAAGCAGGCGATGGGACAGCTTGAGAGTCGTTATGACCATGTGATCCTCGATTGTCCGCCGATATTGGGCGTGTTGATGATCAATGCACTGGCTGCCTGTGAGCAGCTGATCATTCCGGTGCAGACCGAGTTCCTCTCATTGAAGGGGCTTGAGCGTATGCTGCATACCCTTGAGATGGTCACCAAATCGAGACGCGTGCCGCTGCCGTACCATATTGTGCCGACCATGTACGATCAGCGTACCCGTGCCTCCATAGACAGCCTCAGAGTGATGCGGGAGAGCTATCCCGATCATGTGTGGCATAGCCTGATACCGGTCGACACTCAGTTTCGTGAAGCCAGTAAGGCGGGTATTCCCCCGGCATTCTTTGCCCCTCAGAGTCATGGCACGCTGGCCTACGGCAAACTGGTTGAAGAGCTGCTGAACGATCAGGAAACACTACCCCGGGCAGGAGCAGGTGGATGAGTCTGGGAAATGACAAAAACCGCATCAAACCGGTTACCGATAAGGTTGAGGAGCCGGATCGTGCGTTAAAAAGCTACCTGGATACACTGCTGCTCGAGATCGAGACCTTACCGAGCGAAAATGTGACGGTTAAAGAGCCACCTCCGGCGGCCGATATCAAGGTGGAAGAGGCTCAGGTATCAGAGCCAAAACTCGAGCAGTCAACAGAGACCCAACCGCAACAGGAGTCTGCGCTTCCCGACTGGGTGGAGAATGAGTTTCAGGTACTGCTGTTCAAGGTAAACGGTATTACCATGGGGATGCCGCTGAATGCCATGAAAGGGATCCTCAGCTACAGCGGTGAAGCGAGTCAGTTACCCGGGCAACCGGCCTGGTCCCTGGGCGTGATTCTCAATCGGGATGAAAAGGTGGTGGTAATCGACAGTGCCCGATTACTGATGCCGGAAAGATTGACGTCCGATACACAGATCGAACCGCAACAGCTGCTGTTGATCGGCGAGGGGGACCGTGCATTGGCGGTGGATACCATTTGCAATACGCTGTGTGTGGTAAAAGAAGATGTGCGTTGGCGTAACGGTATACACAATAAACCCTGGTATGCGGGCATCATTGTGGAAGAGCTGAGCGTGTTGCTCGATGTGGATGGGATTATGCAATTGCTGGCGGCTTAAGTTGAAGGGGTAGGGCCTGGATGATGCCTGGTCATCGATTAAACGACAGTTGTGAAGCAGTCATCTGCTGCGCGCAAAAAAACCAATAGATAAAAGCCTGCAAGCTATAGAGGTGTAGATTATGAGTGTAGATGATGACGAAAGTGGCGGTGGCCCACTGATTCAATTTGTAACGTTCATCCTGATGGATGAGGTTTATGGCATCAATGTCATGCAGGTACAGGAAGTATTGAGAGTGACTGAGATTGCGCCCGTACCCGGAGCACCGAGTTACGTCCTGGGTATCGTCAATCTGCGCGGCAATGTGGTGACGGTAATCGATACCCGGAAGCGGTTTGGACTTCCTTCGGTGGAGGTCAGTGACAACAGCCGAATTGTCGTGATTGAATCTGAAAAGCAGGTTGTCGGCATACTGGTTGATGCAGTCGCCGAAGTGGTTGAACTGCGTGAAAATGAGATCGATGCAGCACCCAACGTGGGTACCGAAGAGAGTTCCCGTTACATCCAGGGTGTGGCGACGCAGGAGGGCCGGTTACTGATACTGGTGGATCTGAACAAGCTGCTGACGGATGAGGAGTGGCAGGAAATCAGCATGTACTAACGGTGACAGTGCGGTTGCTCAGGTTACGGCTGCAGGTTCGGGGCCTGGGTGACGTGCAACCGCACTCGGGCTTCGCCGGCCATGCGTTGAGCTGAAAATTAACTAAACTATATGGAAAAGTAGTGAATTAATCTGCAAGGTTCACACAGGGCAACTGATATGCCTGAAATTGGAGATCAAAATCCGCTCACTCCGCTCTATCCGGTTAAGCCGTCCAAGCCGCCCATGCGTCGCGAGCGCCCCAAGCGTAAGGATGAGCAGACGAATCAGGAACGGAAGAAGCCTGATCAGGATAAAGACAACGGAAAGCCACACATAGATGAGTATGCTTGAGCAATCTCTGAACAGCTCATGGGCAGGCGTTTAACCGCCAAGCTACCTATTTGGATGCAGTGAATCTTCGTAATTGTGGGCTATTATGTGCAATCCACCCCTTGAATCGGTACATTTTCAACAACAATCCCAGTGCCAATCGGATTAGTATTAACAGGCCCTAATGCATCAGACTTATTCAGAGGATCTTTCATGGTCAAGCTACACCCCGCTATCCACCCTGGTATTACATGCCGCGCAAATCGCCAGGGTAGACGATGACAGGTAGCTCAAATCTCTTTTGGTTCGGTCTGCTGCCGCTGGCCCTGCTGCTGGTGGCGTTTTTCAGTTATCTGTTCTTCATTGAGCGCAAGCGGAAGGAGCAACTGGCGCAACAGAGCCGGGACATTCAGACCCTCAAGCAGACCGTGGCAGCACTCTGTTCAAGTGCGGTTGGGGTCGACAGGCGGGTCAACCGCCTGGAACGGCAGGGGCGAGACCTGGAAGAGCGTCAGGAGAATATTGAACAGTCCAACCTGCAAGGGGATCCTCCCTACAGCGATGCCATCAGCATGGTGCGGGCCGGCGCCGGTCCTAATGAGCTGATTCAGGAGTTGGGCATCAGTCGGGATGCGGCGGATCTGATCATTATGATTCACGGTGCGAAGCGTGAAGACGCATGAGACAGTTCAGTAGTAAGCCACTGCTCGGATTTGCCGCCTACAGTGGCACCGGTAAGACAACCCTCTTGAAACAGTTGATTCCGCTGTTGCGAGAATCCGCCATCAAGTTGGGGGTGATCAAACATGCGCACCATGAAGTGGATGTCGATCAGCCGGGTAAGGATAGCTACGAACTGCGTAAGGCCGGGGCAGGGCGGGTGCTGCTGGCGACCTCGAAACACTGGGCACTGATGGTGGACGAGGAAGAGGCGAAAGAGCCGGAGCTGCCTGAGCTGCTGGAGAGACTGGATTGCAGCAGTCTCGATCTTATTTTGGTGGAAGGCTTCAGGCATCTGCAGTTTCCCAAGATTGAACTGCATCGTCCGGCACTGGGTAAACCGCTGCTGTTTACCGAAGACCCTTCGGTGATCGCCATTGCCAGCGATGCCCCCATCGGGGAGCCCTGTAAGCTTCCGATGCTTGATCTGAATAACCCGCAAGAGATCGCACAATTCGTCAAAGACTACTGTGAAGCGAATCACTGAGGCTGGCGCAACCTCTTCAAGCGCTCAACTTTTCTCAGCCGTCATATAGCAGATCCAACCGGCATCGGCTTCTCCCTCTTCAACGGGCAGGAAGATACCATCGGGTTCGCCATCATCATCGAACCCCTGCCAGTAGAAAGTGATCTTCTCAAATCCCACCTCCGACAACAGTTCCCGGACTTCAGGCAGGCTCCACAGACGCCAGTCGTAACTGAAGGCCTTCTCATAGCGTGAGCCATCCTCGAAATCGAAATGGATATGGCAGATCAGGGTGCCGCTGATCGGGTCATATTTCTCCTGCTCCCAGATGTAGGTGAAGGTGGAGTCTCCATCTTCGATATCGCGCTCCTCCTCGATCTCCTTGTAGGAGTCATATCCGCCATAGGCGTCCATGAACAGGACACCGTCATCGGAGAGTTGCTCATAGACCCGTCGAAAATAGCTTTTTAGCTGGTCACGCTCCTTGAACAGCCAATAACTGAAATTCATGGCCGAGATGATCTCCATCGGCTCAGTCTCGACATTCAGTACATTCTCCTCCAGCAGGGTGACCCGTTTACGCTGCGAGGATTTGAGTTGTGAAAGTTGATTCGCTTCACCCCATTGCAGGACCTCAGTATCGAGATCAACGCCGATTGCCTGATTGCTCTTGCGCCTTCTCACCCATTCGCAGCAGACATTGGCGGTGCCGCAGAAATCCTCTCGCAATCGTTTGGCTCGGCGCCCTTTGAGCTTTTTATAGGTGTCATCGACGAAGTCGATTTCCGCTTCCGAACATTGCACCGAAAGCTCATAGAGATGGTGGCGATCTGCTGTGTCGGCTATGGATTGGGATCTCTTTTTTCGTTTGCCCATTGCTGCTTTTATCAATGCGGTTGGAGTTGTGGGTAAGTCAATCAATCAAAGTGGGCATGCTACCCCATCAAGCTCTGCATCGCTATGCTCTAAACCATGCTTGAAGCCTTGAAAGTGAACTATTTGGTTAACAGGTGGATTTTAACTGAGAGGATGAAGACGTACTCTTGAGTCGTCGGGTTAATCATCAAACAATGTCGAGCTCATCGATATATTCATGCTCAACCAGCTTGTTCAGTATCAGATTACACTTCGCTTTGAGTCGATCTCTTAACAATCGCACGGCCGGTGTGATCAGTTGCCGGTTGGGGCAGATCAGCCAGAGTTCGGTGGCCTCAGGTTTGAATTCCGGTAGTACGTTGATCACTCTGCCGGAGAGCAGGTCATCAGACATATCCAGACAGGACTTTACCGCCACGCCTTTACCGGCAACGCACCAGCGCCTGACCAGATCTCCGTCATTGGAGGCCCGGTTGCCGCTCATTTTGATTTTGTACTCAGTGCCATCCCGGGAGAAGCTCCAGAGGTCGTGAATGATGTCATAGAGCTGATAGAAGAGTCCGTTGTGTGCGGGCAGGTCGTGTGGATGGGCAGGGGTGCCATGCTTCTGCAGATAGCCGGGTGTTGCGCAGAGCAGACCCGGAACATTACAGATCTTGAAACCGTACAGATTGGCATCCTTGGGAGAGCCGTAGCGTAGCGCGATATCTACCGCATCCCGATAGAAGTCGATGTTGCTGTCGCTGATATAGGTTTTCAGACTCAGCTTTGGATAGCTGTCCATAAACTCATCCAGCCAGGGGGTTACCAGATTGCGTCCCAGGTCAGAGGAGAGGGTGATGCGCAACTCCCCGTCCACAATATCCAGATCGTCCCGCACATTCTGTTTGGCCTGCTCCAGCATCAGCAGAGCCTGCTCACACTGGGGGATGTAACGCTCACCGGCCGAGGAGAGTCTGAGCCGTCTGGTGGTACGGATAAACAGATCCATACCGAGGTGGCGCTCTACCCGTTTGAGTGCGGCGCTGGCGGTGGCTGTGCGCATATCCAGCTGGGCCGCCGCTGCCGTGATACTGCGCAGCTCAGCGACTTTAAGCACCACTTGAAGATCTTCGAGCAGCATATTGTCCAAAAATATTTGATAATGTTTCTTTAATTATGCTGTTTAAGGAGGATTAATCAACCTCTACACTCCCTATCAGTCGTTAACACCTGAGATGGAGCCCCCCATGAAAGCTATTGGTTACAGTGAATCCCTGCCGATTGAGAGTCCTGATGCACTGCTCGATATCGAGCTCCCCCAGCCGATTGCCACAGGCCGGGATCTACTGGTGAAGGTGGATGCAATTGCCGTTAATCCGGTGGATTACAAGATTCGCCAGAATATGGTGCCCACCGATGAGGTCTACCGGGTACTTGGCTGGGATGCGGTCGGTGAGGTTGTGGCAACCGGTGACGCTGTCACCGCGTTCAAACCCGGAGACAAAGTCTTCTATGCCGGTGATCTCAACCGGCAGGGCAGTAATGCGGAGTACCAGTTGGTGGATGAGCGTCTGGTCGGCCATAAACCCAAAAGCCTGTCGGCTGAAGAGGCGGCGGCATTGCCACTGACCGCGATCACCGCCTGGGAGCTGCTTTTCGAACATCTGGCCATCACACAGGTATCACCCGGGACAACGGAAAAATCCGATGAAGTCATCCTGGTGGTTGGTGCCGCCGGTGGGGTTGGTTCCATCCTGCTGCAACTGGCCGCCACCATTACCGGTGCAACCACCATCGCCACCGCATCAAGGCAACGTTCGCAGGCTTGGGTAAAACAGCTGGGCGCGGATCATGTGATCGACCACAGTAAACCGCTGCAGCCTCAGATCGAGGCTCTGGGTATCGGTCAGGTGACCCACATTGCCAGTCTCAACAGTACCACCGACTACTTCGAGTATTACACAGAACTGCTGGCACCATTTGGCAAGATCGCCATGATCGACGACCCCGAGTCATTGGATGTGATGAAGCTGAAACCGAAGAGCCAGTCACTGCATATCGAGTTTATGTTTGCCCGCTCCATGTTCAATGCGGCGGATATGCAGGAACAGAGTCACTTGCTGAACCGGGTGGCGGACCTGATCGATCAGAGATATATCAAGACCACAGTAGGCAAGAAGCTGGGTGCCATCAATGCAGATAACCTGAAGCAGGCCCATCAGGAGCTGGAGTCGGGGCGTTCCATCGGCAAGATTGTCCTGCAGGGTTTTTAATTTTGAAAGCTGACGTATACCGCGAAGTGGATTAACTCAATCGAACATCAGACGAGGTCAAACAATGGCTTTTTATTCAATATTGGATGTAACACCGACCAGTGAAGCGTGGATTCCACACTATATCAAACCAGCCAATCGGCTGGTCGCTCAGTATGGTGGAAAATATCTGGCACGAACCGCCAGCCACAGCCAGCTTGAAGGTGAACACAAAGAGGCGGCGCTGCGTATCATCATAGAGTGGCCATCCAAACAGGCTGCAGAGTCCTTCATGGCTGATCCCCATTACCAACCGCATTTACAGGCTAGAACGGCTGGCTCGGTCAGTCATCACTATCTTGTGGAAGGTAAGGACGATCTGGCTTGAGTGGTTCAAAATGGATAAGGGTAAGCTTGTCTGCTTCATTTTGAGCCGATCCATCCTTCCTGATGAGAACAGACTATGTATCTACCAATTGACGACACAGCCTTTGAAAATATCAATCCAGGCTACAACAGCACATTTCAGCCGGGTCGATTGAGCCTCGGACTGGTGGTGCCCCTGGAACGGTATGCCTCGGGCCCTGTCCCCTCGATGACACGCCATATCGAACGGGTAGAGTTGGCTGAATCACTCGGCTTCTCAGCGATCTGGCTCAGGGATGTACCCTTCAATGTGCCGTCGTTCGGCGATGCCGGACAGCTTTTCGATCCGTTTGTCTATCTGGGGATGCTGGCCGTGAAAACCGAACAGATTGCCCTGGGGGTCGCCAGCATCGTATTACCTTTGCGTCATCCGGCACACGTTGCCAAGGCGGCCGCCAGTGTCGACCAGTTATCCGGCGGGCGACTGATCCTCGGTGTGGCCTCGGGAGACCGACCGGAAGAGTATCCGGCACTCAACCTCTCTTTTGAAGATCGTGGAGAACGTTTTCGCCAGAGCTTTGACTACATTCGGCGCATGTGGGAGGAGCGGCCGGCATTTGAGAATGGCTACGGCAATCCGTATGGCGGTATGGATATGTTGCCGAAACCTTCGTATGGCAAGTTGCCGATGCTGATCACCGGTGGCAGTCAGCAGGATCCGGACTGGATCGCCAGGCATGGCGAGGGCTGGATTACCTATCCCCGCAGTATCTCTGCACAGGCCCGATTGGTCAGTGACTGGCGGGCCAATGTGAAAGCTGCCGGTGGGGTTGCCAAGCCTGCCGTGCAATCCCTCTATATCGATCTGACTGAAGACCCTGAGACAGAACCCCAGCCCATTCATCTGGGGTTCAGGTTGGGTGCTTATCATCTACTGAACTATTTGAAGTCTCTGGAGCAGATTGGCATCAACCACGTGGCGCTCAATCTGCGATTCAATCAGCGGGATATCGAGACTACACTGAAAGTTCTGTCAGCAGAAATCCTGCCCGAATTTCAGCATTAATGGAAAGGGGTGAAAATATGCAGAAAACCATATTGGTCACCGGTGCCACAGACGGTATCGGTCTGGCCGCTGCAAAAAAACTGGTCAGCATGGGACACCATCTCTTACTGCACGGACGCAATCCAACAAAGCTCTCTGCGGTAGAAAAAGATCTATCAAGCCTGATGGACAGTGTCAGAGTGGAAGGCTATGTTGCCGATCTCTCCGTACTTACCGATGTGCAGAAGCTGATCGATAAGGTGGCAGAGCAGCATGAGCAGATCGATGTGCTGATCAACAATGCGGGCATCTTCAAAACTGCCGATCCAAACACTCCTGAGGGGCTGGATGTGCGCTTTGTCGTCAATACCATTGCCCCCTATCTTTTGACGAAAAAGATATTGCCGCTCATGGGGCAGACCGGGCGGATCATCAATCTCTCCTCGGCTGCCCAGTCCCCGGTGGATCTGTCGGCCCTGATGGGACACCGGCGAATCGACAACGATTTTGAAGCCTATGCGCAAAGCAAGCTGGCGATCACGGCTTGGTCTCGCAGCCTGGCAGA
>JAKSBX010000028.1 GCA_022360905.1 Chromatiales bacterium
AATGTGTTTTTTTGGAAATTTTTTCAGATATAACGGTAGGTAATCAGAGGAGTTACTAATCAAAGGTGGTTCATTATGGGCTCCCGCGCTACGGGTTCCTAGCCGTAGTCTCAGGTAGGGCTGACGAGCACGGAGGTAGAAAAAAATGCGGTCAGGTCGTAGAAGCAAATGCACGTACAATTCGACGAACCGCCTGATCAACATTGGTCCGCGAAATGAATGCCGATAGGCGGAAAAAACCCTGGCCGGCCGGACCAAAACCGGCGCCCGGCGTACCGACAATATGAGATTTGGCCAAAAGAACGTTGAAGAACTCCCACGATGACATTCCTGTAGGAGTCTTCAGCCATATGTAGGGTGCGTTGACGCCGCCGAAAACTGCGAAACCAGCCTCGGTGAGGCCTTCGCGCAGAATGCGCGCGTTATCGAGATAGAATGCTACCTGGGTCCGTGTCTGCTCCAGTCCGTTTGTTGAATACACTGCCTCGGCACCGCGCTGGACGATGTACGAGGGGCGGTTGAACTTGGTCGAATGGCGCCGATCCCACAGGTCCCGAATGGCGATCTGCTCGCCGTTTTCGCCCGTTCCCATAACCTCGCGCGGAATCACCGTGAAGGCGCAGCGCAAGCCTGTAAATCCCGCGCGCTTAGAGAAGCTCCGCATCTCGATGGCGCAGCTTTTGGCTCCGGCGATCTCGTAGATCGAATGCGGCACATTGGGATCGGTGATGAACGCCTCGTAGGCGGCGTCGAAGACGATCACCGCCCCGACATCGCGGGCCCAGGCGACCCAGGTCTCCAGATACTCTCTCGTCGCCGCCATGCCCGTCGGATTGTTGGGCGAGCACAAGTACACGAGGTCGACCGGCCGGGATGGCGGCGATGGTGCAAAGTTGTTGTCCTCGGTCGCGGGCAGATAGACCAGGCCTGCAAACTGGCCCTGCTCCGTTGCCGCCCCCGTGCGACCGGCCATGACATTGGAATCGACATAAACCGGGTATACC
>JAKSBX010000139.1 GCA_022360905.1 Chromatiales bacterium
GCCTCAGGGTTGGGATCGGGACGCTCCTGAAGCCTGGTCTTGAGTCTGCGTAACACCTCCACCGCCAGATCACTACCCAACATCTGCAACGCCAGAAACCGTTCCAGCGCCCGGCTCATATCGTCACCCAGCAGCTCGATAAACTGCTCCAGGGTTTTCAATTTCATGGCATGGGGCCAATCCACAGCGGTAACAAATCTTGGCATACCGGCAATCACCAACACCCCATCGACCCGATTCGGTGCCTGCAGCACCGCTTCCAGTGTGACCATGGAGCCCAGTGACCAACCCAGCCATACGGCCTGCTCCGGCGCCACCTCCAGGCAGGATTCAGCCCAGCTCTGGAGCTCTTCCTGCCCGCCATAGGGACTGCGCCCATGCCCGGGCAGATCGATCAGCGTCAGCCGATAATGCCGAGCCAGCCGTTGGGCGAAATCGTGCCACACCGACGAGTTCATCCCCCAACCATGCAACATCACCAGATCCTTGCCCTGCCCAAGGTTTTCCACAGCCAGTTTCATTTCTGCTCCAGCGACAAGATCTGTAGTGCATCCAACAGCCTGTCGAGCTGCCGTTCTGTATGATTTGCACTGAAGGTGATGCGCAGCCGGGCCTGACCTTCAGGTACTGTCGGTGGTCGTATAGCGCTCACCAAGATGCCTTTATCTTCCAAAAACTTGCTCCACTGCAAAGCCTGCTCGGCACTCCCGGTGAGCAGGGGCTGAATTGGCGTATTGGATGGCATCAAAGGTAGACCCATCTCTTCGGCAGCCTGGCGGAAGCGGCTGACCAGCTGAGCCAGCCTTTCCCGACGCCAGCTCTCCTGCTGAGCGATGCGCAGGCTGACCCGGGTCGCCTCAGCAACCGCTGAAGGCATGGCCGTGGTATAGACATAGCTGCGTGACTTCTGAATCAGGATTTCGATCAGCTCCTCGCTGCCCGCAACAAAGGCGCCAAAGGTACCAAATCCTTTACCCAGGGTTCCCATGAGAATCGGAACCTGATCGATACCCAGTCCAAAATGGGCCAGACTTCCCCCACCACTTTCACCCAGCACACCCAGGCCGTGAGCATCGTCCACCATCAGCCAGGCTTCGTGGTTTTGCGCAATCCCGTGAAATTCGTCAAGCGGCGCCAAATCCCCATCCATGCTGAACACGCCGTCGGTGGCGATCAGCTTGCGCCCTGCTCCACAGCTTTCAAGCTGCCGCCCGAGACTCTCTGGATCACTGTGTTGATAACGTTTCACCCTGGCCGGACTGAGCGCTCCCGCATCCACCAGGGAGGCGTGATTCAGACGATCCTCAAGCAGCCAATCGTGACGCCCCAGCAGCGCACTGACCACGCCGATATTGGCCATGTAACCGGTGGAGTAGAGCAGCGCTCTGGGGCGATTGGTGAATTCCGCCAGCTCCTCCTCCAAGGCGTGATGAGCACTGCTGTGACCATTGATCAGATGTGCGGCGCCACTGCCAACCCCATACGCATTCGCGGCCTGTTGCAGTGCCGTAATGACCTCCGGGTGGTTAGCCAATCCCAGATAGTCGTTACTGCAAAATGTCAACATCGGCCGCCCATCGACAACCATCTCAGTCTGCTGAGGTGATGAGACGACCCGGCGCCTGCGGTAGAGCCCAGCCTCACGCTGACGCGTCAGTTGTTCCGCCAAACCGTTCATATCGTTCGCTTCGAATCTCGCCACTGAGCGAGACCAGACACTCAAACGGCCTGCGCTTTCTGGCAGGGCGTTTTGGCGGCCTTGACCTCAGTCTCAACCAGCGTCTCGGTTGTCATACCCAGGCGTTCCAGTAACGCCCGGTCCCGGTCCGCTTCGGGGTTGTCTGTCGTGAGCAGTCGCTCACCGTAAAAGATCGAGTTCGCCCCGGCGAGAAAACAGAGCGCCTGCATCTCGTCGCTCATCTCTCCCCGTCCGGCGGAGAGCCTGACATAGGAGTTGGGCATCAGAATCCGCGCAACGGCGATGGTTCGGATGAACTCCAGAGGATCCAGGTCCTCAACCTGAGAGAGTGGTGTGCCTTCGATCTTGACCAGCATGTTGATCGGCACCGATTCCGGATGTTTGGGTAGATTGACCAGCTCCCTCAGCATACTCGCCCGGTCCCGTCTCGATTCACCCATACCCAGGATGCCCCCGGAGCAGACATTGATTCCCGCATCACGTACATGGGAGAGGGTCTGTAGACGATCGTCAAAGGTTCGGGTGGTGATTACCTCGCCATAAAATTCCGGTGAGGTATCCAGATTGTGGTTGTAGTAGTCCAGACCGGCGTCACGTAGCCGTTCCGCCTGTTGCTCGGTGAGCATCCCCAAGGTCAGACAGGTCTCCATGCCCAGGCCGTTGACCGCCTCGACCATCTCAATCACCCGCTGCAGGTTCTTATCCGTCGGATTGCGCCAGGCGGCCCCCATGCAGAAGCGGCTGGCGCCTTTCTGTTTGGCCGCTTCAGCCGCCTTGACCACATCTTCCAACGGCATCAGCTTCTCGGCTTCCAACCCCGAATCATACTTGGCGCTCTGAGAGCAGTAGCCACAATCCTCGGCACAGGCACCCGTCTTGATACTCAGCAGACTGCTCATCTGAATCTGATTAGGGTCAAAGCGCTCCCGGTGCAGGCTCTGGGCACGAAACAGCAGGTCGTTGAAAGGCAGATCGAGCAGTGCCTCGATCTCGGTCAAACTCCAGTCATGGCGTAGCGGGCTGTCGGTCATGATATCCACCAGGTTGTACAAAAATCAGTCAGTATTGGGTACAGGGGGGTCTATGGTAATCAATGGCCGATAACAGTCAACTAAGATCTCATTGCCAGGTTTACTACTGTATATATTTTAGCCAATCTAAGCTAATATCCCCTGCACCAAACACGCGTTACCGGGATCGCTCATCGATCCGGAGCCCCCTATACTGAGCAGATCACAAGGGTTAGACTAAAAACCACTTAACTCTCAAAAGGATCGCTGAGAGCCTCAATCAACTGCAGATACCCATGGATGGCCCGATGAACTCCAGTTGGCTACAGTTCCTGCTCAAACATATCTACCCACAGAACTGTCTGCTCTGCGGTGCAGATGCAGACCCTAAAAGCCGTTTTTGCGATCCCTGCTACAGCTCACTGCCGTTCAATCACCACGCCTGCCCCCGCTGCGCCCTGCCACTTCCCGCCGACGCAACGGCTGAAACCCGTTGTGGCGCCTGCCTCAACAAGCGGCTGCCGTATGCTTCATGCCATACCGCTCTGCGTTATGAACCACCATCCAACCACTTGATTGCACAGCTTAAATTTCGCCACCAGTTACACCTGACGGCACCTCTGGCCAGATTGATCATCGATCGCCTGGGTGAGCTGGATAGCCTTCCGGACCTGCTGCTTCCGGTGCCTCTGCATCAACAGCGTATGCGAGAGCGTGGATTCAACCAGGCCCAGGAGCTGGGGCGGGTACTGGCAAAACACTATGGAATTCCCCTGGATGGCCGCCTGGTGAAACGGATCCGGGAGACCAAGGCCCAATCCGACCTCAGTGAGCCATTGAGACGAAACAATCTGCGCCACGCTTTTCGAGTCCATGGCAGCCTACAAGGAAGCCGGGTGGTCATCGTGGACGATGTGGTCACCACCGGATCAACGATTCACGAAATGAGTAAAACCCTGAAGCGATCAGGTGCTGCAGAAATCAGCGTCTGGGCAGTGGCCAGATCGGTGGCCGACAGATGATCACGGCGTCCGAAATCGGCGAAACTTTTTCTGTTTCTGGCGGACCAATCTGATGGATTGTTGTTATAATGGGTCCGATGCCAAAGGATGACGAACAACTGGCGTCAGTTGATTTTGACTGAACAGATACTTCAGATTCTACCCACAGGAACCGAGGTTGAGCTCAATCTGTTCATGAGGTACCTATGTCTACACTGTGGGAAAAAATCACCCAAGACTGCAAGCTCATCACCCTACCTGATGTCTATATCCGTCTAAAGGAGATTATCGACTCTCCGGAATATCGCCTGGAAGATGTTGCCGATACCATTCGTAGCGATCCTGCACTGACAACTCGTATCCTGAAACTGATCAACAGCCCCTACTTCGGTCTGGCGAGTAAGATTGAGACTGTGTTTCGAGCCGTTTCTCTGCTCGGTACGCAACAGATCCATGATCTCACGCTGGCCACCTGCATATCCGGCTCACTTCAGAAACCGTCTAACAGTGAGTTCGATATGCACTGGTACTGGAAACGCAGCATCTTCTGTGGATTGGTTGCCCAAGGTATTGCCAGGCATATGGGGCTGATGGACAGTGAACGGTTGTTCGTTTGTGGGTTGTTGTTCGACCTGGGCCACCTGATCATGAATCAGAGCATACCACTGGAAACCCAGCAAGCCTCGCAGCAATCTCAGCAACAATCCCAACCGCTGGTGGAAGCAGAGCGGCAAGTGATCGGCCTGGATTATGCCCGGGTCGGCGCCACCCTGATGCGGCAATGGAGTTTCCCGATCTGTCTGATCGAAACCACTGAATTTCATGCAGAACCCGTACGTGCCAAACAGCACCCGACTGAAACCGCCATGGTCCATATCGCCGCGATGGCGGCAGATGCTTTGATGGGTAACGGAAAGTTCGGTGAAGGCCTGGCCAATCCCCACCCTGCCACGCTGGAGAAAACCGGCCTGGATCTGGCGACTTGCTTGTCAATCGCTGAGCAGGTTGAACCGGGTATCGAACAAATTCTCTATACCATCTACCCGCTTAAGAAAGCCTCTTAACCCGGATGTTTCGCCCGGTCAACGTTTGAGAGGACAGGTGCTTCTTGTCGTTGGTCGTTTGGAAATTGTTTTGACCACGCTCTTTTTTCGTCGCTTGGGCTGGCTTTTTTTCTTCGGCGTAAGCGATACCTTCGGCGCTTTGCGCATCTTCATGGTGGAAAAGGTACTGGTATCGATCGGTGCCCGCTGACTACCCTTCGGCGGAGGTGATTGACTGTAGTGCACCTTGCCGTTTTCGTCATACCACTTGTAGATCACTGCCTGGGCATTAATCGGCAGCACGAGCAGCAGTAGATAGACTCCTGCCAACAATTTGTTTCGTTCCTTCATCCTGCATTCCTTGGGTCGATCCCATATAACGCTTCAGTGAAAACTATTAACCCGGCAACTCAGTAGGGCGTATTAATAAATATACTTAATTACTGACCAACTGACCACGCCACAGCCTGTACCCCGTCGGCTTGACTGCACCGTCTATCGGGTAGGTATCTGTTTTCTTAGGGGACGAATCACAGGTTAGAGATTTCCCAGAGGGTAAATAAACCGCTCTCCCATGTGCTCCATAACCACCCCTTCGGGTAATATTTCAATCAGCAATGGGCCTTCAGCCAGGTAGTCACCCTCTCGGTACTTCTCCATATTGACCAGCACATAACGTTTCAGTGGGCGAGGGTCGTAACTGTGGATATCTATGTTCATCGCCGGCAGATTGGAAACAAATCCAGCCGGCATTTTATGCAGTGGTATGGCCGGTGGCGGTGGTGGTTCCGGTGCTGGTGGCGGGGGAGGTTGGAGCGGTTTCTCAGTCACAGTAGGCTGTCGAGCCGGTCCCACACGCTCGTCAGCTGCTTGCTCCGCTTGCGCTATCTGCTTTGCAGGCGGGCTTTGGGCAGGGGGTTGTGTCACCTGAGGATGCGGCTTTACAGCTGGAGCAGCCCGGTTTGGTCTTACCGGCCTGACAGAGAGTTCACCCGGAGGCCGGCTTGGCTCACTGGCAGGACTGGATTGAGGCGCAGACCGAGGCTCTGCTTTTGCCTGAGGCTGAGATGTACTCTGCATACTTCCCAAATAGAGCCCGATACCCAGAATTGCCAGCCCCACCAGCAACAGCGCTCCCCACTTGAGACTGTTGCCACGCTGACTCTCCTGTTCGGAGGCTTGCGCTGAAATACCCGGCACCTTGCCCAGTTTATGCTGCCGCTCGGCCTTCTTCAGCGCTTCGAGAATCAGCGACATCTCAGCTCCCCCCGGCCGGATTGGCGGCAAGGGTTGGTGTACCTGCGGGCAGTTGCAGATTATTCAGATAGACTTGGGTCTGTTGGCCAGCCACCCCGTCCGCCTCGAGACCGTTTTGGCGCTGAAACGCCTCCAATCGGGATTCGAGGGCGGCGTCAAAGCGGTCCAGCCCCTCCACCAGAACCAATTCACCGCCATCGACAAGATTGAGCCGA
>JAKSBX010000050.1 GCA_022360905.1 Chromatiales bacterium
GCTTCTCAAGCGACTCGATGGACCACCGCTGCTGTTGATACTCGATGGGGTCAAGGATCCGCACAATCTGGGCGCCTGTATGCGTACCGCAGATGGTGTCGGAGTGAATGCCATTGTGATACCAAAAGATCGCTCAGTCGGATTGACCGCAACGGTGAGAAAAGTGGCGAGCGGGGCAGCTGAGACGGTGCCACTGATTCAGGTAACCAATCTTGCACGTACCCTGAAATGGCTGAAGGCCGAAGGGGTATGGTTGGTCGGTACCGCTGGCGAGGCGCAGCAAACTTTGTATCAAACGGACATGACCGGTCCGCTCGCCCTGATTATGGGGGGAGAGGAGAAGGGGCTTCGCAGACTCACCCGGGAAAATTGCGATCTGTTGGTTAAGCTGCCAATGCAGGGAAGTGTGGAAAGCCTCAATGTTTCTGTGGCCGCCGGTGTGTCACTCTATGAAGCGCTCAGACAGCGCCAGTAATATCGTTGGTTCAAACTTGAACCCACGGATTCAGTTTAAGATCGATACTTGGGAATGATTCAGTTCAATTGGAGATTTAATGTGATGAGAAAACTTTCCTGTCTCGCCTTGCTATCTGTTCTCACTGCGGCTCAGGTGCAGGCAGATACGTTGTTGGGATTTACTGCAGGCATCGAGCTTTGGAATGTTGACTCATCCGGTTCCATTTCCGACATCTCTGAAGCAGATCTGCAATTTTTTGATCTGGGCACTGAAGTCAAGGGGGTCGCTTCAATAGCCTTCGAACATCCAGTCCCATTGGTACCCAACCTCAAGGTCAGAACCAATGATTTGAGTTCAGAAGGGGACATGGTTTTGAGTGAGAATTTTCGCTATGCGGGCATGACCTTCTCCGCCGGTCGCGAGGTGAATGTCGAGTTCGACATGCAAAGCACGGATTTCGTCTTCTATTACGAGCTCTTCGATAATGATCTCGTGTCATTCGATTTCGGACTGAATCTGAAATATCTGGATGGGGATATTCGGGTTGAGGATGTCGAAACCAGTCAGGCTTCCCAGGACCGCTTCAAAGGTTATGTTCCGATGCTCTATGGTGCGGCGCAGATTGGTATTCCGGCTACCCCCCTGTGGGTATATGGCGATATCAATGTACTCAGTGTCGGAGACCACACACTGCAGGATTATCAGCTCGGCCTCGCCTACAGCGTGATTGATAACCTGGCGATGGATCTGCGCCTGAAGGGTGGATATCGAAGCTTTTTCCTTGAGTTGGATGATCTGGATGGGGTCTATACCGACTGGGATTTCGACGGCTTTTACCTGGGTCTGGAGGTGGATTTCTAAGCACTCATGTTTCGCTGTTACCTAAGAGATTAACCGCAAATGAACGCTAATCACCGCAAAATGTCGCGAATAACTATTATTTTGTTGCCTTTATTGGCGTGGTTTCGCGGTGATTGGCGTGCATTTGCGGCCTAGAGGCCATTTGGTCCGTACTACATTACAGTGAGCAATCTTGCGGATTTACTGACAAAAAGGTAGAATCCGCCGCTTTCTGATCCCCGATTGCCAAAGGCAAACCCTCCCGGAGGGAATTCCGACGGTCGATCGGGTATCACTCCTTGCCTTACTGCACATGCAGAAGGCTGCCTAAACCGTAAGGAGATACAATGAGGCACTATGAAGTTGTGTTCCTGGTTCATCCGGACCAGAGTGAACAAGTACCCGCTATGATCGAGCGTTATCGCTCGGGCATCGAAACCAAGGGTGGTACCATCCACCGGCTTGAGGATTGGGGGCGCCGTCAACTGGCCTATCCGATCAACAAGATCCACAAAGCTCACTATGTTCTGATGAACATTGAGTGCGATCAGGAAGCGCTGGATGAATTGGAAAGCGCCTTCCGCTTCAACGATGCTGTCATTCGCAATATGGTAATCCGTCGGGAAGAGGCGATTACCGAGCTCTCTCAGTTGGCTAAATCCCAGGAAGCTGACGAACGCCCAGCGAGCCGCGGCAATGATGAGGATGCGCAGGACGATGACGAGGATTCAGTTGTTGAAGAGACTGAATCGAGTAACGACTGAGCAGCAGAAATAGAGAGAGGATAAATAGATGGCACGTTTTTTTCGACGTAAGAAATATTGCCGCTTCACAGCGGAAGGCATCAGCGAGATCGACTACAAGGATCTGAATCTCCTCAAGGCCTATGTCAGCGAGAGTGGCAAGATCGTACCCAGCCGTATCACTGGCACAAAAGCTAAGTATCAGCGTCAATTAGCGACCGCGATCAAACGCGCTCGTTACGTCGCGCTGCTGCCATACACGGATCAGCACTAAAGGGAGTTCATACCTGCCGGGGTAGCGGAATGAAAGCAGTGGCATCCTTTGTGATGCGTGGGCCAGCGCGATCAGCCATGGTGGCAACGGTACTGGCCGTGCTGTCGATCATCATTCCATTTGTCGGTGTATTCAGCAGTGCCAGCGTCGCACTGGTCACCTTGAGATTGGGTGGCCTGGCTGCAGCCAAGGTGTTACTCCTTGCAACACTTGCCTGCGCTGTCTTGATGACACTGATATTTGGCAACCCGCTTGCGGCGCTGGGCTTTCTGCTGGTGTTATGGATACCGGTGGTCGTGCTCGGATTGTTGCTTCGCAATACCCGCTCTTTGGCTTTGACAACCCAGGCCGGTTTGATATTCGGCCTACTGGCCATCCTGGTGCAATACATCAGTATGGGGGATCCGGCCGCTTTCTGGCGAGAGTATCTGGAACCCATGAGTCAGCGCTTCATTGAGGCCGGTCTGTTTGATCAGGCACAAAGCGTTGAGGTTTTAGACCGGCTTTCCAGAATGATGTGTGGCCTGGTCTCAGTCGGTTTTCTGCTGCAGATGTTACTCAGCCTCTATGCGGCTCGTTGGTGGCAGGCGATACTCTACAACCCGGGCGGGTTCGCAGATGAGTATCAGCAGATGCGACTGCACCGGTTTGTCGGGATTGCAGGTGCGGCGGCACTGATGCTGGGACTGCTTCCCGAGCAGAGCTATCCGGCCATATTGGGTTGCATGGGGGCGGTGGTTCTAGGGTTGTTGTTTCTGCAGGGCATGGCCGTGATCCATGGTCTGGTGAAACGGGTGAATTCCGCCCAGCTCTGGTTGGTAGTGACCTACCTGATGCTGATTGTTTTTTTACCGCAGATGGTGCTGGTGATGATCAGCATCGGACTGCTGGATATTTGGATCGATTTTCGAGCCCGCTTTAAATCACAAAACAGCGGGTGAGAAGTCGTGCGACAAGCCGCTCACAGCAGCTTGGACGCAACTAAAGATTTGACCTAATAAGGGTGATTACAATGGAAATTATTCTATTGCAAAAAGTGGATAACCTGGGTGATCTGGGTGAAAAGGTAAACGTGAAGAGCGGTTACGGTCGTAACTTTCTGATTCCCAGTGGTAAAGCCATTCCGGCTACCGAAGAGAATCTGAAAGTCTTCGAGCAGCGTCGTGCTGAGCTTGAAAAAGAGGCTCAGGAGAAGTTGCAGGCGGCCGAGGCCCGTAAAGCCAAGCTGGACGGTATGGAAGTCTCCATCACTTGTAAGGCGGGTGATGAAGGACGTCTGTTCGGTTCAGTCGGTACCTCGGATATTGCCAAGGCGGTAAGCGCTGCTGGTGAGTCTGTGGAGAAGAAAGAGGTCATGCTTCCGACTGGCCCCTTCCGGATTGCCGGTGAGTATGAAGTCGACCTGCATCTGCATGCGGATGTGGATGTCACCATCAAACTGACCATCGTCCCAGAGGCTTGATCGCCAGCCGCGGCTGTCGATCGTTACCCGCTGTCGTGGGATAACCACATATCTTGGCGGCGCCGTTGCGGCGCCGTTTGAAGATATGTGGTGTCGGCTATTATAGCCAGCCGCACGACAGCTTCGCTTTCGGCTTGGTTCAATGGTTTGCAGCTGACTGTTTTTACAGTTGTTTCAACCTATTGGCCTGATTAACTTCTATACACCTCTCGACTTTGTCATTGATCTGCGGCTTTTCATTCCCCAATCAGGCCGCTGAAACATGGCGCAGCCGATGGAAGGGACTGGTTCTCTTTCCTCGACTCCTCCAATACCGTATCCTTATCTGTCCCTGCGGCCAATTTGGTTCAATCCAATAACTAGCGTATTCCGATGTCTGAATCTGCCTATCCAGAAGAGCTTGCTGTCTATCCGGAAGTCGAACAGCGGGCGATCAAAGTGCCTCCCCATTCGAGTCAGGCCGAACAATCGGTGCTTGGGGGATTGCTGCTGGATAACGCCAGTTGGGACAAGGTGGCGGATCTGGTGGTGGATGGGGATTTCTACCGCAAAGAGCATCGTTTGATCTTCAGCGCCATCGCCGCACAGGCTGAAGACAATCAGCCTTTTGATGTGGTGACCCTGGCAGAGCATCTGGAACGTAAAGAGCAGCTTGAGGATGCCGGTGGCTTACCCTATCTGGTACGCCTTGCGGAAGAGACGCCAAGTGCAGCAAACATAAAATCCTATGCCGGAATCGTGCGTGAGTATTCGGTAATGCGCCAGCTGATTTCTGTTGGTACCGATATCTCGGATAGTGCATTTCATCCTCAGGGCCGCAAGGCTGAAGAGCTGCTTGATGTAGCCGAACGCAAGGTTTTTGAGATCGCTGAACAGACCAGTAAGGGTAAGGGTGGCTTCACACCAATCAAATCCCTGCTGACCAAGGCGGTTGACCGGATCGAAACCCTGTTCCAGCAGGATGAACCGATCACCGGTATCAGTACCGGGTTTTCCGATTTCGATCAGATGACCTCCGGTCTGCAACATGCGGACCTGATTATTGTTGCCGGCCGTCCCTCGATGGGTAAGACCACCTTTGCCATGAACATTGCCGAAAATGTCGCCATTCAGGCGGGCAAGGCTGTGGCTGTCTACAGTATGGAGATGCCGGGCGACGCCCTGGCGATGCGTATGATGTCATCCCTGGGTCGTATCGATCAGTTGCGGGTGCGTACCGGTAAACTGGAGGATGAGGAGTGGCCGAGACTCTCTTCTGCAGTGAGCATGCTGGCCGAGACCAGGCTCTATATCGACGATACTCCGGCGATGTCGCCAACCGAGGTGCGTGCCAGGGCCCGTCGACTGAAACGGGAACACGACGATCTCGGGTTGATTGTGATCGACTATCTGCAGTTGATGCAGGCACCCGGAGAAGGGGAGAACCGGACCAATGAGATCTCCGCCATCTCCCGCTCCTTGAAGGCGTTGGCAAAGGAGTTGAATGTGCCGGTGATTGCACTGTCTCAGCTCAATCGCAGTCTTGAGCAGAGAACCAACAAGCGACCGATCATGTCCGACCTGCGTGAGTCCGGTGCGATTGAGCAGGATGCGGATCTGATCGTCTTCATCTATCGGGACGAGGTCTATAACGAAGACAGTCCGGACAAAGGCATTGCAGAGATTATCATCGGTAAACAGCGTAATGGTCCGATTGGAACCACACGTCTGACCTTTCTTGGTAAATACACCAAATTTGAAAACTATACGGAAGATGTCTACGGCGACGAGGGGTATTAATGGAGTTTGCCCCCCAGGCATCAATCGATCATGCTGCCCTGAGGCACAATCTGAGGCTTGTCCGACAAGCCGCTGACACGAGTCGAATCTGGGCGGTCATCAAAGCGGACGGTTACGGCCATGGTCTGTTCCGGGTTGCCGAGGCCCTGAATGAGGCGGACGGGTTCGCCGTAGCGCGGCTTGATGAAGCGCTGGCGCTCAGGCAACAGGGAGTGGTCAAACCCCTGTTGGTGCTCTCGGCCTGTATCAGCCGATCCGATTTCGAACAGGCGATCGCTGCCGATCTGCAGGTGGTGGTACATCAGCGCGATCAGTTGGCTGTTTTAAATTCCTTATCATCCGGTCAGCGGTTATCCATCTGGTTGAAGCTCGATACCGGGATGCACAGACTGGGATTTGCACCTGGTGAGCTTAACGAGACCCTGGCGCAACTCAAGGATCTGCCGGTCGTTGGTGAAATCAATCTGATGAGTCATCTGGCCAATGGGGATGATCCGGACGATCCGATGACTGCGATTCAGTGTGAGCAGCTGATGCAAATCGATCCATCCCCTTTCAAAGCACGCTCCCTGGCAAATTCAGCCGGGCTGTTGGCAAATCCTGCAACCCATCTTGATTGGGTGCGGCCGGGTATCATGTTGTACGGCGCTTCCCCTTTCATCAATACGACCGCAGCACAGTTGGGCCTGCAACCGGTGATGACCCTGAGCAGTCGGGTGATGGCGGTCAAATCCTGTCAGGCGGGCGATGCCATCGGCTATGGAGGAAACTATGTCTGTCCTGAAGCGATGCCGGTGGCCACCATTGCGATCGGTTACGGGGATGGTTATCCCCGACATGCACCGAACGGTACACCCGTGCTGGTGAAAGGCGCTCGCCTTCCATTGGTGGGACGGGTTTCGATGGACATGTTGTGTGTCGATGCCAGGGCGCTAACCGATATACAGGTTGGGGATGAAGCGGTTTTATGGGGAAGGGAATTGCCGGTGGAGGAGATCGCCCGGCAGGCGGGTACCATCGCCTATGAACTGCTGTGCGGAGTCAAACAACGGGTTAGATTTCACGATCTGAATCGCCAACAGCTGGAGGCATAATGGCACAGGGCGGTAAAAAAGCGGCGAAAACCCAATATACCTGCAGTGCCTGTGGCGCCAGTTTTGCCAAATGGTCCGGTCAGTGTTCCGAGTGTCACTCCTGGAATGTGCTGGAGGAGAGCCTGGCCCCGGCCACATCCGCTAAGGGACGCTTTGCCGGATATGCCGGGACCGGTGGTCAGCAGGTGATGCCGTTGACTGAGGTTGAGATAGAGCATGAGGCCCGTACCACCACCGACAGTGCGGAACTCGATCGGGTTCTGGGCGGGGGATTGGTCGAAGGTTCGGTGGTGCTGATCGGCGGTGATCCCGGCATCGGTAAGTCGACCCTGCTGATTCAGACCCTGGCTAGGCTCTCCGTGAACATGCGCTCTCTCTATGTGTCCGGCGAAGAGTCTCCGCGGCAGATATCACTACGCGCCAAGCGACTCGATCTGGCGGTCGACAGGTTGAAGCTGTTACCCGAAACCTGTGTTGAAAGGATTATCGCTGTCGCCGAGAAGGAGAAGCCACAGGTGATGGTGCTGGATTCAATTCAGACCATGTACACCGAACTGCTGCAGTCGGCACCGGGTTCCGTCTCCCAAGTGCGGGAGGCAACGGCGCAGCTGGTACATTTCGCCAAACGCACCGGTACCGCACTGTTTCTGGTTGGTCACGTAACGAAGGAGGGTAGCCTGGCCGGTCCCAGAGTGCTGGAGCATATGGTGGATACGGTGCTCTATTTCGAAGGGGAGGCAGGAAGTCAGTTTCGTCTGATCCGGACCATCAAGAATCGCTTTGGCGCTGTCAATGAGCTGGGTATGTTCGCCATGACCGACAAGGGGCTGAAAGCGGTCAGCAATCCTTCCGCCATATTTCTGTCACGTCAGGCGGAGCAGGTGCCGGGCAGTGTGATTCTGGTGACCCGTGAGGGAACCCGTCCTCTGTTGGTTGAGGTTCAGGCGCTGGTGGATGAGAGCCCGTTGGCGAATCCGCGACGTATCACACTGGGCCTGGAGCAGAACCGGCTCTCGATGCTGTTGGCGGTGCTGCATCGCCATGGTGGTATCGGGATGTTCGATCAGGATGTCTATGTCAATGTGGTCGGGGGGGTGCGTATCACGGAGACTGCGTCGGATCTGGCTGTGTTGATGGCTGCCCTCTCCAGTTTCCGCAATCGGCCGCTTGATCAGGGACTGGTGGTATTCGGTGAATTGGGGTTGACCGGGGAGATTCGGCCGGTTCCGAATGGTCCGGAACGGTTGCGAGAAGCGGCGAAACACGGTTTCAAGCGGGCGGTGGTGCCTAAGGCCAATGCTCCAAAACAGCCCATTGAAGGCCTGGAGGTGGTTCCCGTGGAGACCCTCGCTGAGGTTCTGCAGATCACTTGAATCGGCAACACTGCACAGTGCCGGAGCCGGCGGTTGCCTAACCGAGGGCTTCCAGATCTCTTTGCAGGATGATGTCGTCACCGATATTCAGTTCAACCAGGCGGCGCAGCAGGGAGATGCTGATCATATCGATCTCCTCACAGAGCAGGCCAAGCTGATCTTTCTCCACATGGGCGCAGGAGGCCAGCATCGAAATTGTGCCGCCATCGTCCAGGAGAACTTTCAGGGTGACACTTTCACCAATTTCGGGTGACCAGGCTGTCGGTATCTTTGCCAGGGCGCCTTTCAAGGAGATATCGATCAGTTCGGTTTGATAGCTGCCGCTGCTGGTTTCAAGGGTGGCTCGCGCGTCGAAAATGATGCGATGAAAGCGTCTGCGCTCTTTGTTTTCGTGATCACTCATAAATGACTCTGGTTAGGCGTGAAACTGCATCTGTGTGCCGCCCACTTCGATCAAATCCCCGTCGTTCAGCAGTTGGCCCTGATCTGCAAGGGGCTGTTTATTCACTGTAGGAGGATTTATCCCCTCCAGAAATGTAATGTAGTAACCCTCCTCACGTCGGGCGATCATCGCACAATCACCGCCGGTATGTCCGATCCGGGTCATATGTCGGTGCAGGGAGATAATGCGGCCGAAATTGTCGCCATTGACGATCTGCAGCACACTGGAGGATGCTTGTTCGTCCCCGTCGTTTTCTTCTGTTTCAGTCTGGTCTGGTTCAGCTGCTGTGGCCGGAGAGAGGCTGAGGTCGGCACCCAGTTCCATCACATCTTCAGCGAAGGTGAGGGTGTGTTTGCCGATCTGAATGACATCGCCATGATGGAGATTGATCTCTTCAGTCTTCTCATGGTTTACCAGTACCGGAAACGCTTCATCCTCCGCTTCCAGGCGATAGACATCCCCAGCTTCAGTGATGGTGGCTTGCAGCGGTGCGATGGCCAGGCTGTCGATGGCGATGGTACAGTCCGGATCGCGACCGATCTTTGTCGAATCGGCTTCCAGGTGAAAAACGTCGATAACTCGACCTTTGAAGGAGAGGGTAAGTTTTGGCATGAAGCTATTTTAGATACAACCTGTACAAATGTAAGTATATATCCAGTTTTATTGATAAAACACTATTAAACTCAATTTGTAATTCCCATTCTAGGAATTAAACTACTGCGAATCGAATATTTCAATCTGTGTAAATATTTCTGCTAACCTTATTGAATAACAATGTGTTAATACAACTTGTTTAATTAAAATCTTGGATCGTCGTAATTTTGACATTTAGCAAAAATGCTGCTTAACTTCGCACCATTGCTACAGAATTCTCACCGCAATTAGGGCCTGATGAATGGGGCATAGTTCTGACAAAGACGGTTCAGTGTTTCCTAATCTCTGTATTTATCTTTTCGATCAAGACGCTGAGCGTCAAAGTTATCTGCAACACATCCTCAGCTTTGTCGAAGGAGACGTGTTTGTGGTTGATGACATCTCTCAGGTGGAGCTCAGCCAGCAGCGTCAATACAACTGCGTGGCGGTCATGGTCGGCGCCGCTCAGGGACGAGATGAGCAATTGGCCGTTGTTAAGGGGCTTGCCGAGAGTTACCCCAATCTACCGGTTTTTCAAATCTATGATGAGCAAGAGGGTGCGCCTCAGCTTTTTGAAGGATTTGAAAACGTCATCGGTAGTTTTAAGCTTCCCACACTCTACGACGACCTGATGGCCTTGGCCCACAAGGCTCAGGTGTTTCAGGAGCTGAAGAACCCCGAAGCGGGCAGTTCAAGGCCTGTGGAACTGTTCCGCAGTCTCTCCGGCAGCAGCCGGGCCACCCGACAGGTCAACAAAATGATCGAGCAGGTTGCCGATTCAGAAGCAACGGTGCTGATTCTGGGTGAATCGGGAACCGGTAAGGAAGTGGTTGCCCGTAAACTCCATTTTCACTCGGTTCGCCGTGGCAAGCCCTTTGTCCCGGTTAATTGCGGTGCGATACCCGGAGACCTGCTGGAAAGTGAACTTTTTGGTCACGAGAAAGGGGCATTTACCGGTGCCATCAGCGCCCGCCAGGGTCGTTTTGAGATGGCTGAGGGAGGAACCCTGTTTCTCGATGAGATCGGTGATATGAGTATGCCGATGCAGGTGAAGCTGCTCAGGGTTTTACAGGAGCGCTCTTTTGAGCGCGTTGGCAGCAATAAGACTATCCCCTGCAATGTGCGTATCATTGCCGCCACCCATCGTAACCTGGAATCGGCGATCAAAAAAGGCGACTTTCGCGAAGATCTGTTCTACAGACTGAATGTCTTCCCGATCGAGATGCCTCCGCTGAGGGATCGGGTTGAAGACATCCCGGTGCTGGTGAACGATCTGATTCACCGGATTGAGAACGAGAAGCGAGGATCCGTCAGGCTGACGCCTGCTGCCATTGCTGCCTTGAGTCACTACCGCTGGCCCGGAAATGTCAGGGAACTGGCGAATTTGATCGAACGGTTGGCGATTCTCTATCCCTATGGGGTCGTGGATATGGGAGAGCTGCCGGAGAAGTTCAAACCGGCGGCTGAGCTGATGGATACCACCCAGCTGCCACAGGTGAGTCTGGAGGGGGATGAACCAGGCACAACCCAGAATGCGCCACGGCTGCCGAATGATGGGATCGACCTCAAGGCTCACCTCAACTCGCTTGAGCAGAGCCTGATTCAGCAGGCCCTGGATGAGTCCGACGGTATCGTAGCCCACGCTGCAAAACGCTTGCATATGCGCCGTACCACCCTGGTGGAGAAGTTACGTAAATATGGCCTTCAGCGTCAAACCGAGTCGACGGGAATTTGACGTCTTCTCTGCTTAGAATTTATAACATACTGAAAATAAACATAAAACCAATATAGGCACGCATTTTGCCTCACTAGTCAGTGATGAATGAAGACTGACAACAGAGGCTATCGACGTGTCACCAAAACCATCACTTGCCGATCGACAGCACGCCCTTGAGGCGGCCTTCAATATGTTCAATCAACTCTCCGAAGAGTTGACCGGCTCCTATCAGCAGCTGCAATCCCAGGTTCTTGAACTGAGCCAGGAGCTGGCAGCGGCACGTAGTGAACGGATGGTGCAGTTGGCGGAGAAGGAGCGTCTGGCCGATCGGCTGGAGCGGTTGCTGGAAACCCTGCCCGCCGCCGTCATCGTACTCGATGGTGAGGAGCGGATTCGGGAGTTCAACCCGGCCGCAGAGCACCTGTTGGGCAAGCTTGAAGCCATGGATCCATGGCCTGAAGTTGTTCGTCAAAAGGCCATGGGTGGTGTGATCAAGGGCAATGAGATGAAATTGCTCAGTGGCCATTTGTTGACACTCTCATCCAGTCGCCTGGAACAGGCACCTGGCTATATTCTGGTGCTGGTTGATATCACGGAAACCCGCAAGTTACAGGAACGGCTCAACCGTCGTGAGCGGCTAACTGCGATGGGAGAAATGTCCGCTCAGCTGGCCCATCAGATGCGCACCCCCCTTAGCAGCGCCTTGCTGTACGCCTCCCATCTGGCCAGTGATGATCTGAATCCCGCCAAACGTCAGCAGTTCACCTCGAAGTTGAGAGATCGCCTGCAGCATATGGAGCGTCAAATTCACGACATCCTGATGTTTGCCCGGGGTGAGGATGCCGGAGAGTCTCGCCTAGTACTGAGTGAACTGCTTAAGCGTTTTTCCTCGATCGTCGAGCATGATCTGCAACAGAGTGGTGTCTCCCTGGTGATCGATGATCAGAGTCAGGGACAAGCGGTCATGCTGGGGCGGGAGGATGCCTTACTGGGGATGTTGAGCAATCTGTTGGAAAACGCAACCCAGCAGGGAGCGAAGGTTGTTCAGATTGTGCTGCATGTTGAAGATGAAATCGAGATCCATGTGGCCGATGACGGCCGGGGCATTTCCGATGAGCTGTTGCCAAGAATTTTTGATCCATTCTTCACCACCAGAAGCGGCGGCACAGGGTTAGGTTTGGCGGTGGTGCAGAATCTGGTGCTTAACCATGGTGGCGAGATCCTGGCCACACACTCAAGCCTTGGCGGGGCACACTTCCAAATCCATTTTCCACTTGCGTCACCCGCTATCGAACAGATTTCGTCTGTGGGCTTTGGTAAAGAAAAACAAACGCTTAGCGTTGAACAGATAAGGAGCCTGTCATGAGTCAAACGACGGTGCTGATAGTAGAAGACGATCCTGCACTGCGGGAAGCGCTAAGCGATACCCTTGAGCTGTCCGGCTATTCGGTAGCAACCGCAGAAGAGGGCAGGTCCGCCCTTGAGTTGTTGAAACATGAATCTGTCGGCATGGTTGTCAGTGACGTTCAGATGCAGCCCATGGACGGACATACACTGCTGAGAGAGATCAGAAAATGCTATCCCGATCTGCCGGTTTTATTGATGACCGCTTATGGCAGTATTGAAAAGGCTGTGATGGCAATGCATGACGGTGCAGCCGACTACTTGGTCAAACCCTTTGAGGCGGAAGTTCTGGTCAGCAAGGTGGCAGGCAATATCCTACCGCTGGCAGAGGTGGCCGATGAGGGACCGGTGGCTGAAGATCTACGTAGTCGCGAGGTGCTCGAGTTAGCACATCGGGTGGCGCAGAGCGAAGCCACAGTGCTGCTGAATGGGGAGAGTGGCACAGGTAAGGAGGTCTTTGCCCGCTATATCCATCAACATTCGCCACGTAACAGCGGACCTTTCATCGCAATCAATTGTGCAGCGATTCCCGAAAATATGCTCGAAGCCGTACTGTTCGGTTATGAGAAAGGGGCCTTTACCGGTGCCTATCAGGCTACAGCAGGTAAGTTCGAACAGGCACAGGGTGGCACCCTGTTGCTCGATGAGATCTCCGAGATGAGTCTGGCTCTACAGGCTAAATTATTGCGGGTACTGCAGGAGAAGGAGCTGGAAAGATTGGGTGGCCGCAAACTGATTGAACTGGATGTACGGGTCCTGGCGACTACCAACCGCAAGCTTCGCGAAGAGGTCGCTGCCGGTAGATTCCGTGAAGATCTCTACTATCGCCTCAATGTATTCCCGCTGACTTTGCCACCGCTCCGCGATCGGCAACGGGACATTTTGCCACTGGCAAACCATCTGTTGCAGAAGAGTCTGCGTCCTGGCCAGAAACTTCCTCAGTTCAGTGAAGCCGCTGAGCGGCAACTTCTGGCGCACCCTTGGCCCGGCAATGTCAGGGAGCTGGACAACCTGATGCAGCGTGCCTTGATTCTCAACGGCAGTGGCGAGATCGGTGTCGAGGATCTCTGCTTCGAGTCGACTGGCGTCGACGCCAAGCCTGAGCTGGAACGTCAGTCCGGCAATGCTGGAAAGCTTCCCGATGATCTGCGTTCAGTCGAGGAGCAGATGATTCTGGATGCTCTCGGTGAAGGCGGCGTTAGCAGAAAACATGTGGCCAGTCGCTTGGGTATCAGTGAGCGGACACTACGCTACAAGATTGCCCGTATGCGGGATGCCGGCGTGGCCATACCGGGTTAGATGGTGCGAATAGTGCATAGACATAAGGTGACATTGAGATAACGGAGTTTGCGAATGAACAACAGCATGAACATCGATCAAGTCTTGGCGCAAATGCGCGTGATGTCTGCTCAAGCCGCTGACAATGCACAAGAGTCGCCAAAGGGTTCAGGTGCGGATTTTTCCGATTTGCTGAAACAGTCGATCGACCGGGTGAACTCAATCCAACAGGAAGCCAGTGCACTTCGTACCAGCTTCGAGAGCGGCGAAGGGGAGATGGATCTGGCTCAGGTGATGATTGCAGCACAAAAATCCAGCCTCTCATTTGAAGCCATGGTGCAGGTCCGCAACAAGTTGGTTGAGGCCTATAAAGATGTAATGAATATGCCAATTTAACTGATTGAATAAGAAGGCAAAAAATGGCAACTGTAACTCCCGAACAAGCAGCGAACCAAGTCGAAGTGGCAGCTCGTATACAGAATAATCCTATTGTCAGGCAGATTGCCGTGATGGTGGGCATCGCGGCCAGTGTCGCTTTGGGGGTGGCCGTTGTGCTGTGGACCCAGAAACCGAGCTATTCACCGCTGTTCGGTAATCTGCCCCACAAGGATGCCATCGAGATCTCTCAGGCTCTGCAGCAGTCTGGTATCGATTACGAAATCGATCAGGCCAATGGCATTGTGATGGTGCCGAGTTCAAGTCTGCAAGAGGCACGGATGAAACTTGCCGGCCAGGGTTTGCCGCGTTCAGGATCGACCGGTTTCGAACTGATGCAAGAGGATACCGGGTTTTCGACCAGTAAACTGGTGGAGACGGCCCGTTATCAGCGTGCCATCGAAGGTGAACTGGCCCGCTCGATCATGACAATGGCCAATGTGGATAGTGCCCGGGTGCACCTGGCAACACCGAAGCAATCGGTGTTTATCCGTAAAAGAAAATTTCCCAGCGCCTCGGTTGTGGTGAAACTCTATCCCGGGCGTAGCCTGGAGAAGGGGCAGGTGGAAGCGATCACTCATCTGGTCGCCTCGAGCGTACCTGAACTGGACGTTCCGAATGTCACGGTGGTCGATCAGAAGGGGCGTCTGCTGAGCACCAAGAAAGACAGCCGTGAGATGCAGCTGACCTCTCGGCAATTTGAATATACCCGTGAACTTGAAGGTCACTTCAAACAGCGGATTGAAGATATCCTGGAGCCCGTGGTCGGGCGTGAGAATCTGCGTGCGGAAGTGACTGCGGATGTGGATTTCACCTATGTCGAACAGACCCAGGAATACTATAATCCTGATGTGAACGCGCTGCGTTCAGAGCAGATCAACGAGCAGCAATCTGTGTTGAGCGATGTGCAGGGCGTTCCTGGTGCATTGACCAATCAACCTCCGGCCGCGGCGAACGCGCCCCAGGTAGCCGGTGGTGCGGATGGCGAAGCTGGAGGTACACCGGTCAACACCAGTAAACGAGCCACGCGGAATTTCGAACTGGACAAAACGATCAGCCACACCCGTCTACCCAGCAGTCGACTGCGTAAGCTCTCTGTTGCCGTTGTTGTAAATGATCGCTATCAAGCCGGCGAAGATGGTGTGGCCGTACCCGTGGAGCGAACAGCGGAAGAGATTACGCGCATCTCAAACCTGGTCAAAGAAGCCGTCGGATTCGACATTCAGCGTGGTGACAGAGTACAGGTGATCAGTGAGGCTTTCTACATCCCGCAGCCCATGGAGCCACTGCCTGAAACACCTATGTGGGAAGAGACCTGGTTCTGGGATGTAATCCGTCAGGTCGGTGGCGTACTGCTTTTCCTGCTCTTGGTGTTTGGTGTTTTGAAGCCCACCATGACCCGGCTGACCAAGCAAGTGGTAACGACACAGATGAGTGAATCGATGGCTACCGCCGGTGCAGGCGAGGGCGGTATGGCGCAGATGCCTGGTGGTGCGAGTGGTGCGGCTGGTGGTGGCATGGGTATGTTGGCTGAAGATGATGAATCCCTGCAGCTACCAGGGCCGCGCAGTTATGAGAAAACACTGGATGCCGCACGTAATATGATTCAGGATGATCCTAAGCGAGTGGCTCAGGTAGTTAAAAAGTGGATTGCTGAAGATGGCCAATAAACAAACCGCTCAAAAGGCAATGACTGAGGCATCCGGTAAAGATGACTCGAAGATCAGTAAAATTAGAGGCGTGGAACGCTCTGCTATTTTACTGCTGGCCTTGGGAGAGAAGGATGCCGCTGAAATCCTGCGCCATATGGGACCGAAAGAGGTCCAGGATGTGGGACTTGCGATGGCTACCCTAACGGGTGTGACCACAGATCAGATGGAAGCGGTGATGCACCAGTTTGTCTCCACCCTGGAAAAGCAGACGGCACTGGGGCTCGGTTCAGATGAATATATCCGCAATATGCTCACCAACGCCCTAGGAGAGGATAAGGCCGGTGGTGTCATCGATCGCATACTATTGGGACGTAACAGTAAAGGGCTTGAACAGCTGAAATGGATGGACCCCCGTGCGATTGCTGAATTGATTCGTCTTGAGCATCCACAAATCATTGCCATTGTGCTCTCTTTTCTGGAGCCGGATCAGGCTGCCCAGGTTGTGAGTCAGTTTGCCGACCGGGTACGTACCGATGTAATCATGCGCATCGCTACCCTGGATGGTATTCAACCGGTTGCCCTGCAGGAGCTCGATGAGATCCTTGAAAAACAGTTCTCCGGCGCTAGCAACGTCAAGTCTTCCAGTTTGGGTGGTATCAAAACGGCAGCGGAAATTCTCAACATGTTGGATGGTGCGGTTGAGAGTAAACTGATGGAAGAGATCATCGAAGTGGATTCTGATCTCGGCCAGGAGCTGCAGGACAATATGTTTGTGTTTGAGAATCTCATCGATGTGGATGACCGGGGTATTCAGGCACTGCTGCGTGAAGTCAGTACCGAACAACTGTTGTTGGCACTTCGTGGTGCCGATGAAGCGCTGAAAGAGAAGATCTTCAAAAACATGTCGAAACGCGCCGCTGAAATGCTCAAAGACGATCTTGAAGCTGCCGCGCCTGCCAAATTGAGCGATGTGGAGGCCTCCCAGAAAGAGATCTTACAGGTAGCACGCCGCTTGGCAGATGCCGGTGAGATTATGCTCGGAGGTGGTGGCGATGAGTTCGTCTAAGTCCGGCGGCGGGGACACGACTGATATCAGGCAGTGGTTGCCGCCAGAAATGGGTGATGGCACCAAGCGGACGAATAGAGGCACGATACACCCCCCCAGCGCCCCTCCCACTGCAGAAGAACTTGAAGCTATACAGCGTCAGGCCTATGAGGAGGGATTCGAAAAGGGCAAGCAAGAGGGTTTTGAGTTTGGCCATAAAGAGGGGCTGAAACAGGCTCAGCTGGAGCTGAAACAGTATACCTCTCAATTTGATCGTCTGCTGGAAACCTTCGAGCGGCCATTAAGAAATCTCGACAATCAAATTGAGAAAGAGCTGCTCGCTCTGGTTATCGCGATTGTAAAACAGTTAGTTCGCCGGGAGGTTAAGAGTGACCCTAACCTGATTGTCGGCGTGGTTAGAGAAGCCCTCTCAGTCCTCCCTGTCTCTTCACGAAATGTACGTCTGCTGCTTCACCCGGAAGATGCTGAGCTGATCCGTGAGGTCTATGCTCTGGGGGATTCTGAAGTAGGTTGGCACCTGATTGAGGATCCGGTGATCAATCGAGGGGGCTGCAAAGTGGTGACCGATACCTCCCAGGTTGATGCTTCACTGGAATCCCGGCTCGCCAGTCTGATTGCGCCTCTGTTGGCCGGCGCCCGTGCCATCGATGAGCAGTTGGAAGAGGAGTAGTCAGAGTGCAACTGGGAGCGGAAAGACAACAGATTTGGGCGGAGCGGTTACGTCGCTATCAGGATCGGCTCGGGGGTGATCGGGGCCTGGTGGTTGAGGGTCGACTGACGCGAATGGTCGGTCTGACGCTTGAGGCGATTGGCTGTCGAGCCGTGATCGGTGGCCAATGTGATGTGGTCAGCAGCAACGGTACGCATATTGAGTCCGAAGTGGTCGGATTTGGTGAAGACAGTCTCTACCTCATGCCCACTGGCGATATTCATGGTCTGGAGCAGGGGGCGAGAGTCATTCCGACCGGGCGTGTCTGCGAAGCCGTGGTTGGTGAACACCTGCTTGGGCGGGTCATTGATGGTGCGGGAAAACCGCTGGATAACTTGGGACCTATCCACAACGACGAGCGACGTCCCCTCACCGGAACCAGTTTCAATCCCTTAGCCAGGACTCCAATCCGGGAGCCGTTGGATGTCGGCGTGCGTGCGATCAACTCACTGCTGAGTGTCGGACGAGGCCAGCGACTGGGTCTTTTTGCCGGCTCCGGTGTTGGTAAGAGTGTGTTGCTGGGTATGATGACCCGCTACACCAATGCGGATGTCACCGTGGTGGGGTTGATTGGTGAACGTGGTCGTGAGGTGAAGGAGTTTGTGGAAAACATCCTGGGAAAAGAGGGATTGAAGCGTGCTGTCGTGGTCGCAGTGCCGGCCGACAACCCACCACTACGCAGAATGCATGGCGCTATGCTCGCCACCAGTATTGCAGAGAGTTTCAGAGATCAGGGCAAACATGTGTTGTTGCTGATGGACTCCCTTACCCGGTATGCCCAGGCACAGCGTGAGATTGCTCTGGCCATCCATGAACCGCCGGCAACCAAGGGCTATCCCCCCTCGGTTTTCGCCAAACTGCCACAATTGGTGGAGCGGGCCGGTAATGGAGATAAGGGGGGAGGCTCGATTACCGCATTCTATACGGTTCTCACTGAAGGGGACGATCAAAACGATCCGATTGCCGATGCTGCCCGGGCAATTCTGGATGGACATATAGTACTATCCCGGCAATTGGCGGATGCCGGCCACTATCCGGCAATCGATATTGAGGCCTCGATCAGTCGGGCAATGAACGATATTACCAGCTACAGTCATCAGGATGCCGCACGCTCGTTTAAGCATCTATACTCTCTATATCAGCAGAACAGAGACTTGATCAGTGTTGGTGCCTATGAATCCGGTAGTGACGAACAGATCGATGTTGCTATTTCAGCGATGCCGGCACTGAATGAGTTTTTACGCCAGGACATGCATACACCAGTGACACTGGCGCAGAGTCTTGAAGATCTAGAAACCCTGTTTCCAGCTGAGCCGGAGCCAGAAGCAGAGATGCCGGCAGGACTGAGTCTGCCAAATCCTGTGGAATAACAAACTGAGAATTGAATATGTCGCCTTCGAAAAGACTCAAGCCAGTGCAGAGATTCGCACATTCCAAAGAGCAGAACGCGGCTCGCAGTATGGGACAGGCACGTAAGAATCTTGAGCAGGAAGAGGCGAAGTTAAAACAGCTGAAGCAATATCATCAAGAGTATCTAGAACGCTTTGAGCAGATGGCACGTGAGGGTATGACATCCACGCAATTGCAGGAATACAGAACCTTTCTTGCAAAGTTGGATGAGGCGATTAATCAGCAGCAACAGGTCGTTGCCGCCAGCATGGTCAATCACAATAGCCAGAAAACCAATTGGAAACAGAAACACAGTCGTACCCAGGCATTGAATAAAGTGATCGATCGTTATCGTGAACAAGAACAGAAAAGTGCTGATCGCAGAGAGCAAAAAGAGAGCGACGATCATAATCAAAGAAACCGCTAATACTGTTCTTTAAAAGCTCTTATCTTCCAGCCACGCCTTGATTTAGTGAATGCTTGATGCTCTGCATGAAATCCGGCTTTTACCTTACATAAGCAGTTGATCACTACCGTTGCCTAAACTCCATAGCTGAAATCTTTTATCGCAAATCCAATCAACATTTTCTCTGACCCATAATCTACCTGACAGCCCAGTCTGCGACTGCGGCAATCATACTGTTAACTTTATTGAACATAAGGACCGATAACACTAACTTATGTATGATGAACAGCATGAGTGAAACTATGTCAGACGCTGAATTACATCTGCCCCCGGACGTTGTTCAGGTGGGCCGCCAGCCTATTCTCGACAAACAGTTGAACGTCTATGGGTATGAGCTGCTCTATCGATCGATCTCTGGCTCGAAGCAGGATTTTGATGGTGATGTGGCGACTGCCCGCACTGTGCTGAACAGTTTTCTGGAATTTGGCTTGCATCGCCTGGTTGGCAAGCATCGTGTTTTCATCAACATGACACAGCGATTTTTTACAGAGTTTACTTCATTGCCTGTTGACTCTGAGCGGATTGTGATCGAGGTTCTTGAGGACTTTGAGCTGACACAGGCCGTTGTTTCCGGTGTTCGAAAACTCCATGAAGCAGGCTATGCGATTGCATTGGATGACTATCGTTTTGAGGAACGCTGGATACCTTTGCTACCTTATTGCTCCTTGATCAAAGTCGAGATTCTGGGGCTTGACCTCGAGAACTATATTGAGCCAATCAATGATCTGTTGAGCCGCGGTATAACACTGCTTGCGGAAAAAGTGGAAACCCGCGAGCAGTTCGAAACCACCAAACGTCTCGGTTTTACTCTGTTTCAGGGCTATTTCTTTGCCAGACCCCAAACACTCAGCACCACCCGAAATCCCGGTAACAGGAATATCCTGCTCAGAACGATCGCTCAGATCAACGACCCCAATGCGGATATTGAGGACGTGGCTAATCTGATTGAGCTCGATCCCAATTTGAGCTTTAAGCTGCTTCGGGTCATAAACTCTGCAGCTCAGGGTTTGACGCGCAAGATAACATCGATCCGGGAAGCCGTCGTCTATATTGGGCTGAATCGGTTAAGGGCTTGGTCGACACTCTTTGTCATGGCCGATATTGAGGAGGCTTCTCCCGAATTGATCACCACCAGCCTGGTCAGGGCAGAGATGTGCAGAGCGCTGGCCGATGAGTTTAACTCGGGCCATCCCGATAGCGGTTATACCGTAGGCTTGCTATCCACCCTCGACGCGATGTTTAATCAACCGATGGAACAGTTGCTCAAAGAGATTCCTTTGGCCGACCATATGATCGAAGCTCTGGGCCGACATTCCGGCCCATTCGGGAATGGTCTTCAGTGTGCTATCGATCTCGAAAGATGTCAGTGGATGAGTGAATCGACAAAACTTCTTCCAGTGGAGCAACTGAATACGATATATGTCCACGCACTTGAGCGGGTTGAGGCGATTAGAGAGGTGTTTTCCGGTGAGGACAATCAGGAGGCATAAGATTGAAACCACCCTCTAAGGAATCACAACACCGTGGATAGGTCCTGAAGGTGTATTACATATGCAGTAAGCACCGACCTCACTCCGTTTGTTCATTGGACAGATGCCTGAGTAGATGGCGCATTTTCGACTGAGTTTCGGTCTGCCGTCGCTACCTGCGGTATAGGTTTTGTTCTGTACGGATGGTGTTTGCTCAGTGGCCTTCTCTTCAGCCTGCAGACTCATGGTAAGTAAAACACAACCTACCAAGAGGGTATAGATCAAAACGATTCGTTTGGTAGACATGATTCGCTCCGTGATTGCTGTGTGGTGGTTTAGTTATTGGTCTTCGAATCCAGGTGGACGTTTTCCGGAGAGCAGATAGGCGAAGGCAATCACCTCTGCAACCGCCCGATAGAGAGCTTGGGGTATCTCATCTCCAAGCGGTATCTGTGAAAGTAGGGCGGCAAGCTCTACATCTTCATGCAAAGGTATATTGTGCTCCTCCGCCAGAGCCAGGATTCTCTCAGCCAGTTCACCGCGGCCTTTTGCTGTCAGCCTTGGGGCATTTTCCCCATCGTATTTGAGTGCGACAGCAAGATCCGAGCTATCTAGGTCTTTTTTATTCATGCCTGCTCGTTGAGTAATGAGTGTTCGCCGGGTATCTGCTGTTCGTTACGCGCAGCACCTTGAAAGGATTCGAGCTTTTTCACCTCCAGGCCGGCAGTTTCAAAGCCGATGCGCAGCCTGTCCAATTGGCTAGTTACCAGCTTGGATGTATCGGGGTTTTCCGACCAGATGGTGGTTGAGAGGCTCTCACCTACCAGGTGCAGTCTGATACGCATGGGGCCAAGTGGTTGTAGGTCCATATGCAAGGTTAACTGCCAGCCGGATTGGGCGGCAGCTCCATGTTTCCCATCCCTCGCAATTTTTACATGAAATAGGTCGAAGCCGTTTTCATGACGAATTGGAAGCTCAAACTGCCAGATTTGCCTGGCCGATTCATCTGTCGGTGGCAGTGAACTGAGTTGGTTTGTTTGAATTCTGGCAATGGCGCCATCGATATGTTTGAACAGATCCAATAACAACTTCAGCGTGGGATTGGCATCCATGGACTGAGCTGGCAATGCAGTTTGCGATGAAGCCAGCAAGATTTGATTGGGTATTGTCACCGTTGTCGCTGGAGAGGACGGATTGGCAGTAGCGGCTCCTGGAGCTCCAGTCAAAGGTAATTTTATACCTGCGGCCTCATACGATTGAGCCAGATAGGGCTTAATAACGCCAATCAGCCTGAGTAGATTGAGTTTCAGATCCTGATTGGCAGGCATTTGCCGAATCAGCAGAGATTCAGTCTGGGTGCCGCTCAGTTGCAATGCCTTGTTCAGTTCAGTTTTAAAAGCCGGCTTGTCGATCGAAAGGGCGCCGCTCAAAACCTGGGTGACCGCCTGTCTGACCGGCTCCGGTAGCGGCTTCGCCTGTGGATCTGAGACCAGCTGGGTGAGGGCCCTGAACAGTTGTGGCAGCGGTTGTTGTCTCGGAAGATTGCTTTTCAAAGCCCAGGCGGTCAACTCCTTCTGGGTTGGTTGTGTCAAGACACGCAGTTCAGGCATCTTGCCGGCTTTTTCCACCTGAAGTAGTAGTGATTGGCCGGGTGTGACGCTCAAGGTTGTCTGCGCAGTCAGCTGGGTGACGCCAATTTGTAATTTCATGGCGCCATTGAGGTTCTCAGACAGTGCGGTGCCTTTTAGTAGCTGACCGGGCTGGATTGCCTCCAGTAAGGATTTGGCGCTGGTTGTGGTCGGCAGCGGCGGTAAAATTTTGGCGATCGAAAAGGGCATGGATATTTCCAGTGGACGGATAATCAGAAGTATACTCAACTTATCAACCCAGTGGCCAAATCGTTCATTTTTCGGGCTTCAAGCATCGTCCTGGTCAAGGCGATGCTTGAAGCCCCTAACAATATGATTAATATTAGGGCCTGTTAGGGCCTGTTAACACTAATCCAATACGCCCTGTTGGGTCTGTTTTTGTGTCCAGCAAGGCAGAATGAGCGTAGTGTAGTTATTCTACATGAGCGAATGATAACGCCGCTGGGCGCAAAAACAGACCCAGTCCCTTTGATATCAATATGGGGGGTTGCGCCTGAAAAAGCGCCACGACCCGTTACTCGTCGCTCATTTGGAACAACCAAACTACACTCCTCGCGCCTTGATTGGCGCTTTTTCAGGCACAACAGGGCGCATTGGATTAGTGTTAACAGGCCCTAACAGATTTGGCTTGTCGAAACTTACTGTTGGAGTGCTGTAGCACTGTTTTGAAAGCTTGCCGCCGGTGTGCTCACTGCGGCTGATGGTCAACAATTTGGTTACCGGGTTACTATGAAAGAACAAAACAGCGAATCTCCGAAGGCCTGGTTTACCCGCCATGAGGGCGTGATCTCAGGACCGGTTAGTGAGGCTCGTATCAGACGGCAGTTGCTGGAAGGCTTGTTGAACCTGACGGATCAGATCAGCCTGGATCAGCAGGAGTGGTTGGAGATCGGCAAGGTTCCCGGTGTTGTGCCCCTGCAGATGCGCGCTGAATCCGGCGATAAAGCGGCCATTGCCAAGGTTGAGGCAAGAGCCAAGCAGCGGACCAGGGAGCGGGCACGGGAGGGAAGAATTCCAGTTGTACCGCTGGTTGTTTCTGTCGTGGTTTTGGCTGGGGTGGTGCTGTTGTCATTATTGATCGGTATGCCGGAGAAGATTGATACACCCCAATGTGATCATCCCCCCACACCTGGAGTCAATTGGCGTAATTGTTTGCTGTTGGGCATCGATGCCGGATCGGCGAGTTTGGCCGGGGCCAATTTGAATAGTGCGGTTTTACGGCAGGGAAAATTCAGCGCAACCAACCTCTCTGGCGCGGATCTCAGTTATGCCGATTTGAGAAAAGCGGATCTGCGCTATGCTCAACTGGTTAACAGCGTACTGGTTGGTGCCAATTTTCAGGGTGCTGATCTTCGCGATGCAGACCTCAGAAATGGTGATTTACGTTTTGCGGATTTTAAGGGTGCACGCATGGATGGGGTGGTGTTGTCAGGCTCCCGGCTGGATGATGCGATATGGACCGATGGCCGGCATTGTGCTGAGCAGTCATTGGGAGTATGCCGATAGGTGGGAATATCACGGGTAACCGCATGGTGGTCTCAACATGGCCCTAATACAATCGATGTGATTACTCTTCTGGAAAAGATTCGCTTTCGTAGCGCATCACTTCAAGGCTGTTAGACCAGTAGTTACTGGGGAGGCCAGCTTTCAGTTTGAGTTGATCAACAAAATCCCGTGGATTGGGCAATGCCTCCCAGACCGATGGCAGGAAGGTACCTCGACGGAATCCTTCGATCAGGATCAATCCGTCTTTTCCGGGTCTGATTTTTGCCAATAGATCGGCTTCCGAGTCGAACTCAATGGCAACGGAGTGTGTTAAAAGAGAGAGATGGATCGCCACTTGGTCTCTTTCTGAGGGGCTTAACGGAGGAAAGCGCGGGTCACGAAAAGCCGCTGCATAGGCGTTTTCCGCCACATCGGATACCAACGGCTGCATGGCTTCAAGATGACCGATGCAACCACGTAGTTGGTCAGACAGTTTCAGGGTGACAAAACTGGCGCGGATGGCTCGCAGTTCGTCCGGGTATTCCTCTGGATTCACTTTCAGGGATTCGTGATTGGTAAGACCGTGGTCGATTGAGTGGCTTGCAACATCCAACAACAGGGCGCGATGCTGGTCCGAAAGCGTGGTGAATTCGGAGGTCATTACGGCTAACTCCATTACTATTGAACAGACAAAGACTTCATACTTTGAACCAACTGGCTTGAGTGATTAGGCCGCTAACTTGAGAGGATCTGTCGACATGACAAAGCGGCCGGTCATAGCCCCCATATTTAAAGAATAGCCTACCGGAAGCTGGAGTCTCAGATCGAACACAGAAGCGATTTTTCATGTTTGACTGAACTGCCTGATTTGTTAGGGCCTGTTTTTGTGCCCAGTAAGGCGGAATGAGCGTGATCTCTGTATCGCCTTTCCCCGGGTAATACTGGAAAATCGGTTTGACTCGACAACTGACAGTTCTGGATAATCCGCTCCCTGGCACTATCCGATGGAAAAAAGTTTATGTGGTTTAAGAATCTCCGGGTCTATCTGTTGCAGCAACCTTTGAACCTCTCTCAGGACGCCATGGAGGAGCAGCTGAAAAGTAAGGCATTTCAATCCTGTAGCAGTCAGGAGCTGATGAGTCTGGGATGGGACACGCCGCTCGGCAGACAGTCGGAGTCACTGGTTCACGAGATAGCCGGTTGCCAGATGATCTGTGCCCGTCAGGAGGAAAAACTACTACCAGCCACAGTCATCAACGAGATTGTGGAGGAGAAAGTCTCTGAGATAGAGCAGGCTGAAGGGCGCAAGGTAGGGCGCAAGGAGCGCACAGAGCTGCGGGAGGATACCTTCCAGCAACTGCTACCCCAGGCCTTTAGTCGCCATACCCGGCAATATGCCATGATCGATAAGCAGCAGGGGTGGGTATTGGTGGATGCTGCCAGTGCCAATCGAGCTGAGGCTCTGATCACGCTGTTGAGAGATACTTTGGGTTCACTGCCAGTGAAACCACTGGAGAGTACCACGGCGCCGAGTTTTGTCATGACTGAGTGGTTGAAACACCCAGCCCAGCATAAAAACTTCAGTTTGCTGGATAGTTGCGAACTGCAAGATCGCTCGGAAGAGTCGAGCGTGGTGCGTTGTAAAGGCCAGGATCTCACGGCTGATGAGATCCTGGCCCATCTGGAAGCCGGTAAGGATGTCGTTAAGCTGGCCATTGAATGGGATGAACGGATCTCCTGCCTGATCGAGTCGGATCTTTCGATCAAGCGGTTACGGTTTTTGGATCTGATTCAAGAGCAGGCCGCCGATAATCAGATCGAGACTGAGGCCGATGCATTCGACAGCCACTTCACCTTGATGTGTCTGGAGTTTCGGCGTTTTCTACCCAGTTTGATTGAGCTTTTTGGTGGTGCCGCAGAATAGGCAGGGAATTGCTGCTGTTGAAAGCGCGGGTAGGTTATTGGCCGAGTTTGTGTCCTTGTCGTACTTTTTTGGACATAGTTCCCCAATAACCTGGTATATATTATGGTTTATTGACTCAGGTCAATGTTCACTTGGATCAGAGCCTATAGTCTCTCCCTACGCTCACGGTTGGTCGTTTCCGTGTTAAGCGCTAGTCTGGCGGGGATAGATGGCCCAACTGCCTCCAGGGCCATCCCCCGCCTGTTTTTTCCCAAGTATACTCCCTCTTCAGCCTGTTTTCGATTGTCGCTCGTCAACGATTGCGAGTTACTAACCAGGTTATAAGCATTAATATACTCAGGGCTACAAGCGTGGCTCAGCTCGGTGTTGCGGCTCTTAGTATATTCAGTAATCGTAGTAGTCGAGGAACCAGCGGGCGAAGTTGGTGACACCATCTTCCAGGCGTGTAGAGGGTTTATATCCGGTATCTTCAATCAACTCTGCCACATCAGCGTAGGTTGCAATCACATCCCCATCCTGAAGCGGCAGCAGATTCAGTTGCGCCTTTTTACCCAGGCTCTCTTCGAGAAGCTCGATATAGCGCATCAGCTCCACCGGTTGATTGTTACCGATGTTATAGAGGCGATAGGGGGCGGTACTGCTGGCAGAATCGGGATGGTCAGAATCCCATTCAGGGTTGGCTTCGGGTATTCGGTCCAACACCCGGATCACCCCTTCGACAATGTCGTCGATATAGGTGAAATCCCGTTTGTGCTTACCGTAATTGAAGACATCAATCGGCTCACCCTGCATGATTTTATGGGCAAATTTCAGCATCGCCATGTCCGGGCGGCTCCAGGGACCATAAACTGTGAAAAACCGCAATCCTGTTGTGGGCAGGCGATAGAGATGGCTATAGGTGTGTGCCATCAGCTCATTGGCCTTTTTTGTGGCAGCGTAGAGGCTGACCGGGTGATCCACATTGTCATGCACGGAGAAGGGCATGGAGGTATTCGCCCCGTAGACGGAGCTGCTCGATGCATAGACCAGGTGTTCGACCCCATGATGACGGCAACCCTCCAGAATATGACCGAATCCGACCAGGTTGGAATCGACATAGGCCAGAGGGTTTTCGATTGAATAGCGGACCCCGGCTTGGGCGGCGAGATTGACGACCCTTTGGGGTTTGTACTCGGCAAAAATCTTGGCGATCCCGGGTCTGTCCTCGAGCTCAGTTCGCAGGTCGGTGAAATTGGGGTTGGACTGGGTACGGGCCAGCCGCGCCTTTTTCAGGTTCACATCGTAGTAGTCGTTCAGGCAATCGATGCTGATGACCTCATCGCCCCTATCCAACAAACGTAGAGCCAGGGCGGATCCGATAAATCCGGCACCGCCGGTGATGAGTACACGCATGATTTCACTTTCCTCCTTTAAATACAGATTCCTGAGTGTAAATAGATACCAATGATCTGTAGCTGAGTGTCAGTTATGAGATCAGTTGATTTAGATTCAGCTGGTTAAATCATCAACATACCAGGACATCGCTTCAGCCAGGCCCTGATCGATGTTATGGCTGGGCTGGTAGCCAAGCAGGGATTTTGCCTTATCGATATTAGCCAGGGAGTGACGGACGTCACCAGCCCTGAAATCCCGGTATACCGGGGCAAGGTCACTTAGATAGGTAAATCTGTCTGCAAGAATGTCTCTGATCTTGGTGAACAGCTGATTGAGGCTGGTGCGGTCACCAACCGCCACGTTGTAGACCTGATTGGTAGCATCCGGGTTGGTGGTTGTGGCGGCCAACAGATTTGCTTGAACCGCATTGTCGATGTAACAAAAATCCCGGCTGGTCTCCCCATCCCCATTGATGAAGACGTCGTCCTGATCGATCATGGAAGCCACCCATTTGGGGATCACGGCCGCATAGGCTCCGTTCGGGTCCTGCCGTTGACCGAATATATTGAAGTACCGCAGGCCGATGGTATTGAAATCATAACAACGGGCAAACACCTGAGCATAATGTTCGTTTACCAGCTTTGTGACAGCATAGGGTGAGAGCGGGTTTCCGGTTTTATCCTCGACCTTTGGCAGGCCAGGGTGGTCGCCATAGGTGGAACTGGAGGCGGCGTAGACAAAACGCTTGACCTGCGCATCCCGGGCGGCAACCAGCATATTCAAAAATCCACTGATATTGCACTCGTTGGTGGTAATCGGATCGCTGAGAGAGCGGGGCACTGAGCCCAGGGCCGCCTGATGGAGCACATAGTCGATACCACGACAGGCATCGTGGCAGGTCTGCAAATCACGAATGTCACCCTCGATGAAACGAAAACCGGACCACTGCTCAGCGGAAACAGAGGCCTGAACCTTCTCAAAATTGTAGGCGTGGCCGGTTGCAAAGTTATCCAGGCCGACAACTTTCTGATTCAGTTTCAGCAAGGTTTCCAGCAGATTGGAGCCTATGAATCCGGCAACACCGGTGATCAGCCAGGTGGCGGGCTGGCTCTTCAGACTCTCTTTCAGTGATTCGTAGGTCGTCATAGTCTGGCATCAACACCATCAACAGGGAGGACATTTTTCACGTCGAACAGTACACCGTTCTCTTTGCATAGGGCTCTGATCTTCTCGGCGCCCATTTGCTGAAATTCCTGGTGAGCAACTGCAAGGATGACAGCATCATAAGTACCCTCAGCGAGGCTATCGATCGGACGCAGCCCGTACTCTTCCTCTGCTTCCTCAGGATTGACCCAGGGGTCATAGACATCGACAGATGCCCCATACTCCTCGAATTCGCTGACGATATCGACGACCCTGGTATTACGCAGATCAGGGCAGTTCTCCTTAAATGTCAGGCCGAGTACCAGGACTCTGCTGTTATTGGTGGACATTCCCCGTTTCATCATCATCTTGACAACGCTGTGTACCACATAGGCTCCCATGCCGTCATTGAGGCGACGACCGGCGAGAATGATCTCCGGCTGATAGCCAATGGACTGAGCTTTGTGGGTAAGGTAGTAGGGGTCAACGCCAATGCAGTGGCCGCCCACCAGGCCTGGCCTGAAGGGAAGGAAGTTCCACTTGCTACCGGCGGCTTCAAGCACTTCCAGGGTATCGATATTCAGCTTATTGAAGATCAAAGCCAGTTCGTTAATCAGGGCGATATTGACATCTCGCTGGGTGTTTTCGATGACCTTGGCTGCCTCAGCCACTTTGATGCTGCTGGCTTTATGGGTTCCGGCAGTGATGACTGTCTTGTAGAGTTCATCAACGAAATCAGCGACTTCGGGGGTGGAACCAGAGGTTACCTTCTTGATGGTGGGCAGCCTGTGCTCTTTATCCCCGGGATTGATACGCTCAGGGCTGTAACCGACAAAAAAGTCCTGGTTGAATTTCAAGCCGGACTCTTGTTCCATAATCGGTACGCAGACCTCTTCGGTCGCCCCTGGATAGACAGTTGATTCGAAGATGGCAATATCACCAGGTTTCATCACCTTACCCAGCGCATGACTGGCACCGACCAACGGTGACAGATCCGGTTGTTTATGCTCATTGATCGGGGTCGGAACGGTGACAATGAAGACATTGCAGGGCTTCAGGTCTTCAAGCTGGCTGGTATAACTGAGGTGGGGCACCTGCTGAAGCTCGGCCGGATCGACTTCCAAAGAGCTATCCTTGCCCTGTTTCAGCTCCTCGACACGTGCTTCATTGATGTCCAAACCAATGGTGGGAAATTTTTTTCCAAACTCAACCGCCAGCGGCAGCCCAACGTAACCAAGACCAAGCACACCAATGTGCACCTTATCGAAATCGATCATGCTTCCAAATCCTTTATGCCATGAGAGAATAAATGTGTATTCTGAGAGCTACTTGAGAAAAATTGAGCAGGTTTTCAATATCTACAAATAGGCTGGTGAATGATAACTTGGCAGGCCATTGAAATCGAGGAATTTCTAATGACCAAATGGCAGTAATGATGAACTTGTAAGGTGTACAATAACGAGCCAATATTGCAACTAAATAATCTATTCGGCTATCAGTGGTTCTGCTTCTGGTTACTGAAGTTTGATTAAGAATCTTATTCCTGGATAGTTTTTAGGGTAGAGGAATCGTTTGTCACCGTCGTCAGCTTCAGAAAATCATCCGAAAGTTGCGCTTATTGCGCTGCACGCCGGGTATAGCCACAGTTCCCTCGCACTCCAATCCATCGCAGCCCATGCCGATGTTCGAGGTTGTCAGCACCAGATGCAGCTATTCGATGCTCTGGTCAATACCAATCACCAGGTGCTGATTGAGAGGTTGGTTGAATACGCACCGAAAATCCTCGGATTCTCCACCTATTTGTGGAACATCACCGCCAGCATTCGTTTGACAAGAGTGTTAAAGCAGTTAATACCGGATATGTATGTGGTATTCGGTGGGCCTGAGGCTGGCGCCAGAGGGACGGAATTGCTCACCAAGGTCGCTGAAATCGACTATGTGATCGAAGGAGAGGGAGAAGCAGCGTTTACTGATTTGATGAATGTGATTCTCCAAGCAGAAGGGAGCTATAAGGCCGTTTCGGGTCTGTTCTACAGGGAAAAAAACAAAATTCGGCAAAATCCAATTCAGTTGATGCCCGTAGAAGAGATTCCCCCTGTTCTATCACAAGGACTTTTCGATAGTGCTAAACCTTTGGTTTATTGGGAAACTTCCAGAGGATGCCCCTACCAGTGCAGTTTTTGCAGCAGTGCAACAGAGCGCTTGAGAGCTTTTCCCATGGAAAGGGTTGAAGCCGATCTGAAAGTGCTTGAACAGCTATCAAAC
>JAKSBX010000027.1 GCA_022360905.1 Chromatiales bacterium
CGTTTACCGCGACCGTGCTGCAGCACTGCACCGACGGCGACAAGTTGGCCGCGCTGGTGGCCGACATCTGCCGCGTCACGCGGTCCGAGGCCGTCGTCATGGAAGCCATCGGCGACGACGAACTCGCCCGCGACACCTCCTATCTGGCGCGGCGGCTAGAGATCTATCGCGACCTGTTTGCGCAAAACGGCTTCGCGCTCACGCACCGCTACAGCCTGAAAACGCGGGTCAGCAACGGTGTCTGGCGGCTGCTGAACGCGGTCTTCGGCCGGCGCGCGCACCGCGAGGGCGAGGCGTTCGGGTCCGCGCAGCGCCGGCTCATGGCAATCGCGCTGCCGGTGACGCGGCCGCTGGACGACCTGGTGCCGGACCGACGGAACATCAACAAGCTGGTGTTCGTCAGGGCCGCCTAGCCAAGCCGGCAACGGCGGTGCGATCCGGCGCCCGTCCCGATCGCGCGCCGGCCGCCCCGGCGCGGTTCGATCTCAAGGCGGCGGGGAATAAACAAACCAGGTTCACCACAGAGGACACAGAGGACACAGAGACGGGGACAAAAACTCGCGCCGCTGGGGCGAAATCCGGTCAGTCGACCTGATCGCCGTCGCGGAGCGGGCGGCTGACATCGCCGGCACGGGACAGCACATCGCGCGCCCGGCCGGGCTTCGCGCGCGCCGCCCGAGTGCGGAAATAAGCTTCGGCCTCGGCCTGGGCGCCGGCGCCCTGGGCCAGCATCGAGACGATGTACTGATTGACGCTGACGCCCAGCCGTTTCGCCTGTTCGGTCACCGCCGCCTTCAAATCCGCCGGCAGCCGCAGATTGAAGCTCGTTGTCATCCTCTCATTCTCCTCAATGTGTCGCGCGGTCGCTCGACAGCGATACTCCAGCGACGTCCAGCAGCGGCAAGATCCCGGATGTTGAATGTCGTGATCACATCCGCCGCGCCGCCGAGTGCCGCCTCGATCAGGTGATCGTCGTCCGGATCGTCCGCCTGCGGCCGCCATCGGAACGGCGGCGGCGACGCGGCGATGCAAACGCCAGCAAGCCCATCCAGCACTTCCCGCACCTCTTCCGCTGC
>JAKSBX010000026.1 GCA_022360905.1 Chromatiales bacterium
GGGAGATACCGGGGAGGCGATTGTCATCAATGGCCAGAGTAATGGCAGCGTGGTGAACGGTATCACCATCAGCTATGACTCGGCATCACAGATCACCCTGTCCGGTGCAGCCAGCGCCGCCGATTACCAAGCCGTTTTGAGTAATCTGCAATACCTCAACAACAGCGACGACCCTGACATGACCGCCAGGGTCATCACCGCACAGGGTCGGGATGTGAATGGCTTGACCGGGAATACCGCTTCATTGACGGTTTCCATGACTACGGTGAACGACCAACCGACTCTGACAGCGACTTCCGATAATCCGAACTTTATTGAGGGTACACCGGTTACCCTGTTTTCGAACGCAGATGCTTCGGTAATCGAAGCAGGACAGACTTTTACCGACCTCAGACTCACCATCACCAATATAGCCGTCGGAACGGACGAGACCCTGACTGTGGATGGTGCAGACATCCAACTCGCCCATCTGCAAAGTGGCACCACGGTTGTTAATGGTCTCAGCTATTCGGTCAGTATTACCGGTACCACGGCTACCCTAAGTTTTTCCGGAGGCGCATTGGATGCGGCGCAGATGAATGCGCTGGTCAATGGCATCACCTACCGCCACAACAGTGAAGACCCTACGGCCGCCGGCGCCTTGGCGCGGGATGTCACAGTAACCTATCTGGCCGATAGCGGTGGTACGGCCAATGGGGGTGACGATGTCAACGATGCGGTGAATCTGACCTCGATGGTCACCATCCTGCCGGTCAATGATGCTCCGGTAATGACTGCAGGTGCTATCACCGGCTATACCGAGAACGATCCCGCTCAGGTAATCGATAACACCATTACAATCAGCGATGTGGATGATTCCCAGCTTACCGGCGCCACAGTGGTAATCAGCGGTGGTCTGACTGCGGGGGATCTCTTGGGCTTCACCGATAGCGGAAACATCACCGGTAACTACAACGCCGGTACAGGTACGCTGACACTGAGTGGCACGGCATCGTTGAACGAATATCAAGCGGCACTGCAGACAGTGACCTTTTATTCAGTCAGTGAAAATCCCACCAATAACGGCAGTGACACCAGCCGTACCATCAGTTGGTCTGTAACCGATGCGGATAGTGACGGCGCCGGGGCAGCGACCAGCACGGTTGTCACCAGTACTATCAACATTACGCCACTTCAGGATGCGCCGATCATTATCAGCAATAGTGGCGGTGATTTTGATTTGATTGACATTGATGAACATACCACTGCAGTGACTGATGTGGATGCTATCGATCCGGATGGCACCAATATCACCTACTCGATAGCGGGGCCCGATGCGCATCTGTTCGATATCGATGTGAATACCGGGGTACTCATTTTCAATATCAGCCCCAACTACGAGGCACCGGCCGATGTGGAGGGAGACAATGTCTATCAAGTCACTGTCACTGCGACCGACGCAGATGGTGAGATTGACAGCCAAGACCTGTCGGTAAGGGTCAATGACCTGCCACTGGGCAGTGATCCTTCTCCTGATAATCGTGATCCTCTGTTTACCAGCGGTACCACAGTCACGGTTCCTGAAAATACGATGTCTGTGATGACGGTGGCCGCCAATGACCCGGATGGCAACACCATCAGCTATTCAATCACAGGAAGCGATGACGACAGTCTGTTCCAAATCGATGCTGTGACCGGTGAACTGAGTTTTATCACTGCTCCGGATTTTGAGAATCCGCTCGATGGTAATGGGGATAATGACTACCTGGTTTCGGTCACCGGCACCGATGCCTATGGCGCGACCGTCAGCCAAACGATAACGGTCACTGTCACCGATGTGGCAGTTGGTGCGGGACCTGTGGGCAATACTGAACCGAACAGCGATCCGGTGATCACCAGCGATGGCGGTGGTGATGCAGCTACGGTTTCGGTGGCCGAGAACAGCACGGCGGTAACCACCGTGACGGCCACCGATCCCGATGCGGATAACGCCACACTGACCTGCAGTCTGTCGGGCGGTGCAGATCAGGGCCGGTTTACCATCGATGGAGCAACCGGTGCATTAAGCTTTCTGGTGGCGCCTAATTTCGAGGCCCCGGCGGATGCGGATGGAGACAATGTCTA
>JAKSBX010000025.1 GCA_022360905.1 Chromatiales bacterium
GACCGGCCCGCCCATGTTCGACAACAGATCGAACAGGTGTTGTTCACCCAGGCCGGGGAACGCATCTTCCGGCCGGAATTCGGTGCCGGTGTCCATGGGCTGGTCTTTGAACCCAATACACCGGATCTGGCGGAGATGGTGAAAAAACGGTTATTCGCCTCCCTGTCCCAGGCCCTGGCCGGGCAGGTGGATCCGGCCACACTGGCCGTTGAGCTGGACATGGGAAACGAACAACTGACCATCCGGATCAGCTATACCCTGGCCAGCATGGGGGTTCGAGAAACCCAGGACTTTACCATTGGACCGGGAGGCGACCATGGCCAAGTTGAATAACCCCACACTCACCTTTGATTACGGCATGCCCGACTGCGGCCGGCGGACCATGGAGTTGCCCCCCCCCCTGCCCCGTGTGGGGGATGATTTCAACTGGGATACCCGGACCTTTGATGAATTCCGCCGGGTCATGCTGGAGGAGCTGTCCGCACGGTTTCCCGACCGGCAGCAATGGAATCCGGCAGACCTGGAGGTGGTTCTCTTGGAAGTCCTGGCCGCCGCCCTGGACCAGATTTCGGACATGAACGACCGCATCACGGCCGAACACTACCTGGAAACGGCGCGCAAACCGGAAACCGTCTATCGCCTACTCACACTCATCGGATACGACCCCGGCCGGGAGATTTCAGGGGCAACGGCAGATCCCGCCCAGGTTATCCAGGCCTGGCAAACAGAGCCCTGGCGCATGGAGGCCGCCCGGAAAAAGGGTCCAGACAGCATCCGCACCCAGGAAAGAATGGTCACCCTGGCTGACTACCAGGAACAGATCGCCGAACATCCCCTGGTCTGCCAGGCATCGGCCTGGTCCCAGTGGGGTGGTTCCTGGCCTGTGGTCCGCATCGGCCTCTCCCTGGTGAACCATCATCGATTGGATGACGCCGTGGAGGGTCCCCTTTTCTTCCCCGCCCCCATCTGCCGGGCCGTGGATCAATTCCATGCAATCCAGGGGCTTCCCGCCGTGGACTGGGAGACGGCTCCCAGCATCCGGACCATCCTGAGAACCTTTCTGGATCACCGCCGCATGACCGGCCAGGAGGTAACCATGGAAGATGCCGTTCCCGTGGGCATTGCCCTGGCCCTGGCCGTGTCTGTACGCCCCAACTATTATAAAACCGAAATCCATCAGGCCCTCTCCCAGGCCCTGGGACGGGAAGGGTTCTTCCGTCCCGGCAAACTGCCCTTTGGAGAGGATCTCTATTGCGGGGATATCTACCACGCC
>JAKSBX010000024.1 GCA_022360905.1 Chromatiales bacterium
CTATATGAATCCGTTAGAGTAGAGGAGACCATTCAACCATGGAGTTGCTAGATGACGCAAAAACGTTCCACTCTGTCGGGTCAAACCGCGTTGATCACAGGCGCGGCGCACCGGATCGGCGCAGCCATTGCAACCGAGCTGCACAATCAGGGTATGAATATTCTGCTGCACTATAGAAATTCAAAAACGGAGGCGGATAAACTCAAGCAACAGCTCGAACAGCAGCGACCCGATTCGGTTAAGCTGGCTCGGGCCGACCTGAACGACACCACCGGTTTAAGCGAGCTGGTCGATCAGGCCCGACAGATCAATAACCGTCTCGATCTGTTGGTCAACAACGCCTCCAGTTTCTATCCAACGCCGTTGGATGAGGCCACAGAGACGGATTGGGACGATCTGATCGGCAGCAATCTGAAAGCCCCCTTCTTTCTCTCTCAGGCAGCAGCCCCTCTGCTGCGCGAACAGCAGGGCTCGATCGTCAATCTGGTGGATATCCATGCCCTAAGGCCTCTAAAGGCTCATCCGATCTACTCCGTGGCCAAGGCGGGCAATGCCATGCTGATCAAATCGCTGGCCCGTGAGCTGGGACCTGATGTGAGAGTGAACGGTATCGCCCCGGGGGCGATTCTCTGGCCGGAACAGGGATTGAGCGAAGCAACGCGCCAGGCCATCCTCGAGCGTACCGCACTGAAACGCCCAGGTCGTGAGACGGATATCGTCAACACACTGCTGTTTCTGCATCGAGATGCACCCTATATCACCGGCCAGATCATCCCAGTCGATGGCGGCCGCACCCTACAACAATAAAAACACTGGAGAGTTATCAATGAATGAGCCAACTACAGGACTGAATTTCAGACAAAGTGTCGACCACATGGTGGACAGAGCCCTTGCCTATATGGATCTGGAGCCGGGCATCGCCAATGCCATCAAGAGCTGTACCTCTGTGCTACAGGTCAGTTTCCCGGTGGAGATCAGGGGCAAGGTGGAAGTCTTCACCGGCTGGCGGGCAGTTCACAGTATCCATCGGCTACCAGCCAAAGGGGGATTAAGATACTCGGAGTCGGTAGATCAACAGGAGGTGGAGGCACTGGCGGCCCTGATGACCTATAAATGTGCGATTGTGGATGTGCCGTTCGGGGGCTCCAAGGGGGGACTCTACATCAATCCGGAAAACTACAGTCGCAGTGAACTGAAACGGATCACCCGACGTTTTGCCCGTGAGTTGGCGAGTGCCGGTTTCCTCAGCCCCGCCACCAATGTTCCCGCACCGGACATGGGTACCGGTCAGCGGGAGATGGCCTGGATAGCCGACACCTATAAACATCTGAATCCGGAAGATGTCAATGCGCTCGCCTGCGTCACCGGCAAGCCGGTCGCCCACGGGGGCGTCAATGGGCGTACTGAGGCGACGGGACGCGGGGTTCAATACGCTCTGCAGGAGTTTTTTCGCCATAAAGAGGAGTTGCGTGCTTGTGGCCTTGAGGGTGAACTGGAAGGCAAGCGGATCATCATCCAGGGCCTGGGCAATGTGGGTTACCACGCGGCCAAATTCCTAACCGAAGAGGATGGTGCAAAAATCATCGGTATCATTGTGCGGGACGGCGCTATTATCAATGAAGAAGGCATTCATGTTGAAGAAGCCTACTATCACCGCTGCTCCCACGGTGGACTGAAAGGTTTCGCCGGCGGCCAGTTCATTGAAGACGGTGCCTCTGTACTGGAACATGAGTGCGATATCTTGATACCGGCCGCCATGGAGTCGGCCATCACCGAGAGCAATGCGCCCAACATACACGCCAATCTGATTGCTGAAGCGGCAAACGGCCCGATCACTTTCGAGGCCGACCGTATTCTTCGCAGTCGCGGCATCACCATCCTGCCGGATGCCTATGTGAATGCGGGCGGTGTGGTGGTCTCCTATTTTGAGTGGATTCGCAATCTGAGTCACATGCGCTTCGGCCGTATTGAACGACGACTCGACGAGTCGCGGGGACGACATATCCTGGCCGCCTTGGAACATACCAGTGGAGAGAAAGTACCTGACTGGATCAGCGCCAACCTATCCAAAGGTGCCGATGAACTCGATCTGGTACGTTCCGGTCTCGATGACAGTATGCGACTCGCCCTACAGGAGATCATCGATGTTCGAAAACGGATGCCGGAAATCGAAGACTATCGAACAGCGGCCTATATCATTGCACTACAGAAACTGGCCCGCTCCTACATCGATATTGGTGTTTAAATAAAACGTTTTCAGCCCTACTTAGCAACTTGCTACAGTGTAAAATTTATCCGCTTTACATACGCGGGTTTTTATATAAGAATCTCTTTCCCATCGCGATAGCGGAACGATTATTGTTGCTATCGTTCATTTAATCGTACGTTGATTACATCAGGGATTGTCAAATTGAACATTGAAACCCAGTACAGACTATTCCGCTATTCCCGTGCTGTTTTGATAGAACTTGCACAGAGTCCAGATTCACTCAACACGACTACATCTCATCATTAATTGTCACTGTATTTGAGCGTGTCCAGCTAAGCGCCGGATAGTCGTGACACTCAAAACAACTATTAAATTGAGTGAATCGCTTAGCCATGTTCGAGAGACGGTAGTGGGCAGTTTGTTCTTAAAAAAATAATTAACCAAGCCTCACAAAGAGTGCCGTTTTGAATAAACATACAGTTGTTCTATTAATGAACAATCAATACGGAAATAACCTAAAAGAGGAACTTAAGCATGTCTTTAATGCAATGGATAGACGAAAAATACAGTACTAAAGTTGATGTTTGCGATAACCAGCACAAGGAACTTTTCAATCGCGTCAACGCATTGAACGATGCGGTCTCCACTGGTGCTCGCCAAGATATCGGTAGCAGTTTGGACAATCTGATCGATTACGTTGTGGTCCATTTTGAAACTGAAGAACGTTTAATGGAGGAGCGTGGTTACAAAGGCCTGGATGCGCATAAGGAGGAGCATAAACAATTAGTAGAAACCTGCGCCGATCTACAGAAGAAATTTCATGCCGGCGAAGCGGAAATAGAAGATGGCACAATGGTATTCATCAAGAACTGGCTCGATCACCATATTCCGGTGATCGACAAGAGCTACAGTTCTGCCTTGAGCAATTGAATACGATTAAGATGTATAGGTTTGCAGAAGATTACAACAACGCAAATCAGCTATGGGTTAAATTGACAATTTATCAGTAGCACAGGCAAATCGAAGTAATCATCTTTTTATCGTGTTTGTACCCTGGGAGCACCCCCGCCCCAGGGTATTTTTTCAACCATCACAGACGAAGATACCAATACTACTCCATTGCATAAGGCACAACAGGGTGCATTGGATTCGGGTTAATAGTAATTTTAAAAAAACCTAATACCCCGATTGAAGTGGAACAGAGCAGGATATTTGGTCAGTTCCATCAAATTTTCGAACTCTGTGGCCCTTACAGTCCCGGTTCAATCGAACTTGAGAGGATTAGAAGATTCTAAACTGTAAAATAACAATACAGCTTTCAGTAATCTCTCCACCAGACGCTATGATTAGGAGATAGGCGAAACATCCAATTTTTGAAATGGATTTCAGCATTCTACCTGGGCTTCCCCGATAGCGCTCTGATTTGATGACTGATCTCTATTATCCATCTGCACAGACACTCATGCTGCTTGCCCTGTTGGTTTCACTGGGGCTGGCCATCTATCTCTGGTTATTCCACAGCTCCAGATCGAATCGTACAGACCCTAAACGCAATGAGAGCTATCGTAATCTTTTCCAGCATGCGGGAGACGCCATCTTTGTACACGATCTGCAGGGAAGAATTCTCGACGCCAACCCAGCCATCTGCAAACGCTTCGGTTACACCTACGAACAATTTCGTAACCTGCAGGTTTCTCATCTCCACCCCGACAAGCCTGAGGTACTGGAGATTAGCCGAGCTGCCTTCCAAGCCATTGCCACGGAGACCGAGGTAAAGTTCGAAAACGAGTTCATCACCCGTCACGGTGAAACGCTTATCGGTGAAGTCACTTCGAGCAGAATTGAAGAATCTGAGGAGATCTACATACTCACCGTGCTGCGTGATGTCACAGCACGCCAACAGGCCGATAAATCGCTGCGAAAGCAGAACCAGATCTATCTCTCCCTGCTTGAGAATGTGAATGCGATAAGCTGGGAACTCGATCTGCTTAGCGGACAATTTAATTATGTGTCACCCAATGCGAAACGCATTCTGGGATATCCGCTCAGCAAATGGAGCAATATGCAATCCTGGCTCGACATGGTGGTTGAAGAGGATCGTGAATATGCCCGAACTTACTGTTCTGCGGAGACCGAGGCCGGTAGGGACCACACATTTGAATATCGTATGCACAAGCAAAATGGCGATATTATCTGGGTGCTGGATCTGGTCAGGGTTCTCAAAGACGACATAGGTAGACCGATAAAACTGGCTGGTATCATGTTTGATCATACCGACCAGCACCAACTAGCCAGCGCTCTGAAAGAGAGCCGCCGCGTCTATAAGGAGGCCCAGGAGACCGCTAACCTCGGCTATTGGCAAATGGATATCAAATCCGGTAAGGCCTTCTGGTCTGAAGATATTTACAACATGCTCGGTCTGAATCCTGAACAGGAAGTGGGTCCGGAGTTTCTCTCAACCATCGTCAATCCCGAGGACTGGCCAAGGGTATCCGAATCACTGAGAAACGCGGTAGAGCGTGGTGAAAAACACGAAGTTGAGTATCGCATAACGAGCCAACTTCCAGAACGCCATGAACTCTGGTTTTACTGTAAAGCCGAGCGCATGCTTGATGGTGAAGGTAATCCGGAGAAACTCTCAGGAATCGTCCAGGATATTACCGAACGCAAGCATACTGAACTGGCACTCCGCGACAGTGAAACTTTTCTACAGGATGTTTTTCATGCGATTCAGGATGGCATCATTGTGTTGGACACTGATTTTAATATCATCCGAACAAATCGTTGGATGGAGGAGCACTACAGCCATCTTATGCCTTTGGCAGGCCACAAATGTTACCAACTTTTGCGCGATCGAGACAGACTCTGTGAAGTTTGCCCAACTCAGGAGGTCATCAGCAGCGGCCAACCGAAAACGGATGTAATTCCCGTAACCCTGAAGAGTGGTGACAGAGGATGGTTCGAACTCTCTGTTTATCCGGTGAAGGATGCTGCAGGCCATGTGGTCAATATCATCGAATATATCAAAGACATCAGTGACCGGAAAAACACCGAGCAGAAGCTGGAACGTTTTAGAAAGCTGCTTGACCAGTCCAACGACGGTATCTACATCATCGACGCTGAAGATGGCGCTTTGCTGGATGTTAATTCAGCCGCATCCAGCACGCTTGGTTATGAACTGACAGACCTGCATCAGATGCACATTTGGCAGATTGATGGAAAAGTCGATCGTGAAGAGCGATGGCATGAACTGATTCGCCAGCTTGAAAAGAGTAAGACATCGGTCTATGAGAGCAACTTCCAGCATAAAAATGGACACAGAATACCGATGGAAGTCAATGCTCAACTGGTAGAACAGGACCGTGTCAGCTATCTGATAGCGATAGCCCGTGATCTGACCGACATCGAACGAATTCGTAAGCAGCTGATCAAAAGCGAACACGAAATGCGTACCATCCTCGACAATGTAGATGCCTATATCTATCTGAAAGATACCGCTGGAAACTATCTGTTTGCCAATCGACCGGTACGCGATCTCTGGCATGCCGAGATGGATGAGATTATCGGCAATGGTGATGAGAAATTCTTCGATGAGAGTAGCGCATCGGCCATCCGCATCAACGACCAGAAGGTTCTACAGCAGGGTCAGACGATTCGTGCCGTGGAAACCAACACGGTACCGCAAACCGGACGAACGGCTATCTATCAATCCACGAAACTACCGCTCAAGCGTGAAGATGGCAGCACCTATGCGCTGTGTGGTATCTCACTCGATATTACCGAACAGAAACGGGCCGAGGATGCCCTGAAAGAGAGTGAACAACGCTTCAGGATGGCAGGCCAGGCCGCCTACGATCTGATTTACGAATGGGATGTCACCACCGATGAACTCAAGTGGTATGGCGATGTGGATCAGATACTTGGCCATAAAAGAGGCTTTCTTGCCGGCGACCTTAATGGATGGCTGGAGCTGATCCATCCGGATGACCTGCAGCTGATGCAGGAGAGTGTTGAGTTACACCGTAACTCAACCAAGGAGATCCAGTATGAATATCGAATTCAGCATGCCGACGGCAGTTATCGCTATTGGAAGGATCATGCTCTGCCACTATTGGATATAAACAATAAGCCCTACCGGTGGGTCGGCGTCTGTACCGATATCACGATGCAGAAAGAACACCAGTTACAACTGGAACACCACGCCAACCACGATCTGCTGACAGGACTCCCGAACCGGGCTCTGCTGAGTGACCGACTGGCTCAGGCCATGTACCAGGAACGGCGCCGTGAACAGAAGTTGGCGGTGATCTATATCGATCTGGATGGCTTTAAGGAGATCAATGACCGTTATGGCCATGATGTGGGCGACCAGGTGCTTATCAGCATGTCGAAACGATTCGAGCAAGCACTGCGACAGGGAGATACCATTGCTAGGTTCGGAGGGGATGAGTTTGTCGCGGTACTCAGCGATATTGAAAGCCGGGAAGCCTGCTATCCCATGTTAAGACGCCTGCTGGAGGCGGCCATCCGGCCAATTCAACAACAAGACCAACTGATCCAGGTCAGTGCCAGCCTGGGGGTTACCCTCTATCCCCAGGATGAAGAGGTGGGTGGCGACCAGCTGCTGAGACAATCGGACCAGGCGATGTATCAGGCAAAACTGGCCGGAAAAAACCGCTACAGCTTTTTTGATACTGAGTACGACAGAAGCCTCAGAGGAAAGAAGGAGGATCTGCAGCGAATTCGAAAAGGTCTACGGGATCATGAGTTCGAGCTCCATTATCAACCGAAGGTCAGTATGAAGAGCGGTAAAGTCATCGGCGTTGAAGCATTGATACGTTGGCAGCATCCGCAACAGGGACTGCTGATGCCGATCAATTTTCTACCGGCCATCGAGGATCATGAGCTGGCGGTAGAGATGGGCGAGTGGGTATTGGAGAACGCGCTCGCTCAGTTGAACCACTGGGATGACCTTGGTTTGGAGACGACAGTCAGTGTCAACATCGGCGCCAGGCAGTTGCAAACAACAGACTTTGTCGAGCAGCTAAAAAAGATCCTGCAGCGCTACCCCACAATTGCATCCGAGCGGTTACAGCTTGAAATACTCGAAACCAGTGCCCTTGATGATATGAATCATGTTTCAAAAATCATTCGTGAGTGTCTGGAATTCGGCGTTAGCTTCGCACTTGACGATTTCGGCACCGGCTACTCCTCACTCTCCTACCTCAAGCACCTGCCGGCCACAACAATCAAGATCGACCGGTCGTTTGTCCGTGATATGTTGATCGATCCTGATGACCTGGCCATTCTGGAGGGTATTCTTGGCATGGCCACAGCATTTCGCCGCAATATTATTGCCGAAGGTGTGGAGACCGCCGAGCACGGTGAACTGTTGCTCAAACTCGGCTGTGATCACGCCCAGGGGTACGGAATCGCAAAGCCAATGCCGGCCGCGGAGTTTCCCGCTTGGATAAAAAAATGGTCCCCCCACGAAACCTGGCAGCACCAGCAAAGACTGAGTCGCGACGACCTCTCCCTGCTGTTTGCGGCGAGTGAACACCGTGCCTGGATCAATTCGCTGGAGCAAGCTATTCGATCTAGTGATGTTGAATTTCCAGTTCTGGATCACCGGCAATGTCGTTTCGGTGGCTGGCTCTATGGTGAAGGAACACGCTATGACCATTTGGCGGCCTATCAGCAGATCATCTCACTGCATAAACAGATGCATCAACAGGCACAGAGGATATACCAGCAAAAACAACAAGGGCATAGCGATGGTCTGGTTAGCGAAATTCAGTTAATACGTGATAAGAAACAGCAACTGCTGCAAAAAATGGATCTACTGATGCGCATGAATCACGATAGGAATTGAAGCTGTTGACGTTTCAGTCACGCAATGACCAAAACCGGGCAAAGATCATAATCAAAAGAACAATCAGTCCAAAGGGATAAGGAAAAATCCCATAGAAAAAGGCAGCCAGCGTGATACTCAGCAGCACGACCAGAAACAGCAAGAGTTTGTCATCAGGCAGATTCATCATCTTCGATCAATGTGGATTAGGCTTATAGACAACTCATGGTGCTCGACGTTTATCAGGGTCTGTTAAGACGATTGACCCGGCGACGAAATCGTTCACTTGCAGATTTTAAACAGGCCTTGAATTGAAAAGCGATCAACAGAATAGCTATTCTGCCTGTTTTTGCAGGACACCCATCAGAGAGAAAAACCGTTGCACAACACTCAGATCGCGGGTCTTGGTCATCGGCGGCAGACTGCGGATGAAGACTTTGCCATAGGGCTTATTCAACAACCTCGGATCGCAGATCACCAGAACACCACGATCTGACTCATCCCGGATCAGACGGCCGGCACCCTGTTTCAAAGCGATTGCCGCCTGTGGTAGCTGAAAGGTCATAAAAGGATTACCTCCCCGCTGACGCAGCGCATCGATACGGGCCTGAAGTACCGGATCACCGGGCGAGGCGAACGGCAGCTTATCGATAATCACGCAGGAGAGCGCCTCCCCACGCACATCGATTCCTTCCCAGAAACTTGAGGTACCCAACAACACCGCATTGCCCAGTTCTCGAAACTGTTCCACCAGCTCTGTGCGTGGCGCTGTGCCCTGTACCAGCATTGGATAGTCGAGCTTATCCCGTAGATAGTCCGCGGCCTCCTGCAGCGCCCGATGACTGGTATAGAGGAGAAAGGCTCTGCCGTTACTCGCTTCGAGAATGGGTAGCGAGAGGTCTGAGACCGTTCGGTTGAAGTTGGGATCGGATGGCTCCGGCAGTCCTTGGGGAACATACCAGACCGCCTGTCTCGGATAGTCGAAGGGACTGTCCCAACAGTGGGTTTTCGCCTCCTGCAGACCCAGTTGATTGGCAAAATGTTCGAAGCTGTCACCAACCGCGAGTGTGGCTGAGGTAAAGATCCAGGCCGCTTGGTGGGCCTGCATCACACCGCGGAAGATATTCGCGATATCCAAAGGTGTACGGTTCAAACGAAAGCTCTGACGTTGAGTCTCATACCAGCGAATCGACTCCTCTGCCTGCTCATCCAGAAGACCTTGCAGCCGCTGTATCTGCAGTTCACAACGCTCTTTGATACTGTCCAGACCTTTGCCTCGGCCCTCGATGGCGATCAACGCCTGCAGCAGATCATCAAGCGCCTGCTGCAGGTTTTCCAGTTGCGCATTCACCGAGGGATTGGCGGAGAGTTCAGACCAGGCCCCCCGCCGTATCTCCAGACCGAAGGCCAGTCGCAACTCCTGAGACACTCGCTTGAGTGCCTCCGCACGCTCCATCAGTTGCGGAGTGTCCTTGGCCTCCTTGTGATACTCGGTGATGCAATCCTTGGCCAGTTCATTGAGCTGTCGGCCGCTGAGGGTGACACCGAAAAAGTTACCCGCCACCTCCGGTAGCTGATGGGCCTCATCCAGGATGAAACAGTCGGCGCTGGGCAGCAGCTCACCAAAGCCCTCCTCTTTGAGCGCCAGATCGGCACACAGCAGATGGTGGTTGATCACCACCAGATCCGCCTCCTGAGCCCGTTTTCTCGCCTCTACCAGGTAGCATTTACTGTAGGCGCTGCACTCCTGTCCCAGACAGTTATCCGTGGTGGAGGTGACCACCGGCCAGATCGAGGCATCCTCCGGAATCTCGGACATGTCGCTGATATCACCGCTTTTGGTGCTGGTGGACCATTGGCGAATCTCCTGTAACTGTCCGAGCTGCTGTTTGGTCAGCCGTATCTCTTCCACCAGGGTATTTTCCAGGCGATGAATACAGAGGTAGTTGGAGCGCCCTTTCAACAACGCCGTGCTGACCGGACTGGAGAGGCTCTGACGCACCTTGGGCAGATCACGATGATAGAGCTGATCCTGCAGATTTTTGGTTCCGGTGGAGATGATCACCTTGCGCCCGGACATCAGTGCCGGTACCAGATAGGCAAAGGTCTTACCCGTACCTGTACCCGCCTCGCAGATCAGCACCCCACCCTGTTGCATGATCTCGGCGATCTGCTGTGCCATCTCCTGCTGCTGTGGCCGATAGGAGAAGCCCTCGATGCGACTGGCAAGCCAGCCGTCAGGCGCAAAGATCTCGGCAATCTCTTTCATGATTCGGTGGCTGGAGAAGCGTGCATTGGATGAAAAGCTAGGTACTGCTGCAATGTGTGTTGACCTGCCGGGTGAGAAAACTCAGTCTGACTGGTTATCCCAAACCTCTGCTTCAAGACCACTCTCTCGGGTCCAGGCAAGTCTTCCGATGATTTTGAAACGGGCCACTGACATGGCCCCCCGTTTGGCCCGGTTACTGCTACTCTCCTCGATATATTCGAGAATGTCGTGCCGTTCCGCTTCATAGATCTCATAAGGCTCATAATCCTCATCCATGAGTACCAGCACCACGCTGTCCCAGCTCTTATCCAGCTTCAGCTGGCCAATGCGCTGGCCCGACTTACTCTCATCGAAAATGGTGCGGGATTTTATCTGGATGCGTTTGTCGCCTCGCTCCGGGTCAATCGCGTTAAAGCCCCCTTCTGTACTGTTGTTGGGCTGCAGCTGTAATAGTTTGATCGCATCGAATTCGGCAATCTCATTGCTGATGCCCGGCAGCGGCTTACCCATGGTCCGCCGATACTCGGCAGCCAATACCCTGGCCTGACTGATCAACTTATCGGCTTCATATACGCTCAAGCCTTAACTCCTGGAACTGAGATTGAGGTCCAGGCGGGATTGTAGCCTATCTTTCACCGCTTTCGCATTTCGCATCACTAAATCTGCCAACAGACTAAAAACCTAAGGGTGACCGGTTGTAAGAGTGATACAGTACACTATACGACCGGGCCAACACACAGGCTAGGTCCGAATGGTACTTACTTCAGTGTTATTTGGTGGGGCATGGCCCCACCCTACTGTTGAATTCATGGTGCAGGGTGGGGCCATGCCCCACCAAAACCCTCTGATAAAACGAGATGTAATGAGTTTTAGTGCTAAAGTAAGGCCATTCAAGCTAGGGCCTGTAACAGGCCCCAAGACTATCTGAACAGACCCTGCAACCACTTCACCCCATCATCCATGAGTGAATGGCTACTGGCACAGGGAGCGCTATCCAGTGTTATCGTACCGCTGATAACAGGATAGTCTACTGCATCCCGACACCCCTCACCCCTCAGTCCGGTCAGCGGATCAATGGCCACCATCTCAACACCTCTTGGCAGATCCTCAAGCAGGGATTGGATACCGATGCTGTTCATCAGCTCAGCCCAGACCCGCATGGCACCGGAGGAACCGGTCAGCCCGGTCGGTGCATTGTCATCACGACCGATCCAGACCACCGATACCCGACGACGGTCAAAACCCGCATACCAGCTGTCACGCAACTTATCGGTGGTACCCGTCTTGCCGGCAACTGAGGTGTGGTCTGGTAACAGCCATTGTAACGCCTTGCCGGTTCCACTACGGGTTACCTCCTGCAGTGCCTGGCGTAACAGATAGACCGCTTTGCTATCGGCTCTGGACTCGATCTCCAGGGGGTAGCGGGAGAGGGGCTCTCCCTGGCTGTCGGTAACCTCCCGAATCGATTTCAGGGTCGCACTGAACCCCCCGTTTGCCAAAGTTTGGTACATCTGAGTCATCTCCAGAGGTGACAGCGACACCGCCCCCAATAATAGGGAGGGATAGGCGGAGATGGGACGCCTGATGCCCAGTTGATAGAGACTGTCGAGCACCGATTTCAAGCCGACCGAGAGCCCCAGATGCACCGTGGCCAGATTCAACGACTCCACCAAAGCCTGCTGCAGATTGACATCCTCATGGATCAGATTGTCATAATTATCCGGTGCCCAGATCTCACCATTGGCCCCCTTGATGCGTATCGGTTTGTCTACCAGCGGGGTAAACAGTTGATAGCGAGCCGGTTGGTCCAGGGCGCTGAGGTAGACCGCCGGCTTGATCAGGGAACCAACCGGCCGTATCGCGTCGAGCGCCCGGTTAAATCCTGCATAGCGGGGATTTCGATCCCCCACCAGGGCGGTCACTTCACCGGTCTCCACGTCAGCCAGAGTCACCGCCCCCTGTAGGCTGCCTGCAGCCAGCCCCCGCGCCTTTTCCAACCCCTTCAACTGCTTCGATAAGGCCAGCTCTGCTCGCTCCTGAAGCCAGGGGTCGAGGCTTGAAAAGACCCGCAAGCCACCCGCATTCAGATCGGCCTCTTTGTAGTCCCGACGCAGCTGGCGCTTGACCAGATCCATGAAGGCCGGGCTGCCTGAGCTTTGCAGGCTGCCCCGTTCTACCCCCAGGGGAGCCTGCTTGGCCTTGGTCGCCTGCTGAGCGTCGATCACTCCCTGGTCCTGCATCAGTTGCAGCACCAGTTGGCGACGCTTTTTCGCCTGCTGGGGGTGGCGCCTGGGATCATAGGCCGAGGGTCCGCGCACCAGTGTCACCAACATCGCCAAACGGGGCAGGTCCAGCTCCGCAAGCGGCCGATTGAAGTAGAAACGGCTGGCCAGGGCAAAACCGTGAATCGCTCGTCCACCCTGCTGCCCCAGATAGATCTCATTGGCGTAGGCCTGCAGAATCTCATCCTTGCTGTAGCGCAGATCGAGAATAACCGCCATCAGCGCCTCATTGAATTTTCGCCACAGGCTACGCTCCGGATTGAGAAAAAAGTTCTTCACCAATTGCTGTGTCAGGGTACTTCCGCCCTGCACCACTCGTTTGGCTCTCAGGTTGGCCCACAGAGCCCGGGCGATGGCGATCGGGTCGATACCGAAGTGGTGATAGAAGTTGCGATCCTCTACAGCGATCAGAGCATCGACCAGGAGCTCAGGGAGCTCTTCCCGGCTTGTGAGGATGCGATCCTCGCCATGAGCCGACCTGAGACTGCCGATCAGTCTGGGCTCGATGCGATAGTGTCCAACCGGCTCACCGTTCGAGGCCCGTTTCAGCGAAGCGACGCCCTGCTCATCCATCGATACTTCCAGATAGTCACTGGGACGATCGATATCGGGAAAACGAAATGGCCGGGTACGCAGCAGGACCCTGCCCCGGTAGCTGGAATACTCACCCGGTCGATCCGGGTGTTTCACTTGTCGATACCCCAGTCCCAACAGGGTGTGCTGCAGATGGGGCAGGGTCACCGGTGCCCCGGGATAGAGATCGAGCGAACGACCGTAAACCTTGGCTGGCAGCGACCAACGCTGACCTTCAAAGCGGGCCTGAACCACCCGGTCCAGGTAGAGGGTATATAACAACACACCAAGTAGCAGGGTGATCACCACCAGCCACAGCCATCGCCGCCATGAGACGCCCCGTTTCTGCTTGCGCGGTTTACGAACGGTTTTTTTTCGGGGTTTCGCCATGGTCAATCAGAATTCGGTTAATATGAGTCATATCTGTCACTGCCGGAAAGGTTGCACTGTGCACCCTTTCCAGGCGGCATGATACCCCAGCAGGCAGACAAAAGAGTCCAGGAGATTCCACTCAAGAGATTGCGAAAGTGAATTAAATAGATGATTTCAGGCAATTAATGCCTAAAATTCATTTTCGTGAATCAAGTCTCAAAAATGACGGTCGCTAAATATAGGTACGGACACTGAACATCGTTAGGAAAAAGTATGCAACCCATGTCTGGCTTTTTTAAACAGTTAGTATCGATCCCCATCCTGTTTCTGGTGTTGTCGGCACAATCCGTTGCGACAGCCGAGGTGGATGACGATCAAGCCATGCAGCTGCGAAACATGCTGGAAAAGCGCATTGCAGAGATCGCCAAAAATGAAAAACTGAAAAAGAGTATGGCCAAAGAGGGCAGAGACAGAACCGTACTGTGTAATACCTGCCATGGTAGCGATGGTATGGCGACACAGCCACTAACGCCCAATCTGGCCGGTCAGAACCCGGTTTACATCGTGGACCAGTTTCAACGCTTCGGCGATGGCCGGCGCAACGATTATCTGATGAGCAATCTGGCCAAAACCTTCACCCTGGAGGATAAAATCAAGATTGCCATCTACTACGCCGAGATGGATATAAAACTATCCGGCGGCGGCAAACCTGAACTACTGAAGGAAGGCCAGCAGATCTACAAAGATGTCTGTGTGGAGTGTCACGGGGAGAATGGTCGTGGCCAGGAGGGTTATGCCCTGCTGGCAGGTCAGCGCTACGATTATGTGGTCAAGATGCTGAAGGAGTTCCGCGATCGTACCGGCAAACGTACCAATGTCTGGATGACCGGTGTCGCGATCCGTCTGGATGACCAGGATATGGAAGCGGTGGCAACCTATCTTGCCAATTTGAAGTAACCGATTGACCCGTTGACCAACTAATCGACTTTCAGCCGCCGTAGCAGCCTACTGCCAATTTTGATTTCGAACTCCAGGCCGCTTCAATTCGGTGCCAGCTGCCGTCCATAGCCGACCCTGGCACAGCCTAATCCACAGCTTGAGCGCTTCTCCGACAAGGGAAACTTGGCCAGTCGCAGTTTCAGATAGCGGTAGAGTTCATCCAACCAGACGGGCTCTTCCGCTGCCGTGACTGCCCGGCTGCGGAAGTCGTAGGGAACAATCAGTACGGCCGCCCTCTCCACACCGAGTCTGGCCACCAGATAGAAAAGTTCCTCGATATAGTGATTGCCGATCGCCAGGCAACCGGCCGACCAGGCACTCCCATGGATGTAGATATTCGATCCGGGTGAATGGCGCTCCTCGAGACCGGCCTGCACCCAATCGAAGGCGTTGGGATAGTTGAGCCTCATCGACAGATGAAAATGGCTGTTTGGGTTTAGGCCGACGATGCGGTAGAAGCCTTCCGGCACCTGTTTGTCACCCTCCCGTAGCTTGGGCCCGGCTTCACCGCTGGCGGCGAAGATGGCGTAGTCGTGGATGAACCACCAACGCTGCTGGGAGTAGGCCCACAACTCCAAACGACGACTCTCTTTCAATGCGATCAGCTGCACCCGCTGAGGGGGAAAGTCGACACCGGCCTGTTCGAAGCGGGCGGCGATACGTTGCCCGGCGTCCCGATCCAGCTGCTCCATGACAGCCTCGAGGGGTGCATTGGGTGCTGCCTGGGCCGCCAACGCCCAAAAAATCAGTAACAAAATCCAAAACTTCATTGCCTGCATAGCACTCTGTTCAGCCAGTTACCGTAGATAATAGCGGAGATCTCGTGCAGCCGGGCAATCTGCTGATCTAGATTCTGCAAAATGGTCTCAGCGGATTGACGGCATGACGTGTGGGCGTGCAGATCGCTGCCGTAACGTTCAATCCAGTTCTTAATCATCGGTTGGGTCATCTCCAGATGAAACTGCAGACCCAGATGATCTCCCAGAGCAAATCCCTGGTGGGGGTAGCAGTCACTCTCCATGATCCATCGGCTGCCGGCGGGTAAAGTGAAGGTGTCCGCATGCCAATGAAACGCCATGAACTGCTCGGGCAACCCCCGCAGCCACCCCGCCTGATCATGCTGCGGAATGCCTCGTACCGGATGCCAGCCGATCTCCATGTCGTCACCTCGGGTTACCTCACCGCCCAATGCCCGACTGATCATCTGAGCCCCGAAACAGATACCCAGGACTGGCAGACCCACCTCAATCGCCTTGCGTATCAGCGCCAGTTCCCCCGCCATCCAGGAGAGTTGGTCGTTGACACTTACCCCCGCTCCCATAAAGACCAGTGCGGAGACATCATCGGTTTGCTGTGGCACCGGATTAGCTTCATCCACGCAGACCATTTCCCAGGGTACGGAGCGTTGATGCAGATAGTCCCCGAGAAAGCCCGGAGGCTTGCAGACCATATGGCGGAAGATTCGAATCGGCTTCATCGGCGGTTTTTTAATATCATTGACGATTCCAGGGCGACGCCAAAAGGCCGCTTAGTTGGCCCAATGGAGACAGGTTATTGATTCTAACCTGAAATAGGCAGGAATGGGGATTCAGCCGGCAATTTCTGCACGGACGATGTAACGCAGCGGTCCCCCAGGTATCAATACATCAAAAGGGAAACAGGTGACCAGGATCAGCTCCTGGGGACCTGTCAGGGGAATCTGCCATCCCTGCCGCTGATCAACCACCAGATGTTCAACCACCCGATAGTCTGTCTGCCTGCCATCGCTCCCCTGAAGCTCGAGAATATCACCGATCCGCAGATCTTTGAGAAAACGAAAATGGGTATCCCGGTGACCGGAGATAAAACTGCGCCCCACCCCACCGGGCGGGGTACTCTGTTCCGCCCAGCCCGGACCAAAGGCCAGCGCTGAGCCACTATCGCCACTGAGTACCAGACGGCTCACCCCGAGGCGGGGTGATTCGAGCCTGGCTACCGGCCAGGTGTCCGCCCAGGGCCAGGGTAGAGCCTGCGGCTGGCCATTCAGTGTCTGCTGCCAGGCGAGATGGATCAGCCCCTGGGCAAGCCAGGCCTTGGCTTCGATCCACAGCCCCTTTGCCACCATGCCGCCGCCGAACAGCGCAATCAGCAGGGCGACCGACTGAACCAGTCTCAGTCCCACCCATCAGCCCCGATCGACAAGCCAGTTTAACCTGTTGCCATTGACCCTTGAACCTAGCCACAGGGCGATCCAGGCCAGACCCAAAAGTGCCATCCCGATCAATAGATAGGTTGGCGCCCAGGTGGCCGTCCTGGGCAGCGGCCCGAATACCGCCTGAGCCGACCAGCCGGCCGGCAGACTGACCGGTAGATCCCCACCGTGCAGCGACTCATCCGCCGGCCTCACCGGAGTCTTCTCTACCGCCACCAGGCTGGTGTAGGGTGAGACCAATTGGTGCTCCAGTGCAATTTTCAGGACCTGTTCACGCCGCTGCTGCAAAGTGATGGCAGTCGATGCCATGATCGATTTGATCCGTTCCCTGGCCCACAGGGCATGTACCCCGGATCGCCGGGTCTCCCCGTTACCAAGATCGACCAGTCGTCTCCAGAGTGTCTCACCCCGTTCACCCGTCACCTGGAGTCGACCATCGAGATCCGCCCCTTTGAGAGCCAACAACAGAGGTTCACCCAGGTAGAGATCGGGCAGACGCTGCGGTTCTACCTCAAGTTCTCCGCGACCCTGCCAGTCGAGCCGAATATCTCTCATACTGGGGTGCTCAAGCTTGGTAAAGAGTTTCTGCATGGCGCTGGAGACCTCCGACAGATCCCCGATATAGCTGAACGAGCCACGGCCAAAATCGGCCGCCCGCCGCATAAAATGGCTGTTCGGTGCTGATCCGATTCCGACCGTGAAGAGTCGGCTGTCGCCCAGCTTGTCCTGGATCAGGCGAAACAGCTGCTGCTCATTGCCGACACTGCCATCGGTGAGAAAAACGATCTGACGCAAACGTTCTGCCTGGGCACGCTGTCTCAGGGCCAATTCGAGAGCCGGCATCATCTCGGTCCCGCCATCGGCACGAAGCCGGTCGATAAAAGCGATCGCTCGCTGCTGATTGGTGCTGGTTGCTGCTTGGGGATCCGAGAACAGGGATTCACTGCGATTGTTGAAGGCGATCAGGTTGAACCGGTCATTTGACTTGAGACGGCTGACAGCCAGTTTCAAAGCAGCTTTGGCCTGCGCCATGGAGGGGCCGCTCATCGATCCGGAACGGTCGATAATGAAGACCAGCTCCCTCGACAACACCTGCTCGGTCGTCCCACCAAGCGGGGGCATCAACATCAATAACGCGTAATCCTGCCCCTGCCACTGTTCACGAAACAGGGCCAGTTCCGGTTCTGCGCCGATCTGCGGACGCCAGTTGATGACAATATCCCGATCCGCCTGTACTTCACCATCCGCCAGCCTTAGATGGACCACACCCGGCTCGTTCCGCTCTTCCACCATACGGTGATATCGACTGACCACCTCCGACAGAGGCATACCGGCATCGATCCGAACCTCCATCGCCAGGGGATTGATCAGACCGGCGCCCTGCGCAATAACCGGCGGTGTAATAGCGGCAGCCTCAGCTTCAGATATTTGCTTCGGAATATAGCGGGGGGCCACCACCATGGGGAATCGCAGTTCGAACGCTTCCCCGGTAAAACGCACCTGTTGCTGATATTCGATCGTTACCCGAACCTGCTCACCCGGCGCAATGTTGGTGGCCGAAAGGGTAAAGATATTGGGTCGTTGCTGAGACAGCAGACTGGCTCTTTTACCCGTCTCTCTGGCCTGCTTAAAGATCCGCTTGGCTTCCGCCTTCTCTTCGATCACCCCGTCAATACGGCGGTCGCCGATCGCCATCCTCATCCGCTCCACCGCACTTCCCTCCGCCAGGGGAAACCGGTAGTTGCCCTCCATCCAGATTTGGCTGGGATTGGTAAACACCTGCTCCACTTTCACCCAGGCCAGCATCCCCGCCACATCGATATCGACTTTGGTATTGAGCAGTGGCGCCATCTCGATGTGACGCCCGTCCAGACTCATCAGCTGCAGCCCGGCCGCAGACTCACCGGTTGGATCGGCCTGTACACTGCTCCAGCCGAACACCAGCAGGATCAGTAACAGTCCGCCAGACACCCCAGTCATAATCGCGGCCAGCAGGGTAAACAGCATATCGATGACAAAGGCTCTGCTGAAGTGGATTTTGAGCGGCGCGTTGAGATCAGTTTCTCTGTTTGCAGCCATCGCGGCCTCCCATCTGTGCTTTTTTCTGTTTCACGGCCCGCCGGGGCGGCACGGCAACCCGACGACAACTGAAGCCGAGAATCTGTTCCGGCGAGCCGTAAAGAAAGGCTTCGCTGATTGGCTGAAGCCTCGCTTTCATGAAGACTCTCCATGCAGCAGGGTGAGTTGCACCATGCGGTCAAAGGCGAGACCTTCCACATCGGTCAACGGATAGACGGCAGCGGACTCCCCCTGATACCGCATCTTGATCCGCTCGGATGAGAGACCGGCATCGATCAGCATTTTGGCCACCGCCTCGGCACGCTGGCGACTCAGTTGGTGATTGAACGCCTCTGTGCCACGCTGATCGGCTCCGGCTTCAACCAGCAGCTGAAATTGGGGGAAGGCTTTGAGCATCTCCGCCAGGGAGTTCAGTTGCTCAACCATCTTCGGCTCTATCTGACTGCTACCGGTACGAAATCCCAGGCAGAAGCTGAATCCCTGTTGGAGAGCAAGTAGTGACTCTTTCCCCTGTTGATGTTGAAACTGTTGCTGGTGGAGTTGGGCCTGATCCAAGAGGAAATCGGGCTCTGTCTGAGTATCTGGAAAGGTTTTTGCGGCTAACGCCAACTTCTGATTCTGCGCCTGCAGATCACCGATCACCGCACCACCGGTAAAACCGAGAACCGCGCCAGGCGGTCCACCCAACAGGCCACCGGCCAGCAGGCCAAGCAGAGAGCCGTAAAACCCCTCTTTGTCTGTCAACTCAGCTTGATCCTGGGCAAACACGGGTTGCTGTAACAGCAGACCGGCCAAAGAGACGATGATAAGATGCTTTTTCATTTTACTTACTCCTGGATGTTGAACCAGCGCACCCTCCATGGTGGACAGTGGCACTCCTTGCCGGCGCCGGAATACTTTGGTTTCCGGGAGTAATTACACACCTGAGAAATGGCCCGTTTGGAACCAAACGGGGGCTATCCAATGACAAAATGTGGCAGAAAAATGGCAGCAACCAGTTCTACGCCTACAATAAGGGGCTGTTGACACTTAGGCATTCAGGAATTAAAGAGTATTTGCCGAGTTGTTGGGAATATTTTGATTTGGAGATGGATTGGAAGAGTGATACCTAAAAAAGGATGACAGATTGACTGTTTCATCAACTGTTTAAAAAAACCATAAACAATTTATGGACTAAAGTTACTGATGAGGAATGCCGACACGGAAAAGCATCTGCAAGGAACTGCCCTTAAAAAATGATAACCAACCATCGAGCATTTGCAGTCGGTTTGCTGCTTTGTGTATCAAGTTCAGCAAATTCTGTCGACCTAGTGATCAATCGGGACATCGATTACGAGAGTCTTTCCCGCAATACCCTACGTTCCATTTTCAGTATGCGTATGACCCAGTGGCCGAATGGCACACCGATACGGGTCTTTGTTATGGGGGATAAAACATCACAACACGCTGACTTCAGTAAACATGTACTTGGGGTTTTCCCCCATCAGTTGCGACGCGCCTGGAATCGACAGATCTACTCCGGAATGGGACAGGCCCCGATGAAAGTCAATACTGAAGCAGAGATGCTGCAGCAGATTGAAAACACACCTGGCGCTATCGGCTATCTTTCCGAGGACTATATCAATGAGCGTGTACGGAAGCTCTCCGTTGAATAAGTGCTGGGCCACAAGGCTTTTGGCACTGCTGCTGCTATCTGTCAATGGGTTGTCAGCGTCTCAACTCGACCAACTGGACGGTGCCTTACAGGTGCATGGGTTCTTGACCCAGGCCTATGTAAAGACAACCGAGAACAGCTTCTTTGGCGACAGTCAGGATGGCAGTTGGGATTTTCGGGAGCTGGGCATTAATAGCTCATATCGTTTCACCCCAAGCACTCTGGCATCGATTCAGCTTCTCTCCCGCCGTGCCGGCGAGATGTATGACGGCTCTCTGGACCTGGACTATGCCCAGCTCGATACCACCTTCTATATGGCGGATGCCAATCGCATCGGCATTGTCGTGGGTCGTTATAAGAATCCCTTCGGCCTCTACAACGACACCCGGGACGTAGCCGCAACCCGTCCTGGTATTTTTATGCCTCAAGCCATCTACTGGGATCGGGTGAGAAACATGGTGCTATCGAATGACGGTGCTCAGTTGTTTGGCGATATGTTGGTTGACGATCACCGTTTTTCACTTCGCTTGATCGGTGGAAAAACCCCAATCGACGAAAATGTTGAAAAGTCCTATCTCAACCCGCAGCTCGACCCTGAAATGGAACAGGATGGGCTGACACTGGGCGGGCGATTGCTCTACGAATGGGATGGAGGACGTTTCAATCTTGCCTACAGCAGTGCCCAATTAAAACTCGATGCGGAGACCAGCCAGCTAGCGGATGGCCAAGTCCACATCGACTATCGGGTTCTCTCTGCCCAATACAACAGTGGCAGTTGGAGTCTGACAGTAGAGTATATGCAGGAACCTCTAAACTACTCCGGTTTTGGCGGCCTGCTGGATGCCGGTGATACCACGCTGGATGGCTACTACCTGCAAGGCACCTACCGACTGTTCGACGATCTGGAACTGTTTGCCCGTTATGAGGAGAGTCACTATGACAAGGAGGACAAAAGAGGCGAAAAGACGGCTCAGCGGTTGGGACTGGAAGCACACAATTTCTATAGCAGGGTCTCCACGCTGGGGCTACTCTGGGAGGTAGCGGACGGACTGATCGTTCGGGGCGAGTTCAGCCAGGTGGACGGCACGATTTTTCTCTCCAACCTGGAAAATCCACCACCTAACGAGCGGTCCCGTAACTGGAACCTCTTTTCACTGCTCGTCTCCTACAGTTTTTGAGCAAGCAGATGCCGCAACAAGATCTGAATGGCTTAATTGGCGAGCACAAGGAAGAGAAACAGCCTTACTTCCTCAGTCTGAAGTGGAAAGTGATGCTGCTGTTCAGTCTGGTGGTGCTGATCATGAATGCCGGGCTGGCCGGCATGGGCTACCTGCAGCAACTCAAGCTGTTCGACACCTATCAACAACAGATCCATGAACAGCAGAACAGACAGGTCAGGTCGCTGCTCGATACCAGCTTCTTTCGCCTGGAACAGATCGCACTGATGATCCCCTCCCTGGCGGAGGCCGCCAGCCAGGACAACACCATTCCACTGAGTGAAAAGCTACAGACCTTTTTCATGCACAGTGCCGTTACCCTGGAGATGGAGTGGGGCCTCGAAGAGGCGGCCTATTACAGCAGTGAGAACATTCTGGAGTTTAACTGGCAGACCGGTGCCCTTGGCGCCCCCTTCATAGAGCTTGTCAATTCGGTCAACAAGCTGGAGACACCGTTGACCATGCTGCAATGTGATATTCGCTGCAGCCAGTATGTGGCCACGCCTCTGCTCTACAAAGGCAAGCATGCCGGAGTCATCCTGGTGGGACGATCCATCGCCGATCTGATTATCGAATTCAACGAACTGGCGAAAACCGATATTGCCGTCATCAGCCACATCGAACAGCCCTCCCGGTTCGACAATCACTCCCGATATTTAAACAACTGGCAGCGCTATATCAGCGCCTCGAGCAACCTGAAAAAACTACTACCCCTGTTTGAGGATACGGCTCAAAAGGTCGATTTAATGACCCTCATCGATCAGGGCCACACAACCCGATACAACCGTGAGGATTACACCTTCAATCTGGTTCCGGCCAGCAGTGACGCCTCAGTACTGTCCGCAGATTTCATTCTGGTGAGTAATATCACATCGGTAGTACAGCAGATCCGGAAAGCAACCATCCACTCGGTATTGATCGGCATCCTCGGTTTTATTCTCTCTGAACTGATGTTGGCTGCCGTACTGTGGAATCCGATGAAACGTCTGCTGATGATCTCGGACAGTCTACCGCTGTTGGCAAAAAATGCCTTTCAACAGGTACGCCAAACGCTCAGTCTGAAACACCACGACTGGTATCAGGATGAGATCGATATCGCCAGTGAATCCGCCATAGAATTGACCTACACACTGGAAAGCCTCAATGAAGAGATCGCCCATAACACCAACAGCCTGATTAAACGCAGTGAAGAGCTGGCACGGGAGCGGGATTTCCTCAGTACCATCATGAACAGCGCACAGGTAATCATCCTCACCCAGGATATGGATGGTGCCATCCTGACGATGAACACCGAAGGGTGTAAATTTATCGGGATTAATGACTATCGGCGGGCAAGCGGCTATTTCAGCGATCTCTTCATGAATGCCGAGGTTGCCAGTGAGATGCTGCCGGTGATGAACGGCTTGAGGCAGGGAATGATCCATGTCTACCAGCATGACGCATCTGCCTTCTCATCGGATGGACAGAATAAAACCATCTCCTGGGTCCACTCCAACCTGATCGAAAAGCCGGTTGCCGGCCTACCTGTGGTACTCTCCGTCGGGCTCGATATCACCGACCGGGAACTGGCGGAACAGCGGTTGGCCTGGCTGGCTAACCACGACCCGCTGACTGAACTCAACAACCGTCGTTACTTCCAGACCGAGTTTGAAAAAATCATCACCCTGGCTGAGCGCTACAACCACTCCAGTGCACTGCTGTTTTTCGATCTGGACCAGTTCAAGTACATCAACGATTCCAGCGGACACCACACCGGCGATGCCATGTTGCAGATCGTGGCCCGCAAACTGCGTGAGATCACCCGTTCAACCGATCTTATCGCACGTCTGGGGGGAGATGAGTTCGCCATTGTCATACCGGAAGCGGATATTCCGGCGGCCACACGCTATGCGGACAAGATTCTCAATGAACTGAAAAAGATTACCATTCCACTGAAGGGCCACAGCCACCGGGTCTCTGCCAGCATCGGTATCGTTGCCTACCCCAACCACGGCAGCAACGCCAACGAACTGCTCTCCAATGCGGATCTCGCCATGTATCAGGCCAAAGAGTCGGGCCGCGACCAGTGGCACCTCTTCTCCAGCAGTGAACAGGCTCGAGAACAGATGAGTGCCCGAGCCACCTGGAAGGACAAGATCGAGCGAGCCCTGACAGAGGATGGTTTCATACTCTACTTCCAGCCGATTCTGGAGATCAGCAGCGGTATCATCTCTCACTACGAAGTACTGATCAGAATGGTGGAAAAGGATGGTTCGATCGCCATGCCCGGTGAGTTCATTCCAGTTGCCGAGCGTACCGGTCTTATTCACCAGATCAATCGTTATGTTTTACGAGCCTCAGTAGCCAAACTGGCCAACCTCAACAAGCAGGATATCGATATCACCCTGTCGATCAACCTGTCGGGCCGGGTGATCGACGACCCGGAACTGCTCCCGCAGCTGACCCACCTGGTCAACAGCAGCGGCATCGATCCCACCCGACTGGTTTTCGAGTTGACAGAGACCGCGGCGTTGGCGGATGTGAATGCGGCCGAACGGCTGATGAGAGAACTGCAATCGATTGGCTGCCGCTTTGCACTGGATGATTTCGGTGTCGGCTTCTCTTCCTTCTACTATCTGCGTGAACTCCCTCTGGACATCGTCAAGATTGACGGCTCTTTCATCAGACAACTGCCCACCAACTCCATGGATCAGGTATTCGTCAAGGCATTGACAGAAATGGCCACCGCTCTGGGCAAGGATACGGTCGCTGAATTTGTCGAAGACGAAGCAACCCTGATACAGCTCAAAGAGATCGGCGTGATCTATGCCCAGGGTTACTACATCGGCAGACCCTCCCCAGAAATACCGGTGAAAAACCGGCCAACGCAAAAATTCCGAACAGAGACTCTGCAAAACTGAGGCGGCTGGAAAAGATGGCTCAGTCCGCAAATGAACGCGAATAAACGCAAATTTAGAGTCTATTTCCAGCAATGTGTCCCATGGTTTTCTGCGCCACAATACTGACTCTGCTTCAATCTTCCACATCATTTAGAAGATACAAAAAAACAGAAAGCCTCATAAGCTGATATGTTTCTAATCCAATTTTAACGACAACATTTGCGTTTATTCGCGTTCATTTGCGGACGAATAATAAAAAAAGACCATTTACCGTGATTAATACCCATTCGCGGCCATGAACCCATGCACCGAATTCCCACTTCAGGTTAAACAATAGTTAGCAGCCCCCTCTCCAGGTATAATCGAATATCTTAAGACGGATGCAATCGAACCAAACAGATAACCAGACAGTATTGTGGCTAAGAGAGAAATTGCCATCATCGAAGACGAGCAGGCGATCCGTGACAATACGATCGACTATCTAACCCGCCAGGGTTATCGGGTAAAGGGTTTTGCCAGCCGTGCTGAGGCACTCACTGCCTTCAGCGGCGATCTGCCCGACCTGGTGATCCTGGACATCGGCCTGGCGGATGATGTGGATGGTGGATTTGAGCTCTGTCGGGAGCTACGTAGTCGCTCCAGCACCCTGCCGATCATCTTTCTTACCGCCAGAGACAGCGATTTCGATACGGTGGCCGGCCTGCGCCTCGGAGCGGACGACTACATCAGCAAGGAGACGAGTCTGCCTCACCTGGTGGCACGGATTGCCGCTCTGTTTCGACGCATCGAGGCGATGCAGGAACCGCAAACACCGCAACAACCGCTGCAACGCAATGATCTTCGTATCGATGCGGACCGGTTACTGGCTGAGTGGCGGGGATCCCCGCTACAGCTCACGGTGACCGAATTCTGGATGCTGCACGCCCTGGTTCGCCACCCGGGCCATGTACGCAGTCGGGATAAGCTGATGGAGGAAGCCCATATCTATGTGGACAGCAGCAGCATCTCCACCCACATCAAACGCATTCGACGAAAATTCCTCGAAGTCGATCCTGAGTTTGCTCATATCGACACGGTCTACGGCGCGGGATACCGCTGGAAACCCTAAACAGTGCAGACGCCCCCCGGTTTCCTTCGGTCCCTACGCTTCAAGCTGCTGCTGGCCTCACTAACCCTATTGCTGATTCCCTGGGCGGGTTACCACTATCTGCAGGGCATGGAGCTGGCGCTGAGAGAGGCACAACAGCGGTTATTGATGAACCGTGCCGAAATCATCGCCAATCTGTTGGCCGTGCAATCGGTGAAATGGCTTGCACAACAACCTGTCAACTCAAGTACCACACCCTCTCTCTACGCCTTCCCACTGGACAACCCGCCAGTGATCGATGGTTATGCCGACGAGTGGCTGACCCTCAAACCTCAGGCAGAGCATTTCAGTGCAACTGGTGCCCAAAACCGGACATTAGCCTTGGATTGGCTGGCCGGATTCCATCGCAACGACCTCTATCTGCTGCTGGAAGTCGAGGATGAGCAACTGACCTACCCGCCCAACGAGCAGAATATTGCCGCTGGCGATCATTTAATACTTGCCCTGCCCGGTGACGGGGGTAACAGCAGACAGCTGCTGCTCGGCACCCCGGCACCAGGCTGGATCCATGTTCAAGAGCAAGAGAGCGGTCAATCCATTCCGGGATTCTCCGGAGAGTGGCAGGAGACAGAGACCGGCTATCGCGTCGAACTACGCCTGCCCCGCACGCTGACGGCAGGCAGAATCTCCGTGGCGGTAATCGATTATGACCAGACCGGGCGAAAACCCGCGGTAAAACTGGCCACCTCAGGCCTGCAATACAACACCAGTCTCGCCTACCTCAGCCGGCCCACAGCCGAGGTGGAAACAATACTGCACGGTCTGGCAGACGAGCGTCATCGCTATACGCTGCTCAACCCGCTGCGGCAGGTAATTGGACGACATGGGGCGGTCCATACGGCCACCCACAAGCTGCAGAGCCTGCCCCAGCGACTGATCTCCCTGATACTTTCTGATGATCAACCTGAACCCTTCAGCGAGCGTGAGAGACTGGGCCGTCTGGATGGCCCGGAGATTCGACAGGCGCTCTCCGGTGAGGGCGCTGTTTATCGCTATCAGGCGCCCGGCACCAATCTGACGATGCTTTCGAGCGCCTATCCAATCAGGGTAGATGGGAAAATCATGGGGGCATTGGTTGTCGAACAGAGCAGCCAGGAAATCTTGATACTTCAGCAGAGTGCGATTGAGAATCTGCTATTGATCAGCCTGGGTCTGTTTATTGTGACCGGAGGAAGCCTGCTACTGCTGGCCACATCCATCACCAGCCGAATCACCCGTCTCAGTACCAAATACCAGCAGGCCGTCAGTCCAGACGGCCGGCTGCTGAAGCCGATTACCACCTCCAAACAGAGAGATGAGTTGGGCCAGCTCGATGCCAGCCTCAGTGCGGTGTTGAAACGTACCAAGGAGTACAGCCACTATCTTGAATCCATGGCCTCACGACTGGCGCATGAATTTCGGACCCCGCTGAGTGTGATTCGATCCTCCCTCGAAAACCTGGAGGCCGAGATTGACTCAAATCCGCAAACCAAGGCGCAATCCTCTGCCGCATTGGTCTATGCAAAACGTGCCCAGGAGGGGACGCTCAGACTGAACCAGATTTTGACCCGTTTACGGGAAGCCACACGACTGGAGCAGTCCCTAGAACAGACCGAAGTAGTTGAAACCGATCTTACAATGCTCCTGCAGGGACTCTCGCAAGGATACGCAGACAGCTACCCATCGATTCGATTCGAAACCAAACTGCCTGAGAAGCCGATCATCAGCCAGGTTTCGCCTGAGCTGATCAGCCAAGCGTTGGATAAACTGATCAGTAATGCGGTGGATTTCCATCTGAATGAGAGCCCCATAGGGATCGAGCTGCATTACGATGGAGAAAATAGCGTCGTCATCCGTGTGGTGAATCGGGGGCCTCTGCTTGATGAGCGCACACAACAAACTCTGTTCTCTTCAATCAGCAGCCGTCGCACTTCATCCAGCGATCAGCAACCTCATCTCGGTTTAGGGCTCTATCTGGTGCGATTGATTGCCGAGTTCCATCAAGGCAGGGTGTGGGCACAAAACCTAACGGATGGGGTTAGCTTCACGATGGAGTTACCCCTCAATCAGGGCTCAGGGAAATAACTCAGAAAAGGCAATTACGCCAAGCCAGGCATCATCTGCCGTCCTATTTAGTTGACCTCTCGCTTGGCGGTAATCACTTCACCGAGTAAAAACGTGAATCACGGTGAAACAGAACCCTTGAGTCACAAATAGAGTGGCCGGCAATGCAATACCAGCCACTCTTAACGTGAGTAAAGACAATTCAACAAATTGTAACGACTCTCAGGTGAATTATTCTGCACCCATAGAGATCATGCAATTATTGTAATTGATATCTGTTGAATCCGTATCTTCAAAATAGGTGAGACCCAAATTGTAGGAGACACACAGTCTGTTTTGAGAGTCGAGGGTATAATAGCCATTCGCGTAATCGCTCCCTATAGCGATCTGCAAGCTGTAACCCTGAGTACCGTCAGGCAATGTAGTTTGGCCCTGATCGAGGTAGGTCATGGGTGGGTCAGACTCGATGTAGCCCGTAGTCGAGCTATCCCCCTGACAGCCACTGTTATCGAACGGCGCCGCAGAGAGCAACACGCGATTATCTTCAGTAAATTGATAGGCAATTAGCATATAGTAACCATCGTCAGCAGGCAGACATGTATTTACGTTCAGCCACTTACCAAGCAAGATGTTACTACTCGTATCTGGGTTTGGATTTGGGTTTGGGTTTGGGTTTGGGTTTGGATTATTTGCCGCACTGTGGGCGGTCAGGCAGTTATTGTAATCGGCTTGCTCTGCACCACCGCCCTGATTCGAAATACCCTGAGTATTAAATGAAATATTACTCGTAAAACAGAGGGCGTTTTGACTTGTAATCGTAAAAGCACCATCAATCGTGCCGCCACCAACCATAAGGGAAATCGAGGTTCCACTTGCACCGTCCTGTAATGTTCTGCTCTCGCCTGTTGTGTACCTTCCCACATCAAGATCGGGTAAGTTAAATTCAGTTTTTGGCGTTGCGCAGCTGGTGTCCTGAAAATCTTGGTATCCAAAATAGAGTGTGCCGTCGATGTTAAATTCAACCAGCGTTTTATAGTAGACGCCTTGATTGTCTTGCGCACAATTCGCAGTCATCCATATATTTGATCTGAGACCGCTATTGGTCGTGTTGTCATCTGTATCTGTTTGATCCGTTTCTGTTTGTTCCGGTTCGGTTGCATTGTCATTACCACCACCTCCTCCGCAGCCCTGAAGCGCGAAGATAAAGGCAAGTGGTAACAGAGAAAATAAATGAATCAATGTCCTTTTGTTCATAAACAACATCCCTATTAAATATTAATAACACTGTACGAGTTAAAGCTATTTTTAACTCAACATCGGATCGTAACATTGGATATTGCAAATAGGCATACGAAATAACCCTAGCGTGAACTGGCTTACGAGCTAAACCAATCTATCAACCCATCTCCTTTTCAAAGGAGATACCCCTATCACTCAACCACTCATTGAAGCGGGCAATCTTCATATCCAGGGAGCATGTCGGCGGCAGTGAATCCAGATAGTAACCAAACTCCTCTCTGAGTTTAATCTGTTCATCCCGATCCAGAGATTCCCACTCGATCATCTTCATTGTTCCAGTACCTGATTAATCCAGCGATTAACACTAATGTAACAGCCCTGGGTTAAGATCTGTTTACAAATTGAAGTAGGATCAAACAGCGGATCCATACAGCAGCCTCAAGCTGTCACTTTTTTGTTGTAACTGTTTTGTCATACAGGGCGGTTGCGCACTGTTGAACAAAGTTGAATCAGTAGCGATTATGATCAGATTTAAACAACAGCGTTTAGCCCTCAAGGGTTGGTTGCTCACCTTAGTCAGTGGCCGCTTGAAGCTTGCAGCGCAGCGAGGCGCTATCAGTCGAATCGATATCTTTTTCCTAGCCATTGCCTGGGGCAACATCGGTTATGCCGCCGGCATCTCCTATCTACGCCATGTTGGTGAACGGGTACTGAAATCGAAAGGCCCCATCCTGGAGTGTGGATCTGGCGCCACCACCCTGCTGATCGCCACACTGACCCAGACCGAGCAACGTCAGTTTGTCGTGTTCGAACACAATCTGGAATGGTACAGACACCTGCGACAGATCCTTAAACAGCTCGGATTTCACCATGTAAAACTGATTCATGCACCACTGGTCGACTATGGGGATTTTCGCTGGTACAAAGCCCCTACTCTAAACCGCCACCCTCCCTTCGAACTGGTTATTTGTGACGGACCACCCGGCTCGATTCCCGGTGGACGCTATGGACTGCTACCAATCATGGGCGATCAGCTCTCAACGAGCTGCCTGATACTTCTCGACGACACCCACCGCAAGGCGGAACGGCACATTATTACCAGTTGGCGTCGACAACGCTGCCTGAGATTCAACCGCCTGGGCTATCTCGGTAGCTATTCAGAAGTGGAGTTTTGTTAAGCTCAGCGGATTAAGCCGCGAATGGACGCCAATCACCGCAAATACTCGCCAATAACTCGGCAGGACCTGATGATTGAGGTTTTCGTCATCCCGGCGAATGCCGGACAAAAGCGCAAAACGGGATGACGGAAAGTGAATGAATCCGAGGTTCTTTAGTCTTTATGATGAAACCGCCGCATAAAACCCAGCCCACCGAGTTCTGTCGTAAACCCCCATCGCTGATAAAATAGATACATCTCGGGCAGGCAGTTAAGGTCGAAGTGATCTACATTTTTTAGCGCCTGGTGCTTGATGACACTATCCATCAACATAGTTCCAATGCCTGTGCCACGCCAGTCCGGGTGCACAATAAGATCATAAATCGTCGCCTTAAAAACATAATCTGTCAGCACTCGGACAAAGCCTACCAACTCATCGGCTCCGTTCTTCACGCCTATTACAATATCTGTATTTTCCAGCATGAGACTGACGTCACTGTAGGTTCTGGTGTCACACCAAAACTCATTGCTATAGAGTGTTACAAGCTGGTCTATTTGTTGGTGGTTTAAACTACTAATGATCGATAATGGCATAATCTTATAATCATTCATCCTCAGCAAACGCTTCAAATTGAAGCAAATCCTATAAGTGACAGTGCGCTCTACCTTGAGCTGAATAAAATGTGGAAAAGTACACCATCCAGAACAGAACCGACCAATACCACAAAAAACCAGTAGTGTATATCACTTTTCGAGCCTCAGCAGGGGAACGCTAAACAACGCTGTAACAATAAAAACAGCCGTCAAACCAAAGATTGCCACCAGCGTATAATTTGGCACGCCACTTTGGATAAATTGGTAGACTGCACCGGAAATACCGGTTAAAGCGCCCAAAACGATTCCGTAACGAACAACAAATAGAGAGGTTCCTCTCTTCCACTTCAATTTCGACTTACAGTGAATACACTCGTAAGCTCTACCGTTAAATAGAGTTTTATACGGGTTGTTTTCTTCAATACCGCGTATTTCTTTATTACATGCTGGGCATCGAGTAGCGAAGAGATTGAAGGGAGGAGTTATCATTAATGCTAATCCGATAGATTTTGTTCCGTGACTGAATGATTGATGGCCTTACGTCAGAACTCTCACGAGATCTTCATTGATTTGTTAGGCGACACACACTGACAATTTGAACTTTTCAATATAAGCTTAATGTCCAGCATTCGCGCCCAGAACACGATGGTAGCGAGTGTTTGGGTTGGGCTACTGCAATTATTATGCGATAGTTTTAGTTTGTTAGCACCTCGATTGCTTCACTATAGAGAGGAGCTGCAAGCCGCTCGGAAAGTCTAGCATCCTGGGTTGAAAAGTTACTCTCTCGGGGCTTTAAGCCAATTCGATGAATAGGTTATCCCGGAGACAGGGGAGTCGTGTCTCCGGGCCGGTCTACTACAAACCGGTGGCGGGCTTACGGCGCGCTTTCATCAGCGCCCGCAGCTCCTCTTTCTGTTGCTTGGTCATCTCAATATACTCATTGAACTGCTCGTTCGTCATGATCTGCCTCATCGCCTCGTTGCGCTCGTTCACCACTTCCCGAAGTGCCTGCAACTGCGCGATACGCAAACCCTGACTCGATTTTCTCAACAACTGCATCTGCTCGACAAACTGTCGGTTGACCTGATACGCCTGATCGCCCTGCCCCTGAGTCAGCGATAACTCATCCACCATCTTCTCGGTCATCAGCTCACTCAACTGCTCGGCATTCTGGACCCCCTGGTCATCGGCTATCAGTAGCGTACTCATGGCCATCAGAGTCACCATCAACCAGCCACGTGCAAACATCACTATTTTCGAATTCATCATCTTTATGCTCCTGTTTCTCTATTTAACACACGATTTCTCAATTACCGGCAATCCACTGAATTGCCAGCGGCATCAGCACAACTCGCCTCACGCACCCATTGACCCTCTTGCTGGCTGATACTCGACTCGTAGGTCTTACCCGCAGCCCCCTCAGCCTTTACGCTGCGGCTGCCGGTAACCTCTCCGTTCCCATCGCGCCGAACGTCGCTTTCCGACAGATAGCGACTGCCCTCAGCTCCATTGATTTCCCGCTTTTTATGTTTGTAGGCGGAACCGTCGGCGCTGTGACCCCGTTCCACGGTTTTGTAACCGCTGCCGCCCTCCGGCCCGCGATAGGCTTGGGTGTTGCGGCGATAGGCATTGCCTTGCCCGTCAGCCGCCGTCTGTTTACGAGACCAACCCCATCCGCCGTGATCGCCCTGATAGACACGGCGGCTGCCCGCCACCCGTGCACCGCTGTCAGCGGAATATGCCCACTGCTTCGACGCCGCCCGGCCATGATCGCCGCTGACAAACCCGCCTCTGACCGCGCCCTCGGCACTCACTGCCCCGACACCGCCCATGGCGAATACCGCCGCCAGCACAATGCCGGGGAATCTATTCAAACGATGAGTCATCATCTCTCTCCTCTGTTGCCTGTTGAGTCCATGAAGGAAGTCATCCCTTATGTGGTCACTACTCTAGGAGAAGGGAGGTTAGAGGTGGGTTAGGGGGGCGTAATGATTGTGTTAAGAATGTGTAAAGCCGCTATACCGTTGCCTGCCAGGCTGTAAAATAGACCGTCATGAACAACCGCCTTCTGCTAATCGAAGACGACCGGGAAGTCAGGGAAATGCTCAGCGAGTATCTCCGCTCCGAGGGGTTCACCGTGGAACAGGTGGCGGACGGACAGACCGGCCTCGACAAAGCCCTGAGCCAAACTCCTGATCTGATTATCTTGGATGTCATGCTTCCCCGGCTCGATGGCTTCGAAGTGTTGCACCGTCTGCGGGCAACCTCGCCAACTCCGGTCCTGATGCTGACCGCGCGGCGGGATGACATCGACCGCATCCTCGGCCTGGAGCTGGGCGCGGACGACTATCTCCCCAAACCCTTCAACCCAAGGGAGCTGGTGGCGCGCATCCGCGCAATTCTGCGGCGGGTTCAAAACCCTGCCGAACCGGCCCAAAGTACATTAACGTTGGCACGGCTGAGCCTCTCCCTGACCACCCGAGAGCTGACCATTGACGAACAACCCGTATCTCTGACCCTCTCGGAGTTCAACATCCTGCACGCCCTGCTGCTCAATAGAGAGAAGGTGATCAGCAAACAGCAACTCTCCCTGGAAGCCCTGGGCCGGCCCCTGGAGATCTACGATCGCAGCCTGGACGTCCACATCAGCCACTTGCGCAAAAAACTGAAACACGCCGGGGTCGGCATCCGTACCATCCGCGCGGTCGGCTATCGTATCGAGGTCGAATAATGGGAAGACTGTTTTGGAAAATCTTTCTCTGGTTTCTCGGCGTACTGCTGTTGCTCACCGCCGCGATGTTGTGGAGTCTGCGCTACAACACTACCAACCAGAGTGACAACGATACGCTGCTGAGCCGTTCATTAAACCAACGCCTCGACGCTGTCGCCGCCATCATGCAGTATGGCGGGCCTGACGCCGTACGCGACTTTCTGCGCAACAGCACCCAAACCCCATTACGGCTATGGGTGCTGGATCAAAACGGTGAAGAGCTGCTCGGCAGACACTTCCCCCTGATACTGAACCCAGCGGACCCGTCACAGCTCATCAGCAGAAAGGCCGAAGATGGCTCCGGCAACGAATACCGACTGATCATTCGCCGCCCGCTCATTCTCGAACAACGACTCACAGGTGCAACAAACCCATCAGGCCGTACCGCCTGGGCACCCCTGCTGGCGATCCTGATCGGCAGTGCCCTAGCTTGTGCCTGGCTGGCCTGGTACATCAGCCGCCCGGTACGTTTGATGCGCTCCGCGGTACGCTCCCTGGCCGCCGGCGAGCATAAAGAGCCCGTTGCGGCAAATCTGGGAAGACGACGGGATGAACTCACCGAACTGGCAACAGAGTTCGACAAAATGGCCAAGGCGATAGACGCCAACCAACAAGCCCTGCGCCAACTGCTGCACGACGTCTCCCACGAACTGCGCTCCCCCCTGACCCGACTGCGCCTGCAACTGGGCCTGCTGGAACAATCCGGAGAGGGCTCAGACCCGGAACAGCTCGCGGGCATGGACCGGAACCTATCCCGCCTCGATGACCTGATCAACCAAGTGCTGACCATGGCTCGGATGGAGGCGGGAAATCACTACCAATTGGCGGACTATGTCGATATCACCGCCTTGCTGAGAGAACTGATCGACGAGATCCGCATCGAAGCGGAAGCCAAAGGGTGTCGGTTGACTGCTGCAATCCCCCCCGATGAGCGGATCATACCCGCCAACCAGGAACTCCTGCGCCGCGCCCTGGAGAATGTATTACGCAACGCCGTGCGCCATACCCTACCGGGCCAACCGGTCACCGCAAACCTCACCGTCGAAACTGAATATTGTGAAATCCAGATCCGCGACAAAGGCCCCGGCATCGACCCGGACAAACTGACCCGGATCTTCCAACCCTTTTTCCGGGCGGACGATGCCCGCAACCATACCGAAGGCTTTGGCCTGGGGCTCGCCATTGCACAACGCGCCATACGCCTTCACCAGGGTGACATCACTGCCCATAATCGAACCGATGGCGGGTTGGAAATGGTGATTCAGCTTCCGCTCTCGCAAGAAATTGAAAACACGCCGCCGCTGTGAGAACGCCAAATCACAAATCCCACAGAATCATAAACAGAATTGTTGATCCAGTGTCCGACAAAAACAACGCAACAATTTGCGTTTATTCGCGTTCATTAGCGGACTAAAAAAGATAAAACAGGGCGCGGTAGAACCGCACCCCTGCAACAATCAGTAGGGATAGTCAGCCAACCCCGGATTGTCCTTCACACCAATCAGTTTCGGTGTATTGAGTTTGTTGATCTTGACGGTCTTTTGATCCCGCAGATATTTGGCGACCACATCCCAGATCGGCTCGCCTGGAGCTTTCGATCCAACCGTCGCCCAACCGGAAACGGTATAGCTCTTATTGGCCTCGACCTTGGTTCCGTCGTTGAGCGCCATATCGGTAATACGCTTACCAAACTCCGCACCGGGTTCACAAGCGTAGTCGAGACCACCCACACGCACCATATCACCCCCCTGCTGATAGTAGGGGTCCTTGTTGAACAGGTTGTCGCAGACATCCTCCAGGATCGCCTTGATCTCGGAACCCTTCATCTCTCTGCGATAGGTCTCGGGATAGGTGATGCAGGTCTGGTCCATCACATTATCCATGGTGATCTTCTGCCCGGGAAGAACACTGGTGCCCCACCGGAAACCGGGAGAGAGGGAGATCTGGGCATCATTGACTGTGGTCAGGGCATCACAGATGACCTGATCGAAGGTGCCGTTGAAGTTACCCCGACGATAGAGCGTCTCTTCGGCCACAGCCAGCTCTTCATTGAGCTGTTTGGCATAGGGTGCACGTACCTCATCGATGTAGGCCTGCATCGCTTTATCGGCCGGTAGAATATTGGAGAAGACCGGCAGTAGACGGTAGCGGAAGTCCCGCACCTTGCCACCCTTCACATCCAGATCCATGACCCCGAGGAATTTTCCGTTGGAACCCGCATTGGTCACCAGGGTCTTTCCACCAGAGTTTTTCACCACCGTGGGCGCCGGCATGCCATCATGGGTGTGACCACCGAAGATCACATCGATACCGGAGACCCGTGAAGCCATCTTCAGATCCACATCCATACCGTTGTGGGAGAGCACCACAACCACATCCGGCTTCTCATTCTCCCGCACCATATCGACAACGTTCTGCATCAGGTCGTCCTGGATGCCGAATGTCCAATCGGGGATAAAGCGTTGCGGATTGGCAATCGGTGTATAGGGAAACGCCTGACCGATGACCGCTACCCGAGCACCACCGACCTGTTTCATCACATAGGGTTTGAAGGCGTTACCGGAATCCTCGTCAAAGCCTTCGAAATCGGCAAAGTTGTAGTCGAACAACGCCTCATCCCGGACCATCACATTTTGCGCGACAAAGTCACCCTTGAACGCATTGATGTTGTCAATTACCTCTTTATCGAGATAGGTGAACTCCCAATGCCCGGTCATTACATCGACACCCAGTCGGTTACAGGCGCCGACCATGTCCTGTCCGCGTGTCCAGTAGGCTGTACCTGAACCCTGCCAGGTATCCCCACCATCCATCAACAGGCTGTTACCCGGCCCACGGTCGTCCCGAATTCGCTGCACCAGGGTTTTCAGGTGGGCAAAACCACCGACCTTACCGAATTTGCCGGCCGCACTATCGAAATCGAGATAGCTGAAGGCGTGAGATTCAATCGTCCCGGGAGCGATACCAAAGTGGTTGAGCAGATTATCCCCTACCAGGTGGGGGGCCTTGTTGAAGGCGTAACCTATGCCCAGATTGACATTCGGCTCACGAAAGTAGATGGGATTGAGTTGTGCGTGGGTATCGGTAATGTGAAGCAGGGAGACGTTACCGAACTTCGGTACCTCATAGAGATCCGCCGGCTGCTTGGCCGCGGCGAACACGGACGAAGGCATCATACCGGCGGCACCGGCAAAGCCCATCATTCGTAGGAATTCACGACGTGAAATACTCATTCTTGTATCACCCTCCGGTTATTGTCGCCTGTTTACAGGCCCTAGGGATGGTCTACCCGGCGGTTGTCGATCGGCCGCTTTGGGTTACAACCCGTTCAGCGTTTGAGAAACCTGGCATCACAGGTTCCCCGGCAAACACGCTGACTCACCCTGATTTTGTGTTTTCTGCTGCTTGTCCGGCAAGCTAATGGATCGGACGCATTACTGTCGTGGCATCGAATCGATTAGGTTGCCGGATTTAAAAAAACCAGTTGAATCACCGGAAGGCGCCTGTCTATACCTGCCTTCCAGCCATCCAACTGGCGATGATCTCCCCGATATCCGCTCCGGACGTAAATGGGGAGACGCTATTATCCAGCCCTTTAAGTGCTGTTAAAATTCCAAGATACGCGACCGGTGGTTGTGGTTTTCCACAACCCTGCTATTCAGAAGCCTCAGTTCGCCTGGCAGATCGCTACGGGTACGGGCGGATTTTCGCCACTACCCCCCACCACCGAACTCTACCGATACCATAGCCGGTGACTTTATCCGCTTCAACACTGGGACGGTTTATAGCCCATTAAGCCGCCGCAAGAATAACTACTCATTCTCCAGGGTCAGCATCATCCGCATCAGATGGGAGAGTGAGTCGGCCTGCATCTTCTCCATCACCCGGGAGCGATGGGCCTCTACGGTCGACAGGGTAATACCCAACTGCTCCGAGATATTCTTATTCCGCATACCGCTGATCACCAGGTCCAGCACCTCCCGCTCTCTGGGCGTCAGCTGATTCAGATGATCACGAATCTCAGACAGTCTCGAGGCCTCTCCCCGCTTCTCCGCATCCATCTCGATCGCCCGGTGGACACTGTCGAGCAGAATCTGGTCGCGAAACGGTTTTTCGATAAAATCCACAGCACCCGCCTGTACGGCTCGAACCGCCATAGGCACATCCCCATGCCCGGTAATGATGATCACCGGCGGATGCAGTGGCAGCTCATTCAGTTTCTCCTGCATATCCAGCCCGCTCATACCCGGCATGCGGATATCCACCACCAGACAACCCGGCAGGGACTCATCGAAGCGGTCGAGATACTCAAGTGCGGAGGCGAAGCAGATCACCGGCAAGCCAACCGATTCGAATAACAACTTCAGAGCGCTACGCACCTCTTCGTCATCATCCACGACATACACTGTTGGCGTGATCTGATCCATGGTTATTACGCAACCTCCCCGATTGGTAAATTGAAACTGAACTCGGCACCGTCCCGATAGTCGGGATTGATCGACAGTTTACCACCGTGCGCTTCGATGATCCCGTAACTGATCGAGAGACCCAGCCCCATGCCGTCCGCCTTACCCGTCACGAAGGGATCGAACAGGGTTGTCTCCAGCTCCGGTTTAATACCGGGCCCGTTGTCTCTCACCCAGAGATGGATAGTCCCACCGGGTTGCTGCCGGGTTCCGATATGCAGTACCCGCTCTCGATCATCCAATTCAGACAGAGCCTCTATGGCGTTACGCGCTAAATTTAGTATCACCTGCTCGATCTGAATCGGTTGCACCACCACCTTGGGTAGCGGCTGCTCCATATCCAGTATCAGCCGCACATCGGCACGGGTGATATCGGGGCGGATCAAAACCGCTACCGCATTCACCAGAACATTGACGTCCACCTGAGAGCTCTCCAGGGGCTCCTTGCGCACAAACCGCCGCAGCTGGCGGATGATCTCACCGGCCCGATCGGCCTGCGCCGCAATCCGCTCCATCACATCCACACAGACATTGATATTGGATGGGTCGGACTCCAGGATACGCATACTCGCCTGGGCGTTGGTCGAAATGGCCGTCAACGGCTGATTCAACTCATGGGCGATGCCTGAAGCCATCTCGCCAAGGGTACTGAGCCGACCGGCCCGCGCCAGCTCGATCTGGTGTTGACGCGCCTCCTCCTCGGCCCGTTTGCGCATCGTGATATCCCGAAACACCACCACACTACCGATGGTCTTGCCCCCTTCGTCCTTGATCGGGGTACTGCTGTACTCGACCGGAAAACTGGTACTGTCCTTACGCCAGAAGACATCGTCTGAGATATAGCGCGCCTGATCATCACGGAAGGTCTGATAGACCGGGCAGTCGACCGCCCGATGGGGAGAGCCGTCTTCATGGGAGTGGTGCAGAATCTCATGCTGGTTATGACCGATCACATCTTCCGCCCCCCAACCGGTAATCCTCTCTGCGGCTTTATTGAAAAAAGTGGAGCGTCCGTTCATATCCACCCCATAGATACCATCCGCCACCGAATCGAGAATCAGCTCATGCTGCAGTTCGAGACGGTCTTTGGCCTTCTTCAACTCCTGATTGAGACGCATTACCTTGAGGGTCATTACGACCATAATCAGCAGCATCAGCAGACCACCCAACAACCAGTAGCGGTAACGGCTGATCGCGTCGACCAGCGTAATTTTACCCAGATACTGGTAGGGAGGCAGCTTGAGTGTCATGAACAGATCATGCACCGGTTGATAGTCGAGCGGAATGGTCCAGCCTGCATATTCTCCTGCCAGTGCCGCATGGTGGTCATGTGGCATATTCAGCAACGCAACCGCAACCTGCTGGGCAAGACTGTCCGCCGTGTGAGCCACTTTGCTGAAGGGCCATTCCGGGTAGAGCCGGGTACTGAGTGCGAAAGGAAACTCTTCAACCTGCTGGGGGTTGATGATGCGGAAATCCTTCAGTTCGATGGTGCCGGCGGATGCCATACGTTCGAGAATATCGGTACGTACCGTGCCCACATCGACTTCACCATTGAGCACCGACATCACCACATGATCGTGGATTCCCCCCCAACGCAGCGCCTTCAGATCGGCATAGGGATCGATGCCCTGCTCGATCATCTCCCGCATGGCCATCTGGAAGCCGCCCAGCGAGGTGTCGTAGACCGCCATCATGGTGTGGCCGCGAAGGTCTGCCAGGGTGTTGATCTCAGCGTGATCCTGGCGGGTGAAGATGACCCCGCCAAAGATCTTGTATGGGACATCGTTGCGCCGATTATAGAGTGTGGCAATGCGTGAGACCCGGTATTTGACCTCCAGGTTGACATAGATTCCCGGATTGACCAGCACAAAATCCACCTCACCAGCAGATACAGCTGGATTCACATCATCAAATTTCAATGGCCGGATGATGAAATCGTGGGCGGGAATACTGCTATGAAGATACTCGGCTGTTGGCCCCCACATCCTGAGGGTGGCCTGATCACCCCGGTGGCTCAAGACACCGATACGCACCATATCGGCATACAGCAGTGACGGAATTGTAAACTGCAGCAGCAACAGCCCAGCAACTATCCACCAGCGTAATGATTCACCGGAATTGACCATTCCCTGAGCCTATGTGAAAAAGCACAAGCTGACAAGTTGCCAGGGAGACCGGAGGGTATCAAATTGCTAACGAGAGAATGTAAAGCAGCACCGTTGACCGATGCCAGGTTTCAAATCCTTTCGGTCAGGGATTTTAGCTTTCCCAGCAAGGATTTACTGGATTGCTCCTGCTGTTCGAGCCGCTCACGGGCGAGTGCCTCCTGCAACTCTACCTCCCGCTGCTGCTTGGCCTGCTGGAGACGTTGGCGAATCGCATCCTTGACCGAATCATCGATCTGCAGATCGTACATATCAGCCCGGTTGCGCAGGATATAGTGACCCAGATTGTCGAGCCAGGCATCATCCACCTTGTGCGGCTGTATCAGGCTCTTTTCAACCTTGAATCCTCTGAAGTTGGAGATGAAAATCCGAATCGAACCCAGCTCCGGATCGGCCTGAAAGAGAAAATTCACCTTGACCACAACCGGTAACTGCAGATTCAGCCCGACCACCTTTTGCTTATGATCCCGAATCGGCCACTCGGTATAGCGCATGGTCTGGCTGTCGAGAAATGCACACGCCTCATCCGCTTTGGTCTTTGGAGTGACGGCGAAGGTCAGCTCACTGTCCGACACGCACTGGAAGCGTAAGCGGACAACCCGGGTGTTCTCGGAACTGTCAGCGTTGACCACATATTCGGAATGGCGTAAACCGGCTACCGGTCCCAGCCCAGGCAGCTCATACTGGTGACGGACTTCATGATCGAGAATCTTCAATTGATCCGTCAGTTCGGTGAGATACTTCAGGATCGACTGCATCGGGGATTTGAATTGAGACTGGTATAGGGACTCCAGCCTGGTCGCCTCACAATCGGCGCCTTCGGCCTCTTGCCGTTTGCGGGCTTGCTGTTTCAGATTTTCCAACAGGGACATCGCAACATCCTGTAGCTTCCTATAGATTCCAAGCGCGCAAGTCTACCGATAATCGGCCCGACGGCCAAATATTTTACTTCTGAAATCGATACAAACTGGTGATCTCCTCAGCCCAGAGGCTGTCGTCAATCGTCTCCAGAATCAGAGGAATATCACTAAACCGCTGATCCTGCATGATATAACGGAACACCTCCCAACCCAGCTTACCCTGTCCCAGGCTGTGGTGGCGATCGACCCGTGCGCCCAGTTCCGGTTTACTGTCGTTCAGATGCATACCCCGTAGATATTGAAAACCCACCACATGTTCGAATTCTGCAAAAGTTTTGTCACAAGCTGAGGTTGTACGCAGATCGTAACCGGCAACGAAAGTATGGCAGGTATCGAGACAGACTCCGATACGACTCTTATCTTCAACCAGATCGATGATCTGGGCTAAATGTTCAAACTCATAACCCAGCGTACTTCCCTGTCCTGCGGTGTTTTCGATCACAGCCGTCACACCTTGAGTCTGTTCAAGGCACCAGTTGATCGAATCGGCAACCCGCTGAAGACTCTTGCGTTCATCGATTTTTCTCAGCGTTGCTCCGGGGTGGAAATTCAACAATGACAAGCCCAGCTGTTCACAGCGTTGCAGTTCATCGAGAAAGGCACTTCTCGACTTCTCCAGCCCCTCTTTTTCGGGATGTCCCAGATTGATCAAATAGCTGTCGTGAGGCAGCACATGCCGACGCTTGATACCAACCTTCTCGAGGTTCGTCTGAAACGCCTCGATGGCATCCTCAGTCAACGGTTTTGCACTCCATTGCCGCTGGTTCTTGGTAAACAGAGCGAAAGCTTTGGCGCCAATCTCCTTAGCATTAAGCGGGGCGTTTTGAACCCCTCCGGAGGCACTCACATGTGCACCTACATATTTCATATCAATGCCTTGAAATGTCACAACTCACTCGGAGCGTTTGGTCGGGGTCCAAATCTCCTGACGCGTTCCGGAAAGATATTTTAGCCAAGCTTTCAGAATCGATACATTTACCGATACGAAGAACAGTGGCAGCTTCACCAGTGGCAGCGCTTTCTGCAGCGGCTCGCTGAAAGCCGCCAACGCGGCAACCCCGTAGAACAGGAGCTGTAATAGCAGAAGCACCAGGTAGAACGGGCTATCCAACAGAAACAGATTGCTAACCAGCAGGGAGATGAGGAAAAAAGGCACCAGCCATCTGATAAGCTTGTGGGAGATCAGATAGAGCGAGAAGCGTGGATAGCTGATTGGATTTAACAACCTGGCTTTCTTGAACAGAGCGGTAATCCCCCGAATCAAGGTTCGCACTTTTCGGTTGAACTCATCCTTGTGGGATTCAGCCGCCTTCATGTAGCCAAATGATTCAGAGATCGATATCGCCCGATAACCCTGCTCTACGGTATTCAGAACGGAGTAAAAATCGGGGGCAACACCTTCAATGAAAGGCGTGACAATCTCTTTTCTTTGTGCGTAGAGCGAACCGCTCGCGCCGACGATCGAACCGGTAACCGACTCCTGTTTACGCAAGAAGAGTTCATACTTTCCATATAGACCCTCACCACTTCCCCCCTCGATAAGGTCCTCACCAGACACACAACCCATCTCCGGCAAAGCAAAGGGCCGAACAATCTCAGTGATTGCCTGGGAGTCAAACATAATCGATGCATCAGAGAAGACGATGATGTCGCCGCTGGCCGCCTGCAGCCCGGCATTCAGGGCATTGGCCTTGCCTTTTCGTTGCTCAAGCTCAATAAAGGTCAGATTATCGAGCCCCTGATACGCCTTTACGATCTGTGCGGTATTGTCCGAAGAGCCATCGGAGACAATCAAGACCTGGAGATTACCGGAAAAATCCAAGGCTTTTGTGTTATCGAGTTTTCGCTCGATCACCGCCTCTTCATTGTGCACCGGGATAATGAGAGTAACTGAGAGATCCTCTGGGTAATCGAGTGATTTATAGTCGATGCCGCGACTGATTCTATTGACCGCCATCAACAGAAACGGGTACCCGAAATAGGCGTAAAAGACCAGCAAGAATGAGCCCCAAAGCACAAATTCCATAGTATCTCAGCAGATGAAGTGTGGTAATTCTATCTCGAAATTGTCGGTAATTATGCCATTTTCAAGGCTAATTTGTAATAGTGGAATGAGCCTCAGATCCGGCTTACAGGGAGCCTCAGCGGAGTTCTCTGGTTGTGGCATAGAGCGCTTCAGTGGAGGCGATGATGACCCTAAGATTTCACCGTGATTTCGGCCCGCAAGGGAACGCTGCCTGCCATTGGCTTGGAATCTGCAGGCCGCATACGATATATTGCCATATAAATTCCGCTCCGTATTTCTAATGTGATCGCTAAGCTTGAGTGAATAGCACCGATGGAATCGAATTCAGACCCCGATAATCAAGATATTGCTCTTTCATTCATAATCCCTACGATGAATGAAGCAGCTAATATTGGAAGATTGATCGATTCCATCCAGCGGTATAACGAACAGGGTATCTATGAAATCATCGTGGTGGACAACGGCTCAGATGATCAAACATGCTCAATTGCGCAGAACAAAGGAGCCAATGTCCTAGTCGAGCCCGAGCTGAATGTTTCAGCCTTACGTAACACCGGTGTGGCTGCCAGTAGAGGTACTATCTATATATTCCTCGATGGTGATATCGAGCTGACTGAAGCCTGGGCACAGGAGTTTCCCAAAACACGCAAAATGCTAGAGGAAAACCGCAACACGATAACCGGATCGAAATGCAGCATTGCCAATCAAGATAACTATTTGGAGAAATACTGGTTTTCCAGCACTGAAGGACAATCCAGTAACTATATCAACAGCGGTCACCTTATCATTCATAAGGAACTGTTCTCTAAGTTAAACGGTTTCGACCCGAATCTTGTTACCGGTGAAGATACTGATCTTTCAGTTCGCGCAAAAACCCTGCATAACGCCTCCATCGTCAATAATCCGAAACTGAAAGTGTTGCACCACGGCTACCCAAACGATCTCTATACCTTTGTAAAACGGGAAGCCTGGCATGGTATCAGGACGAGCAGATTTATCGATGTCATATGCTGCTCAAATGTCCAACTGGCCACCAATGTTTTTCTAATTCTCCACCTGGTGCTTTTTGTCGCGCTCGGTTTACAGGCCTATTCGATTGCCCAGATATCTGTCGTTATGATCGTTTTGCTGTTAGTTTCTTCAGCACTCTACAAATATGGGGCTAACATCCTACTTACCACCGTCAATAGCGGAATCTTTTACTTCTACTACCTTGGCAGAAGCATCTCGATCATCAAGTGTCTGTTCAGGCTTTAATAGCCGCTACAGAATACTGTTATAAACCTCGGCCATTCTGGCCAGACGGATGTTTGAATCAAACTCCTCCCTTATCCTGCGCTCCGCTTTGTCGGTTTTTTCGATGTATGACTGGGGAGAATCCAGAAATGATCTGATCGAATTTGTCATCTCCTCTCTGTTGTCCGCCTCAATGAGCGTACCGACAAGATCGCTATCGATGATCTCAGAAGTGCCCCCAACATCTGTCGCGATAATCGGCACACGCATCAACATCGATTCAAGCACCACATTCGGCATACCTTCAGTCGAAGAGGCCTGGATGACAAGATCCAGTTCGCTATAGACCGGCTGCATATCCTTAATGAAACCTGCAAATTCGACAACATCTTCCAGGCCGAGGTTTTCTGTTAAGCGACGGAGGTTTTCCTCTTCCGGACCGATACCGATCAAAAGCAGTTTCAATTGATAACCTTCATCAACCAGCAGCTTGATTGAGTGGAGCAACTGATCTTGACGTTTTTCAGGGCTCAATCTGCCAATCTTACCAATCAGAGCGGTATCTTTGGAGACACCCAGACTCCGCCTCAGTTCGCCACTCTCCTCGATACGATAATGTTGCGTATCGAGTGCATTGCGCACCGTAACAAAGTGTTTGGCAAATGGGTGTATCTTCTTAAGTTTTGACTGTGTTTTATCGGAAACGGTAATAACAAGATCAAAAAAGTAGGCCAGTAACAGTTTATCGATAAATAGCAGCAGCTTCCTTTTTAGAGTATTCGCCACCCAACCATGAGCAGTCGATACGATCGGAACTTTTAATTTACGCGCCGCAATAAGACCAAACAGATTAGACCGAAGATCGTGTGTATGAATAACGTCGATCGGGGTGGTTTCGTTATAGTCAAGAATCTGGCCAATGATTGAAAAATCCAGGGTTTTGCTTTCAGTGATCTCAACACACTCCAATCCTCGCTCTTTAGCCTTCGTGAGGTAATCGGATTCACGCGTTTCTGCCGACCTGAAA
>JAKSBX010000283.1 GCA_022360905.1 Chromatiales bacterium
GCATCGGGTTAGCGGGCAGCGTATTCCAAAGTGGCATCGTTGGATGCCTCGCGGTGGCCATGGACTCAACGGATACCAGAGTCGACCATTCGAGTTCGAATCCGAGAAACGTTGTGTCTACTTCAGTGCCTGTGTCAGTCGCAGCATGGGCACCGCCAGTTGCGATGAGGAGTCGCGGGATCTGATTGAAGTCATTCATTCGCTTTTGCACAAGGCGGGATACCAGGTGGTGGTGCCGAGACAATCGAACAGCTACTGTTGTGGTCTGCCATTCAAGAGTAAAGGGTTGGCCGAGAGTGCGCTCAATGCCGCGGAGAAGCTGGAACAGGCGTTGTGGCAGGCATCGGAGCAGGGCCGTCTGCCGGTGCTTTGTGATACCAGCCCCTGCACCGCAAGGATGCGTGAACAGTTTCAGAAACCACTCCAGGTGTTCGAGCCGGTTGGCTTTATTCGCCGTTTTCTACTGCCTCAGTTGGAGCGGGTAGATCAGGTCGACAGCATTGCACTGCACATCAGCTGCAGTGCTCGCAAAATGGGTTTGGAAAAGGACTTTCTCAGCGTTGCTCAGGCCTGTGCCAATGAGGTGGTGCTGGCAGAAGAGGAGGGGTGTTGTGGATTTGCCGGTGATAAGGGGTTTTCTCTCCCGCAGCTCAATGCCAGTGCACTCACACGTCTCAGGGAGCAACTCCCAGCAGGCTGTAAACAGGGTTACTCCAACAGCCGTACCTGTGAGATCGGATTGTCGCTACATAGTGGCATTCCATTCCGTTCGTTGGCCTATCTGGTGGACCGTTGTTATGCCGCCTGTGACTCAGATCAGTCATGATTTGTGGGTAAAAATATGACACTGATCATTACTCCGATACCACTCGGATTGATTAAACGCATTGTTTTACAAAAAATGAAATAAACTACTGAATTTCTAGGTTTTTCAGTGAGTTAAATCATGTGGTCGATTGCGGGATGTACTATGCTTATGGAATGAGGTCTCTATTTAGACAACCCCGCAAGGCCTTGAATGATTTCAGTTCAATCGAGGCCGAACGGCGGCGTATTCAATACCATCTGGTTTTTCTGATAGGCGCTTTTTTTCTGGCCGCCTTTGCATTGGCCAATTATATAAACCTTCGCCATGAGACCGCCTATTTCCTCTCCTGCTGTCTCCTAACGGCAATCGGGATCAACATTTTCGTTCTGAAGACCGCTAACCACAAGATCGCGGCATGGTTATACAGTATGGTAATGCTTGTGCTGGTCGTCTATCTGATTATCAGTGGCGGTGTCGAGGCGACCGGGCCCCTTTGGACCTATCCAATCGTGGTGATCATCATCTCCCTGTTGGGACATTTGCACGGCTATTTTTTATCCCTGTTTGTGATTGCTCTGCTCTCTGTACTGTTGGGTTTCGGAGACGTCTATGGATTGACTCCGCAATACTCGGATACCTTCAAAGTTCGTTTTGTCGCCACGCTGTTTGCTTTGAGTTGGCTGGTTTGGAGTCTCGAGTTTTCCCGGGCCAAGGCAGCTGCGCTGTTAAACGGACTGAACCAGCAGATTCTGGATATCAGCCGAACGGATCAGTTGACCGGCCTGTTAAACCGGCGGGGCCTGGAAGAGAATTTCAACAGTGAAGTGAACCGCTCACAACGGGTCAATCAGTCCTTCACCCTCGCATTGGCGGATATTGACGATTTCAAAGCGATGAATGATCGCTACGGGCATCTGCTCGGGGATCAGATTCTCAAACAGATCGCCACTGTTGTGCAGTCTCAGATCAGAAATATCGATACTCTGGCTCGCTGGGGGGGAGAGGAGTTTGCCATTCTGCTCGATAAATCGTCTTTGGCGGACTCGACCTACATTGTGGAAAAGATCAGGAGAGCAATCCAGGATTTAAACCAGGAGCAGTCGCTGATCAGTGAAAGGATAACCATCAGTATCGGCGTGGCCGAGTACCGGCCGGGCCAAACCATGCTGGAGTTGTTCGATCATGCGGATAATGCACTCTATCTGGCGAAAAGGTGCGGTAAAAATTGTGTGAGAACCATGGAGGATGTTGCTCGGAAAGAGGGCAGGCCGGATCTCTCTTTGGTTTGAAACGGATATTGGATTGTTAAGATCACAATCGTTGTGAACTTTATCAGAAGGCCGCAAAGCGGCCTTCTGAGGTTATGGCTACATCATCATGTCGTCGATCAGATTGGCGAACCAGCTATGGGCATAGCTGACTTCGCGCTTGCGTTGCTGGTCTGAGGCATCCATGGGGGAGAGACCACCGGCACCTTTGACCGGCAGGATGGTGTTGCTGCCCTTGTCCAGGGTATAGACCGCGGCCACTGAAATACCGTGCTCTTCACCGAGAATACTGTAACAGGTGTTGACGAAGGTGGGATCCGGCGGCTCGATACCATTGAAGCGCGACACGATGGCTGCCGCAGCGACCTTTGCCTGGGAGTTGGCGGCATAGGCCGATTTCGGCATCTTGGCGGCACTGGAGGCATCACCCAGGACATAGACGTTCTTATGCTTGCTGGATTCGAAGGTCAGTTTGTCGACCGGACACCAGTCCCCATCCACCAGGTCAGAGGCGAATGCAACCTTGCCGGCTTTCTGGGGTGGAATGATGTTGATCACGTCACCCTGGAACTCCTCGATCTCCGCTTGCAGAGTCATGGTGGATGGGTCTAGCTCCTCAACCGTGCCACCGCCGGCGGCGCCAACCCATTCGATCATGCTGTTCTCAGTACCGAAGCCGTAGAGCTTGCTCCAGCCCTGGGTGAACAGACCCTGTTTGGAGAATTTATCCTTCGGATCGAGGATCAGGATTTTCGCCTTCGGCTTATGGTGCTTGCAGTACATGGCAATCTGCGCTGCCCGCTCATAAGGGCCGGGGGGACATTTGTAGGGATTGGGCGGTGCCACGATGATCACCTTGCCGCCTTCCGGCATGGCGCGAATCTGATTGCGCAGGGTGGTTGTCTGAGGGCCGGCAAACCAGGCGTGTGGCACCACTTCGGCGACCTTCTCGTCATAGCCTTCGATCGCATCCCACTTGAAGTCCACGCCCGGGGAGACGATACAGGCATCGTAGGCGAATTTTTCACCGCCCTGGGTAACCACCTGTTTTTTGTCGGGCTCGATGGCATCGACCCGGTCGATCACCACTTTCACCCCATGACGTTTCAATCCCTCATAGTCGAAGGTGATGGATTCCAGGGTGCGGTCACCGCTGAGTACTTCGTTACTCATAAAACAGGATTGGTAGACCTTCTTTGTCTCGATCAGGGTGACATCAACCTGCGGATGCAGTTTGCGCAGATACTTGGCGGCGGTGCAGCCACCGACGCCGCCGCCAACCACCACCACTTTGGGATTGGCAGCCAGCGCGAGTTGGGGGAAGCCAAGGGATGCCCCGGCAAGGGTGGCGAATCGAATGAAATCTCGACGGTTAATCTCTGTCATGCTCTTTTCCTATCCCGGGAATCAGTGTTGGCTGCCGTAGTAGTGAATCAGGGCCTCAATGGCTCGGTCACCTTCGGCCTCGATGGCGGCATCGACTTTACGTTTCATCTTCCTCGGGTATTCCCGCCGTCCATCGATGAAATCATCCATGGTGTAGTGCAGATAGGGCATCCACTGGCCTGCCAGGGTGCCGGCATCGCCAGGTTTGCCGCCATCCTCATGGCACTTTTCACAATGCTCATCGTGCAGCTTGGCGCCGAGTTTGGCCATCTCCGCATCATGCTTCTGAGGGGTGAGCCGCAGCGGCTGCTTGGCGAAAAACCAGGCCATACTTTTGATCTGCTCATCGTTATAGCCTTTCGCAATGCGGTTCATGATGGTGGAGTTGCGCTCATCGAACTTATAACCCTGCATGGCATCGATAAACACTTCCGGATCCATGCCTGCAATGGATGGACTGGAGGGACCGACACTTGAGCCGTCTGTGCCATGACAGCCGGCACAGGTGAAAGCCAACGCCTGACCAGTGGGCGCCGCCGCAGCGGTGGCTGGAAACAGTACTGCTAGTCCCAGCAGGAGATAGGGCATTTTCTTTTTCATCATTTTCTCTCTCTGCATATTCCCTGCCTATCAGTTCGGTGAGGTAACCAGGCCGATCAGTACCAGGGTGAGCAATGCCAGGCCTGCCATGATCAACACCGTAGTGATAAAAGAGGCGGCCAGATCTGCTCGACGTGAGGGTTTTCTGACCAGGTAGTTGTTGATCTCACCGGTGGCGGCCAGTCGCTCATACTCTTCGCGATGGTCGTGGCGGAACTCCTCGAATGGAATCGCGCCGGTGAAGATGGTGGTACTCATCGGGAAGCGCTCAGGCCGGAAGTGCACGTTGAAGAAGTGCACAGAGTTAAGGAATATGGCCGCCAGCAGTGCCTCTTCAGCATGTACCAGGGTGGCGATATTGAACATCCAGCCAGGCAGAATCAGGGCTGTTTTCTCCGGTGCGAACAGCATGATGCCGGAAGTGCCGATCACCGCAGCACCCCAGAAGGGGGCCCAGTAGTCGAACTTCTGCCAATAGGTCCAGTGGGAGAATTCCGGGCGCTCACCTTTGCCGAGGAACCATCTGAACATACCTTTCAGGTCTCTCCAATCCTTCCAGTTGGGCACCATGGAAGTGCTGCCGAACCATTCGAAGTCCTTACCCTTGCGAATGATGTTGGTCACGGCGATCGCCAGATGGGCAAGGAATATACCCAGCCAGATCACGGCAGCAGTACGGTGGATGATGCCCTCCATCTCGGGTCCACCGAGGAATACCACCACCGCTTTGGCCCAGCCGGTGTGGGCGAACAGCAGTGTGGTACCGGTGAGGATCAGGGTCATGGTGGAGATGGCGAACAGGCCGTGAATCCACCGCCAGACAACCGGGAAGCGACGGAAATAGACGATGTCCGGCTTATCCAGGTCTTCGATGAAGCCTTTGCCCTGGATACGGTCCATGACCTCACGGTAGAGCCACAGCAGTACATGTACCCAGAAGAAGGCCATTACGGCGAAAATCAGTGTTTGCATGAACAGCTTGAAGAACCAGAGGCCAGGGTAGTTCTCCCGGTCATCCGCATCACCATGGGGCCAGAAGGTCAGGAAGTTCTCATTCGCGTCCTCGTGGCAGACCCGGCAGTTCTCCAGGCGGTTGTTGGCGTGGATCTCCGAGGTGGGATCATCCTCGCCTTTGATCTTGTGGCTGCCGTGGCAGTCATGACATTTGGCGGTGTTGGTATAGCCGAGGCGGTGCACCTGACCGTGATAGGAGTCGAAGTAGGTGCGTTGGGCCTCTTCATGGCAGTCACCGCAATTTTTGGTGATCTCCAGTTTGGCTTTGTCTGTCTCCGGTGAGTCGATTTTGTGGGTGGTGTGGCAGTCGGAGCACACGGCCGACTCACTGTCTTTCTGTTCCAGGACCGCGACACCATGAACGGAGGTGCGGTAATCCTCCAGTTGCTGCTCATGACATTTACCGCAGACTTCCGGATTCTTAAGGCGCTTTTCGGCTCGTTGAATGCTGCCCAGTTCACCCACGTTATGGGCTTCGTGACAGTCGTAACAGGTGGCATTGGTGCGGGACTGATCCAGCGAGTTGGGCTGGGCATGGATCGATTGCATATAGCTGTCGATCGACTCGTTGACGACTTTGAGTCGTTCATGTTTGTTGTCCGGATCGTCCTTGACCTCTTCCCAGGTCTCCCGATGGCAATCGAGACAGCCGACGATCACGGCGGGTGCCTTGCGGTGGGGGACCCGGTCAATGGTGATGTGGCAACTGTTACAGTTCAGTTCACCATGCACACTCTCTCGAATCTGCTTGCTGTGGACGAAGATCTTCACTTCGCTGCCATCGTCACGAACATCGGTCTTCATCTGCTCATCGCCATGGCAGGTCAGGCAGCGTTCGTTGGAGATGATGCGTTCACCGGTAACCGGATCGAATCCTTCCGGAGGCTCTTCACCGAGGATGCTTATACCGGGCTCAGTAGCGCCGTGAACCGAGTGTACGACCAGAATCAGAAAGAATGGAATTACCCAGGTAGCAAGCCTGGAAACAGTTTTAGGCATGTCGCCTTCCCCCTTTTTTAAATTCTTTTTCAAACACACAACCGATCCATCGACGACGGGGCGTGTACTGTTTGTGCTACTACTTGATTGATCGCATGCCGGGTTGATTCTAGTTAGTTTAAGGCGCGCAATCCGTTCCACCCAGGGAATCTATGGTCCGGCATTTATACCATGCCTGAAGCCCATAATCGCCAAAGAATAACAATGCAGTTGACTATTATCAATGAATTTTGTGTTGTTAATTCTGCAGGCTGAAGCGGACTGGTTTTGCCTTGTTAACTATTGCACTGCAGCATCAAACTCATTTCCAACCACCAATGATTGCCGCTATTCTGATTGTCAGAATCCCAGTTGCAGAGCAGTCGTGAGTGTTCAATTTTCTTACCTGTTGGGATCGAAAATCAGAGTTATTTGGCTAGGGCCTGTTAACACTAATCCAATACGCCCTGCTGGGTCTGTCTCATGTGTCAGTCTCGATTACAGTAGCATGATGGAGATGATTTGAAGCGAAAGCTTATCGGTGTGGATCTCGCCTGGCATAGCGACAGGAATCCAACAGCATTGGCCGGTGGAGAGTTGGTTGACGGTGTGCTCAGGCTGTGCACCGTCGAGGTTTCCCTGTTTCCGGTGGATAAGTTGATGGAGCACCTGTGCGGTATCGACGGCTTGTCGGGGGTGGCCATCGATGCCTCGCTGATCATTCCCAATCAGCGTGGACAGCGGCCGTGTGAAAAGGCCCTTTCCAGTGCTTACGGTGCCAGAGGAGCCGCCTGCCATGCCTCCAACACCACGCTCTATCCTGAAGCGGATAGTGTGGCCTTGTCCCAACAGCTCAGCAGGCAGGGTTTTCAACATCTGGGACAGGCCAAGTGGCAGATAGAGTGCTACCCTCATCCTGCGATGATAGAGATCTTCGGGCTTGGCAGAAGACTGCTCTACAAGAAAGGCCCTGTGGCGCAGAAGCGGGCAGGTCAGAAACAGCTGGCGGATCTGATCGGATGTCTCAACGGCAGCCCGGTATTACCGCTCGAAATCGATCCGTCTCTTCAGCACTATTTCGATCCGTCAAAGATCGATCGGCTCACCGGTCGGTCATTGAAGTCTAACGAGGATGCTTTGGATGCGGTGATCTGCCTCTATATTGCCGCTCTCTATGCGCTCAACACCCCAGGGCGGGTTTTCGGTGATCTGGAGGCGGGCTATATCTGGGTCCCTCAGGGAAGCAAACTTGCCGGGGAATAAACGCAGATACCAGCCCCGCACCTCTCACTTAGCTTTGTAACCCCATACCGCATAGACGGGATCGGAATAGGGGGTCTGACCCGCGTGGAGGTCATCTGCAGGTCTCGGCCAGCCCCGGGCGGAGAAGGTATTGAGCTCGCTGTAACCGGCCTGGCGTAACCATTGGGTGACCATTCCCAGGCGTTCAACCTCATGCATTTCGCTCCATATGGTGATCGCCTTGGTGGGAAACCATCGATTGCTGAAGCTGACCAGCAGAATCCCCCCAGGGCGTAACACCCGCAGGGTTTCCGCCAGCACTTCGGCAGGTTGCGTCAGATATTCGATGGAGGCGGTACATAGGATGGCATCAAGGCTGTCGCTGTCAAACGGCAGACTGGGGTTTTCGTTCAGATCCTGTATCAATCGGGTCTCTGCAGCCCGGTTCTCCGACAGCTCCTTTTGGTTCATCCCCAGCAGGTGCAGCTTACTCAGATCGATCCCCTGCACATGGGAATCGAAACTTGCCATCAGGTCGAGTGTCTCGGCCCGGGCCGGGATCAGTCTGCGGTAGAGTGTGTTGATCTGCTGGCGTGCCAGGGAGTCCAGGTGTTGTATCAGGCGGGGTGTTGTATAGAACGTTTGATCCGGTCTGTCATCCATTCGTCTCAGGCCGTTGGCATCATCTCCAAAGTCGGTATCCTCGCCACTCTCCAGCGGGGCTGCCAGACCGGCAAATTTCAACAACTCATCCAGGGGGTTGTCGCAGCGGCCGCCCCGTCGGTCATAACCCGACAGGATCTTGTCGATAGCAAGCTGCAGATGGATCGGAGTTCTGGCCAGGGGATGATTGAGGTCTACCTTTAATCGGTTGTCGCTCAGTTCGATGATCCTGGCTGGTTCGGCCGCCTCACTATAGATACCGGCTACCCCCTTGAAAAAACCTTGCGGGTAGAAGCGTCCCAGTCTGGGCGAGACCTCCAATCCTGGACGATGGTGGCGGTCGAAACTTGCCGGTTTGGTGACGATCTGTCGTGCCGAATGCCAGTTCTCCAGAATATCGCCAGGTTGAATGGTGGCTTCCAGCAGATCCCCTTGCTGCCGTCCGGCCAGATGCCGGCCGATTGGCGTCGGCAGCATATCCGCCTCGCGCCAGATACTGAATTTCTCGACATGGAGTCTCTCCTCGTGGGAGGCCTGGGTATCAGACCAGTGGGCTGTCAGGGTGACGGAGGCCAGGCCCTGGCTCTCCAGGACTCGAGATGGCTCAGTTGGGTGGGTCTGCTGATTCATGGGGTCTCTTCCGGCAATACCTTAATTTCTAATGGTACAAATATTAGATCAAAAACTTGTACATAACAAACCAAAATGTACAATTATTGTCAGACTCTCAAAGCGAACAACGCCTGTGCCAGGTGCAGGAGGGTATTTTCGATGAATGGTGTTGATCCCTATGCTTATCTGCAGCAGGTATCCACTCAACTCGACTCGTTAACTCAAGCAGAGCAGATCGAAACGGTTCTGGATGAAGTTGAATATCTGTTCGAGGTGATACCGCCGGAACTTCAGCATCTGGCGGAACCCATCATTGAAGAGTTACGCAGGCGTTTGGCAGCAAACCGATGATCGAGAAAGCGTCGGTCAGCTGTTACGGAATACGCCGTTTGAATCCCTTTTTGGGTGTTCTGCAGATCATCGAACTGGCTGGCGGGCGGGCATCCACCACCAACGGCAGGGTCTGGCATATCGAGTTGCAGATCGCCCGGCCTGGTGGCTGGGGAAGTCTCAATGCCCATGCGTCGATCAACACCTGGCAACTGGTCGGCCTCTGGTCTGAAAAGGAGGGCTTGATCAAGGCTCCGATGGCAACCGACAATCGCCATGACGATCTGTGCAATCAGCTGATAAAGCAGATCATGCAGTACCAGCATGAACTACCCTTTCCTTTAACAGACCGGCGGGAGTTGTGGTTACTGGATCAGGCGGAGCGCAAACCCTTGGCCCTACTGATGTCGATGCGGCCGGGTCCCAGACATAGCAACCATAAGCCCCGCTACTGGCGCGGCTGTCTGGAGCGATCCGGGGTTGGCGGGGAGCACCGCTTTGCTGAAATCGATCGACTGGAGAGGCTGGTCAGGAAAAGGGCCGGCTTCAATGTCAATCACCTCTGGGTGACCTGGGATGCGGATCGTCTGTATGCCGAGACAGACCAGGGTGAGCGGTTGAACCGGGCCCGATTTCCAAGCTTTGGTCTGACAGAAGATTGGCCGGATGAACAGAATCGTGAGCTTGTGCAGCGCTATCTGGAGTGGATAGCGCCTGCACTGTTGACCCTGCCAACTCTGCAAGAGGAGGAGCGCCGTCGGCTAGAATCCAATTTGGGCCGGCGTGCATCCCGCATCGAGTACTACTGGCGACTCTATCCGACAATATTGGATCGGGAGAAAATTCTCGCTACCAGGGTGCAGGCCAGATTGGCAACAGATAACAGTGGGATTACACGATGATTGAGCTTGGTCATGTGGCGTTGTATGTCAAAAATCTGCAGGCTTCAATAAAGTTCTACTCTGCCGCATTGGGCCTGGAAGTTCAGGGTCGGATCTTTGGCGGCAGAGGGGTCATGTTCAGTGGTGGACGCACCCATCATGAGTTGTTGCTGATCGAGGTGGGAGAGGCGCCCCGTCCGCTACAGGGACGTCGCCGTGGGCTCTATCACATCGGCTGGAAAGTGGGTAATGATCTGGCCGCACTCAAGCAGGTACTCGATCGACTCAACAAAGCCGGTATACCGGTCAATGGCCTGTCTGATCACACGATCAGTCAGAGTATCTACCTTGAGGACCCGGATGGAAATGAGATTGAGCTCTATGTGGACGATCCATCCATCGACTGGCAACAGGACAAAAGCTGGATCGATGATCCGGTAAAACCTCTCGACCTTACTTGATGAACAGATCCTTGAAGTTGCTGCTGATGGGTTGTCTGATTGTTCTACTGTCAGGCACGTTGATTGGTTGTGCACAGAATCAATCACAGTTGGAAACGGTTTCCAATGTCGAGTTGCAACGTTACCTTGGTAAATGGTACGAAATTGCCAGATTACCCAATCGATTTCAGAATCATTGTGCCGGTGAGGTAACTGCAGATTACAAGCTGCTTGAGAGTGGTGATATTCAGGTCATCAACCGCTGCAGGGATCAACAGGGTGAGATGGATGAAGCGAAGGGAATCGGGCGCATTGTGGATACCGGTTCGAACGCAAAATTAGAGGTCAGTTTTGTTTCCCTGTTTGGTTTGAATCTGTTCTGGGGAGACTACTGGATTTTGGGGCTCGGCGAAAACTACGACTATGCGGTGGTCGGTATGCCGAGCAGACAATACCTGTGGGTACTCTCGCGACAGACTGAAATGTCCACAGAAGACTGGCAGGTGGTTCAGATGATCGTACAAGCCTCAGGCTACGATCCGAGCAAACTATTGATAACCAATCAATAGACGACATAGGGCTCCGATCCGTTTCCAACTATCATCCAGACCGATATTTCATCGATTGACCAGGCCGCTTAATGCCAGGCGAGTCGACCTTTTCCTGCATTTGGCAGAGCAGTAATTTGTCACAATTTTACAGTGTCAAAGATCACTTCAGTGATTATTTAAACAGCTATTATTTATAGTAACTTACTGAAAAATTCTGGCTTTAAGTTTGTTTATTCGCCGGTTTCGGTGGAGGAATCCCAAGTTGGTACGGGACTGATAGTCTGCGAAGGTTACCGTTGGTGTGATCGTCTCAGACAGGTTTTATAAATCCAATAAGAGTGGATTGCACAACACGGGGGAAGTGACATGTTGAATGATAATGAACTGCTTCCGGGCATGGATGATACCAGGTCGAAACCGAAAGGCTTCAGACATATGGTCAAACAGGCGTCAGTGCGTGAGCTGGAAGTGATGGCTGTGCGTTTGCGCGATGCCGGTGACGAGAAGGCAGCGGAGTATCTTGAGCGTCAGGCCGTCGCGCTATTGGACAAGAAGATATGCCGCCGGGTTTTAACCCAAAGCCGCAAGTTGCAGAGTGGGATTGACAGTCAGGAGATACCACTGATTGAGCGACTGGCCTAGGGCTTGTTGACACTGTTTGCGCTGCTAATCATCAAAGCAGTTTTTTGGTGATCGTGGTGTTACTCGGTTCATGGCGAATGGTAACGACCGCATATTCTCTAAAGAGCACCCGCCTACTCAGTTGTCGTGAGTGACTAAATGTCTAATCCCCATGATGTCACCGGCCAGACGGGGCCGGTGAGCCGATTTGGATTCGTATCCACAGCTCATAAGACTAAAGTATATCTTTAGCAGGCCGATGAGTGATAGGAACAGGGATTCGATGGCAAACTCCATGTAACGGCGCATCGACAAGAAGTATTAATGTATTGGGATTTTTTTTCACTCGTAAAACTGCGTAGCAGTATAACGTGGTAGTAATGGAAGAGTTAATACAGCAGTATACAGATCACGCCAAAAACGGATTTTACTCTGTGCATTTATCAGAGATCTCAAATAAGGGAAACCAGGCCTTCACCACCTCCGATATTCACAATGAAAAAGGTGTACTCCTGGCGCGCAAGGGCGTCAACATCGACCAGGATGTAAGGCAGCAACTGATCAAACACAAGCTGCTGAAACCTCTGGATAGCCACATAGGTTTGAAACATCAGGCAGACACCCAAACCCTGATCAATGAATTCAGGCTTCTGATGGATAAATATCCTGATCTGCGTGTGGTGAATGAGGCCCTGAATTATGGAGCTGAATTCGAAAAACTGCTTCAACTGGAAAGACTGCATCCGCTCATGACTCAAAAACTGACTGTACTTGAGGCGCAGATGCATTCCGAGTTTGAAAAAAGCATTTTCGCTGCCTGGTTGTCTACCATGATTGCACGGGAGATGGGGCTGGGTATGGATGAGCGGCGCGATATCCTCGTGGCGGCTCTAATACACGATATAGGCCTGCTCCATTTAGATCCTGAAATTATCTGCAGCAACAGGAAACTCTCCGCTCAGGAGTGGAGAACTGTGCGTGCTCATGTGATCGTGGGCAAGATCATCGCTGACTCTGTGCCGGGCATCTTTCCAGAGGTTCCCCGCGCCATAATAGAACATCATGAGGACTGTTTCGGGGCAGGCTATCCTTTCGCCCTGAATGAGGATCAGCTCGGGATACCTGGAAAGGTCATCAGCATGACCGACAGTATCCATTCCATTCGGGTTAAATCGTTTAAAAACAGCCAACGAACCCTGGGCGATATAACGCCATATCTACAACTTAACCCTACCACCAATGGTCATGAAGTGTATCGGGCAACGATGTCTGTTATCAAAAAGTCCGGCCTGCAACCGGTCAGGCTGAGGCCTGATGATTGTCCGCAAGATTATGCCAAGAATCTGGGGAAACAGATCGATATCCTGAGAGAGGCAAAGCAAGCTCTTGACGATATTCACGAGAATCTCTTGGAGCTCAGCGATAGAATCGACCAGCAAGATGTTAAGCAGCTCTCCGTTATAGCCGCAGTCACCCGTAGAATACGTTCTACCTTACATGAATCCGGTTTATTGAGTAGTGAAATTGCCCAGTGGTTGCATAAGGAGAGAGATTTATCCGATGTTGATGAGCAGGTCATGGGTGAATTCAATGAGATCGAGTTGCTGATCAAAGAGCTGACCTGGCAGATCCGTAATACCGTGCGGATGTTTTACAGTTATAGCGATTCAGACACGACTCGTGACACAATGATGCTGGAGCACATTGAGACATCCATACAATCGATCCAGGATATCTTTAACCGGCTTGGGGGCGGTTAACAGGCCCTTGTATTGCTGCATTCGGTGACGGCCACTGTTATGAGAGTCTGCGCTCGTAGTCGTCATAGCTGAATTCTTTGATGATCTCGATGTTACCCTGTTCATGACGAATCGCGATGGCCGGATGTGGGACACCGTTAAACTGGGTGGTTTTCACCATCGTGTAGTGAATCATATCCTCAAAGATCACCCGCCCACCCAGTTGCAGTGGTTGATCAAATGCGTAATCCCCAATGATGTCACCGGCCAGGCAGGTAGGGCCGGAGAGCCGGTAGGTATAGGGCCGGCTGCCCGCCTCACCGCCGTTGCGTACTTCTGCCCGATAGGGCATCTCCAGTACATCGGGCATGTGAGCGGTTGCTGAGACATCCAGCAGTGCGATGGAGACACCGCCCCGTTCGATCAGATCCAATACCGAAGCGACCAGCGGGCCCGTATCCCAGGCGATGGCCGACCCCGGTTCAAGTACGATATCCAGGTGCGGATGGCGTTGGCAAAACCCTTTCAGTGTTTCGATCAGTCCATCCACGTCGTAACCCTGACGGGTCATCAGATGGCCACCACCCAGATTGCACCATTTCAGGCTGGGCAGCCAGTGGCCAAACTTCGCCTCCACGGCCTGGATCAGTCTCAAGGTCGCGTCGGCGCCGGATTCGCATAGGGCGTGTACATGCAGGCCTTCGATGCCGGCTGGGATCTGTTCTGTTGCCTTTTCGGCCGGGATGCCCAGTCTGGATTGACTATGGCAGGGATTGTAGAGATCGGTTGCCACCTCATCGATGGCGGGATTGACCCGCAAGCCACAGGACTTGCCGGCGGCAACCGCCTGCCCACCAAATCGTTGCCATTGGGAGAGGGAGTTGAAACTGATCCGTTCGGCCAGTGGCAGTAGTTCGGGGAACTCGGCTGCGGCGTAGGCTGGGGCATAGAGATGAACATGGCCACCGAAGTGGGTTTTGGCCAGGCGCGCCTCATTGTAGGAGCTGGCTGAACAGCCCGATAGATACTCTCTCACCATTGGGAAGGCCGACCACATGGCAAAACCCTTCAGTGCCAGAATGATGCTGCAGCCGGACTGTTGCTGCACTCGATCGATCAGCTGAAGATTCTGCCGCAGTCTTGTTGCTTCCAACAGATAGCAGGGTGAGGGCAGGGTGTCGAATTCGCTACTCATCTACAGGCAGAGCGTCGATATCGATGTCACATGGCTGGTCCTGCCAGGGCAGGCCGTAACGGTTGAGGTCCGCCATAAAGGGATCCGGATCGTACTGCTCCATATTCCACACACCGGGCTTGCGCCACTTGCCTTCAAGGATCATCTTGGCGCCGATCATCGCCGGTACGCCGGTGGTATAGGAGACCCCCTGGGCCAGGGTCTCCCGATAGCAGGCCTGATGATCACAGACATTGTAGATATAGCGGCTGACCGGTTGTCCCGCTTTTTCGCCCTTGATGATGCAACCGATGTTGGTTTTGCCCTTGGTGCGGGGCCCAAGGGTGGCCGGGTCTGGCAGCAGGGCCTTGAGGAACTGTAAGGGTACGATCTGTTGTCCCTGGAAATCGATCGGTTCGATACTGTCCAGCCCCAGGTTTTGGATCACCTCGAGATGCTTCAGGTAACTCTCGCCGAAGGTCATCCAGAATCGCATCCGCTGCACCGGAATATGCTTGGTCAGGGACTCCATCTCTTCATGGTAGAGCAGGAACATCTTGCGTGGGCCGATCTCAGGAAAGTCGAACACCCGGGAGATCTCCATGGGCTTGGTTTCCACCCATTGACCGTTTTCATAGAAACGGCCGTTGGCGGTGACTTCCCGGATATTGATCTCCGGATTGAAATTGGTGGCGAATGGGTAGCCGTGATCGCCCGCGTTGCAGTCGAGGATATCCACCTGATGTATGCGGTCGAAATGGTGCTTCAATGCGTATGCTGTGAATACGTTGGTGACCCCGGGATCGAAGCCGGAACCGAGCAGTGCCGTCAACCCCGCCGCCTGGAATCGCTCCTGGTAGGCCCATTGCCATTTGTATTCGAATTTGGCTTCGTCCGGTGGCTCATAGTTGGCCGTATCCAGGTAGTGCACACCGGTCTCGAGACAGGCATCCATGATGGTCAGGTCCTGATAGGGCAGGGCGACATTGATCACCAGTTCGGGCTTAACCCGTTTGATCAGTTCAACCAGTTCAGGCACATGATCTGCATCCACCTGGGCGGTCCGTATGGTTGTGGATTTGATCTCACTGGCAATCTGATCACACTTGGAGAGGGTTCGGCTGGCAAGCCAGATTTCAGTGAAAACCTCGGGTACCTGGGCACACTTATGGGTCACGACTCTGCCGACACCACCGGCACCGATTATCAACACTCGACTCATGATTCAACTTCTCGGATAGATTAGGAATATGCGCGGATTTTAGTCCTAGCTTATGGGTTTTGTCTTGTGCTTTTTTTCGGCCTGCAGAGTTTAAGAAAAAATAGAATTATCTGAATATTTCATTGGCCGCGAATGGACGCCGATCACCGCCAATGGCCGTAAAAAATCGCAGATGATCACTGCTATTCCATTACCTTTGATCGATGGGATACTGATGGGGTAAGTTGAATTGCTTTCTCTAGCCTGTCGACGAGTTTTTTGGCATGAATAGAGATTGCCAAACAGAAGAAGAAGTTTGAAATCACCTAGGCACTTCATTGTGTTTGATCAAAGCGACTTTGGTGGGGCATGGCCCCACCCTACACCATGAAATCAATGGTAGGGTGGGGCCATGCCCCACCAAATAGGGTGTGAGAAAGCAAGGATTGGCGTCTATTCGCGGCTTAAGTCAAAGGCTCCGTACCTACGTGGACAGAAAACTAAGGCACCCGCCGGAACATCCACCAGGCCAGCCCGATAAAAAACAGCAGCGGCAAGGCGGTGGCAAGCAGTGCATTGAATGAATAGACCACAGCCATATAGGAGAAGGCCCGGTTGAGCAGATAGAACACAATCCCCAGCATGGCCCCGACGAACACCCTCTGCCCCACGCTGACACTGCGCAGAGAGCCGAAGACGAAAGGGATGCTCAAAAGCAGCATCACCAGTGTTACCAGAGGCGCGGCGAGCTTGCCCCAGAAGGCCACCTCATAACTGATCGAGGCCTGCCCGTTGTTTCGCAGATAATCGATATAGCGCCATAAGTCCCAGGCGGCTAGCATGTGGGGTTTCACCGTCAATACATCGAGAGATGCCGGTTCCAGTTGAGCCTGCCAGGCCAACTCCGGTTGTTGACTGACCTGAATGCGTTCATCACCGAACTGACTTACCGAAACATCTTGCAAGACCCATCCACCGGAGCGATAACTGGCCCGTTCTGCATAGACGGCACGGAGTAGGCGGGACTCTCCGTCATACTCATACAGAGAGACATCGGCCAGTTGCGCATCGGGCAGTATCTGCCGAATATTGATGAAGGTGTTGTCGTCGCGGGACCAGAAACCGTAGCGGGTTTTCAGACTGACCTGATCGGAGAGTGCCTCCATTTTCATACGTTGCGCCTGCTGTTCCGTGAGCGGTGCCAGGTACTCGCCAACCCAGATCACGGCAGCCAAAATCAACAAGCCCGCTTTTAATACCGATAACACGATTCTGGCGATGGAGATTCCGGCGGCACGCATGGCCATCAGCTCAGAATTACCCGCCAGGACACCCAGCCCGATCAGGCTGCCGAGCAGGGTGGCCACCGGAAACAGTTCATAGATGTACCTGGGCAGTCCCAATAACACGTAGCTATAGGCCATCGCGGCGGTATAGCCACGTTCCACATCTTCCAGCTCGGCGACCACCTCGAAGAAGCCGATCAGTACCAGCAGCAGTAGCATTACGGCAACAACGCCAGTCAGTACCGAGCGTCCGATATAGCGATCCAGGGTTGTGATCATGCGTGCTGACTCCTCAGTCGGCGCCGCAAGCGACGAACCGGTGGGGTATCTGGCAACAACATCAGCAAGCCGACAATCGCCAGGGTCAGATGGACCCACCAGATACCCAGCCACTCCGGTGTGCGGGCATGGATCATCCAGTTCTCCGCTGCACCCTGCAGGCTCAGGTAGACGGTGTAGAGCACAAAGGCGAACACCAGCCGGCCAAAGGGACCCTGTCTTGGCAGAGTCCGGCTCAGGGGGAGGCTCAGCAGGGCAAACACCAACAGACCCAGCACCTGAGAGAGGCGGACCTGGAATTCAGCCCGATCCTTGATCGATTCCGAGTGGAGCAGATCGTAACTGGAGAGGGATCTCCGGGTCACTTTCGCCTCCCCACCGGATGAGGCCTTGATCAGCAGCGCGTATTCATCGAATTCACTCACCTGGTAGTCTGCCTGCCCGGGTATTCCGGCATAGCGCAGTCCATCCTCCAGTATCAGGTAGCGATCCCCGGTTTTGCTGTCGATCCGTTGATAGCCCCGTTTGGCGCTCACCAGGGTCAATGCACCCTCCCGGCGTTGTTGCACGAATACCTTCTGCATGCGCCGCTCATCCTTGGCGAGTGACTCTACATAGAGCACCAGGTCCCCCTGACTGTATTCGTTGAAACGACCGGCACTGATACCGGCCAGCTCCATCGCCTGTCCCTGCTGACTGCTGAGCAGCTCGGCACTCAAACGACCGGCCCAGGGGGTCACATAGAGGGAGAGCCAGCCAGTGATCAGGGCCACGGGGACTACCACCAGCACCATCGAGCGGTAGATCCGCATGCCGCCGATACCGCAGGACTCCAAGGCAACCATTTCGCTATCCCGGTACATTCTGCCCACCACATAGAGGACGGCAAAAAAGAATGCCGGTGGGATCAGGCGGGAAAAGTAGACCACCATTTGCAGTGCCAGGGCTTGGGCAAGCAGCTCCGCATGCAACTCACCGGTGGCCACCTCCTTGAGCAGCTTGATGAAGCTGTTACTGGAGAGGATCAGCGTCAACACCAGCAGGATCGCCGACATCGCCTTCAATACCTCTCGCAGCAGATAGCGATCGATCAGCGTGATCAAAGCGACTTCCCGGCGGTGGTGTGCATTTCTGAAATCATTAAATCAATCTAGGACCTGTTAACGCGAATCCGATCAGCCCTGCTGGGACTATTTTTTCGCCCGGTAAGGCAGAATGAGTGTCGTGTCGTGATTCTACATGAGCGAACCTAAATCCTCGCAAATCAGGCTTAAGTCCGCAAATGGAAACAGATTTTAACAGGCCCTGGCAGTAAGAGTTGGTTGCAGCTCTGAAGACGACATATTGAGTTGTCGGGTTAATCATCAGCAGAGATCATATATGAAATCCAACCCCATCTGGATAGAGTGCTTCAATCGGATTTCTATCCCTTCGATTTTCAGGTTGTCGGCTTCTCTAACCTCCCATAAGATGTGTCACAATAAGTGAGAATCGACAGACGAGGCTTTTGACTTCATGGAATACAGCATCAAAACCGGTGACCTGACCAAACAACGTACTGCCTGTTTGATCCTGGGGATATTCGCCAAACGACAACTCTCCCCCGCTGCACTGCAAGTGGACAAAGCCAGCAAAGGATTTCTCAAGGATATCCTCAAGCGGGGAGACATGAACGGTGAAAGCGGTCAGCAGTTGATGCTTTACGATGTACCGGGGATTGCCGCGGAGCGGGTCCTGCTGCTCGGATTGGGTAAAGCCTCAGAGCTGAATCGCAAGCGCTATATGAAGGCTCTCTCAGCCAGTATCAAAAGCCTCAATGAGGGGCATGCCATAGAGGCTGTCTGGGGGTTGTGCGACGTTGCGGTGAGTAACATCCCCGAGACTGGAGTGGTACGTGAAACCATCGTCCAGTCAGAGGAGAGTCTCTACCAATTCGCAGAAACCAAAAGCACAGTCAAAAAGCGGCAACGTCCACTCAAACGGCTCGCCATCTGGCTGGCCGACAGACGCCAGTTGAAAACGGCACAGAAGGGCTTGCAGCAGGGTAAAGCCATTGCCAAAGGCATCAAATTGACCAAGGACCTGGGCAATCTGCCCGGCAATCACTGCACACCCACCTACCTGGCGGACCAGGCGAAAAAGCTGGGTCGCTCACATGACAAGTTGAAAGTCCAGGTGCTGGAAGAGAAGCAGATGGAAAAACTCGGTATGGGCGCTCTGCTTTCCGTCTCCCGGGGTAGCCGACAGCCGGCAAAGCTGATCATCATGAACTACCAGGGCGGTAAAGCGGATGCCAAGCCGGTAGTACTGGTAGGCAAGGGTCTTACCTTCGACGCCGGGGGCATCTCGCTCAAGCCGGCGGCCGCCATGGATGAGATGAAGTATGACATGTGTGGTGGCGCTTCCGTGTTCGGTACCATGATGGCCTGCCTCGAGATGGATCTGCCGATCAATCTGATCGGGGTGGTTCCCAGTTCTGAAAACCTGCCGGATGGGGATGCCAACAAACCGGGCGATGTGGTCACCAGCATGTCTGGACAGACCATCGAAGTGCTCAATACCGACGCTGAAGGACGGCTGATCCTCTGCGATGCCTTGACCTATAGTGAGCGTTTCAATCCGGCCACAGTCATCGATATCGCTACGCTGACCGGTGCCTGTATCGTTGCCCTCGGCAATCAGGCTTCCGGTCTGATGGCGAATAACGAGGCGCTGGCGGAAGAGTTGCTGGATGCAGGCTCATCCTGTGGTGACCGGGCCTGGCAACTGCCGCTCTGGGATGAGTACCAGGAGCAGCTCGACAGCAACTTTGCCGACATGGCGAATATCGGCGGCAAAGGCGCCGGTACCATTACCGCAGCCTGTTTTCTCTCCCGCTACACGAAGAAGTTTAAGTGGGCACATCTGGATATCGCCGGTACCGCCTGGCGTTCAGGGGCGGCCAAAGGGGCCACGGGGCGTCCGGTTCCTCTGCTGACCCGGTTCCTGATGGGGCGTTGCGGATTATGAGCGCGGTCGGGATCTCGGGTTTCCGGTTCCAACGGTCTGCTGGATAGCATCCATGACGCAGATTGACTTTTACGTACTCGATGAGGGATCCAGGGGCAACCGTTTCACATTGACCTGCCGGTTGTGTGAAAAGATCTATCATCAGGGCCGTCGCATTCTCATCCATACTGAAAGTGAAGATGAGACAAGGCATATGGACCGTCTGCTCTGGACCTTTCGCCAGGGCAGTTTCGTACCTCATGGAATTGCCGAGCGTTGCGACCACAGTGCCACGCCGGTCATTATCAGTCATCGGCAGGAGGCTGGGGAAGAGCAGGATGTGTTGATAAATTTAGGCCGTGAGGTGCCAAACTTTTTTAGCCGCTTCAAGCGGGTTGCTGAAATCATCGACCAGGAGGCGCCGGTAGTGACGGCGGGTCGGGAGAGATTCAAATTCTACCGCGACCGGGGCTATCCGTTGAACAAACACGATATCAGATAGATGAGCGACGAAGAGAAAAAGCCGGACGTTGATCCTGACATTCCACTGCTGGAAGATGTCGTCAAACCCGATGAACTGGCGTCAGAATTACATACCTTTACCGAGCTGCCTGAAATCTCGGAAGATAGTGGGATTCCTGAGTATGACGAAGTTCTGCTGGCGATGCGTGACGATATTGCAAAGCAACTTCAGGATGATCTCAGCCAGATGCTGTCTGAAGTGCTCGATCGCGCCATCGAGGAAGCCGGGGAACAGATTATACGAACTCTGCACGATGAGCTGGATACCACCCTGGAGCAGAAGATCCGCTACCGAATCGACCAGCGCCTGGATATGGAGTTCGGCCCCAGGGGACAACTTGATCCCGAACAGGATTGAGCAGCACAGAATCTAATCCCCCATCACATCAAGCAGGCTTTGCCTTTCGGCCATGAAAATCACCCAACTCGACCATCTGGTACTGACCGTTCGGGATATCCAAGTGAGTTGCGACTTTTATACCCGCATACTGGGTATGCAACTGGTGGAGTTTGCCGGTGGCAGAAAAGCCCTCGAGTTTGGGTCACAGAAAATCAATTTGCATCAACATCGCCAAGAGTTTGAACCCAAAGCGGCCTTGCCGACACCGGGCTCAGCCGATCTCTGTTTTCTGACCGATGTGCCATTGAATGAAGTGGCTGCCCATCTGAAGCAGAATCGGGTTGAGATTATCGAAGGGCCGGTTGAACGAACCGGCGCTGAAGGTGCGATTCTTTCGATCTATCTACGTGATCCGGATAACAATCTGTTGGAGATTGCCAATCGTTTATGATGTTTCCTGATGCTTGGTAAGTTTTCTGAGCAATCAACAAGATCATTTTTAGGTTGCTGTTTATCGGTGATAAGAAGTATGGATCAATATGTGGTTTAAATGAGCGTTGCAATATTAAACCTCATGAGAAATGTTCAGCGTTCAACTTTTTTGTGTTAGATTTTTTGCTGGAAATGGATTCTATGTTGGATTAGGTAAGATTTATGATGGATACTAGGTTTTTTCTCTCACTTGTTTTTAGTCTCCTGCTTACTGGTTGCTCAAGTGGCATGCAGCGACCAGCAAAAGTCGAAAGTACCTCTGAAATCTATGTGGTTGACTCGATACCAAGCTCTTTGGATACTCCTCTAAGTGCAATCACACTGGAGGAGAGCAGTGTGATGCTCATGAAAAGCTCAAAGGAACATGATACTGCACTTACTGCTGCTGCAGCTGGTGGTGTTGTTGGGGTTCTTATCGGGAGCTCAGTAATGAAGCAGAAAGCGCTCAAGGAGGTAGATGGGGTAGCCCCTTTAAAGGCTCATGATTTAAAAAACATGGTCTACTCTCAGTTGAAGTCTTGGCAGACCAAGCAAGTTTTGCCTAGTGTTTTGATGCCGGTAGAGCAGCCGGGTAATGGACTACGCTATGCGTTGCACCCATATCTTCTAGCTGTATCTTATGGTAATGGAGAGCTTGAGTTGCTGGTTGGGTTGGTCACTTTTCTTCTTGATGATGACGATGAGATTTGGCGTGGGCAGTACGTCAGGCACCTGTCACCAAATATATCGAAAGAGGTAATCAAGGACCAAGTAACGATGGAAGCATTACTGGAGTCGGGTTTGAATGATGCTCTTGGGATATTTGTCTCAGATTTAAAGGGTGAGATTGATAAAAAAGATGATACCGAGATGATAATGGATGCCCCCGACTCCCATATTTACTACGCAGGGTTCGGAGGATGGGCACTCAACACACCTGATGAAGATATCGAAGCCGTTGATGTGAGGATGCCGGGCTTTACAGTTATGGGCGGTATCCATCTGTTTTCGCCGGATACAATTTCAACCAGGCCGCTACCTGTCGCAGAAAACGTTAAGTATATGGATTAGCGCCAGCGAACGGTAAGCTGCAATCCAAGATAGTCGTTGACCAGGGGGTCGAGACGTTGCCGGTAGGGGCTGTTCCAGTCCATATCGTCATACATACCGAAACTGGGGCTGCGGTAGAAAGAGCGCAGTTCCAGTTCACTGTCGGTCTCGATCCAGCCATCTACAATGGTGTTGAGGGTGCCCAGGGGGTCGGTGAGAACAAGCACGGTTTTGTCCCAGAAACTGAAACTCGACTGACTTTTGATCTCCCGGCGGGTGTCTTCGAAATACCAGCCGAGCAGTGAGCCGAGACCGGGGGTGAAGATCATGTCCTGGATCGAAACGGGCTCGAACAGGGCTTCCAGTCCGAACTCATAGATCGAGGAGAGGGTGAATGAGTACCAGAATGCGCCGGTCTCGCTCAAGCCCCGTTCTCTGCCCCGGGTGTAGTAGGTCATGCCCCAGTAGGGGTGAAGAATGTAGTTGATGTACCACTCGTCCGGATCCCAGCGGGGATGGGTGACGTTATCCCACCATTTGTTGACGGTGTACTCCTCTTTCTGCTCATCGGTCCAGGCGGAGATCTCTTCGGGGAGAACATAGAGCAGACCGACGATAAAGAACTGGTAACCGAAAAAGTATCCCGCATCCTTACGCAATCCCGGGTAGTCTGCCGGACTGGTGTCTCCGAGCTCTCTGCCGAAACCGTAGGGTCGTTCAGCAACCGGTTCGCTGCTGTCGAGGATGACGTTGCCGGTCAGCCCGGACAGGCTGGCGGATTTAAACAGTGTACTGCGTTGCAGTTCTGTCTCATAAAACGAAACCGGACTCACCTTAAGCCATTCCGAGCTGTTTGCCACGCCGCAGGAGAGCAGGGTAGAGATCAAGAGAATCAGTCGACTCATGGCACCTTTCATATCTGGTTGTCTGATTGCACTCTGCATAGATACCAGAAATCCTTGTAACACCCGGAATATCTAATACAACTTCGATCCATATCAATCGCCCGGCTCGATTGTGGACGTCATTGGCTATTAATTGGCGACCAGTCCATTTGGTCTAGCCAGTCAGTCTCAAAAAAATGACTATCCGCACCTAAGAGCCACTATTCATCGGCTGCCACTCTGATTTCTAAATCACCAGCCCTGAAATCCGGATCTGAGAGGGTGATGAGAAGGACCACAGAGAGAGGCGTCAGGATCGTCAAACCGCGCGATTATAGCGGATTGGCGGGCGGGCGCCCACTGCTATTGCGGGGTTTTGCGGTTCAGTTGGTTTTACGCAGGTTTTCCAGGTTGTTCAGGACCCGTTGCGCCCGCTGAATCTTCTCCCGTGCCCGCTGGTCCTGGGGGTCGAGGGCCAACGCTGCCCGCCAGGTCGCCTTGGCACTTTCGATTTCGCCATCCCGGTAGAGCCGGTCCCCGGCGCTCAGCAGGTTGTCGATATATCGCTGCAGCTGCTTGTTGACCTTGGCCAGCATCTCCCTGGCTTGGCTGTTTTTCGGCACATCTTTGAGAATTTTCTGCAGGGCATGCTTGGCATCCCGCAGCTGGCCGCTCTCCAATAGCCGGTTGGCTTCCGCCAAACGCTTGTTCAGCTTCTCCTTCCAGCGTTTCTGGCGGGCGGATTTCTCTTTTTTCTCCAGCGCCTTCTTGTTTTTGCTCTGCTCTTTCAGCAGGTGGTCCATCAGGTTTTGATCAGACTCGTCCAGTTTCAGTGAGAGTGCGATACTGAGGCAATCCTTGGCCAGCGCATTGTTCCGCTTGTAGTGTCGCCAGCCGCAGTCCGACAGGGCGAGACGCATGCTCTGCAGTTGTGCCTGGGTCTGTTCCAGCAGTTGTAGGTATTGGGGGTTGTCGCTGGATTTTGTCAGTTTCACCAGGATCGGCAGCTGGTTTTTTAGCGCTGAGGTGTTACTGATCAGCAACTGGTCATTCAACTCCTCCTCGACGATTTTCTGCTGTCCCCGCAGGTTTTTCAGTTCATGGATGTAGGTTTGATTCTTGTTCTTGCCCACACTGGCCTGATTGAGGAGCTGAATAGCCTCACTGTAGCGCCCTTTGGCGACCAGCTGTCGGCTGTATTCCAGGGAGTCCTCTTTGACGGGGGCGGGGGTCTCTCTGGTTTGCAGCAGTTGACATCCGCTCAGCAGTAACTGACAGATACAGACTGTAATTAGGGGGAGAGAAGACTTCATCCAGGGTGTTTATTCAGGATATAGGCCATGGTGCGCATCAACCATTGACCAAATTCTCGCGACGGTGTTCCCGCGATGGAGGGAGAAACCCGATTTTTTTTGCCCCTGATTTTCAATTCAGGTTGGCGGTGCAGCTCTACCATCTCGTTGACTCCAGGAAACTCTGCGGTGGTCTCACTCATCATGATGCCATCAGCCGGTGCGGCGCCACAGAGTCGGGAAGCCAGATTCACGCTGTCGCCGACCACGGTATACTCCAACCGGTCGGGAATACCGATATTGCCGGCCAGCATGACACCACTGTTGATTCCGATACGCAGCATAATCGGCTCTTTACCCTCTTGTCGGCGCTGTTTGTTGATATGGCGTACCAGGGCCTGGATCAGCCAGGCGCAACGAACTGCCTGCTGGCCATGCTCGTTGTCCGCTTCCGGGACGCCAAATAGGATCATAGCACTGTCACCGATGAATTTATCTACCACCCCCCGGCATCGATGTGCCGCATCGGCAATCGCACCGAGGTAGAGGTTGAGCAACGAGGCGACCTCATCCGCCGGCAGATCTTCCGAGAGCTGGGTGAAGCCCACGATGTCACAGAACAGGACGCTGCCATCCATCTCCTGGTTGGCGAGACGAGGTTGGGAGAGATTGGAGAGAATCTTGTCCGCGACCACCGGTGAGACATAGCGGGAGAGGGCATCCTCCACCTGGCGTTTCTCCAGCATGCCGGCAGACATACGCTCAAAGTGGGCGTACACCTGTCCGATCTCATCCTTTCGGTCCTCATCCCCCTGGGAGATCAGCATGCCCGCCTCCGGTTGATGACCGGCCTGGGCCAGCAGGGTGATCGGTCGGCTCAGTCGCTTGCTCAGCACATAGGAGAGAATGGCGGCAATCAGGATCAGGCCGATGGTGGCGAAGCTGATAATTCGAATGGTGCGCTTCTGATTGCGGTCGAGGAAGGCCCGATCCAGGGTGATCACGGCGTGTCCCGCGATAACATCGCGGAAGTGGATGGGGCTGAAGAAAGTGATTGCCGGGTGCCGGCTGTTATCTTCATCCCGCCAGGACCAGATCATCGGCGTAAGCTCGTCGGTCGTCGGCAGCTGATGAGGCACATTGCCCGAGATCACCCAGGGCTTTTCAGAAGGTACGATGGCCGCACCCACCACATTGTCATTCTGTGTCTGACGACTGACCAGACCTTGCAGGTTGAACTGGTCATCCGCCAGCAGGGGTTCACTGGCCGAGTGGGCCAGCTGCTCAACCAGCACCTCTCCGAATCCTCGGACTTCGCGCATGTGGAAGCTGGTCTGCTGGGTGATCAGAAACCAGCCGAGAACACCCATGACCATGGTGATCAGGGTGCCGATATAGATCGTCCATTTAATGGAGATCGGAACAGGTGCTTTACGAAATAGTCGAACCAGCCAGTTAAACAAGACAATAATCCAATATAGTCAAAGGAATGGGGTGTTTATATTGGTTTTTTTATAAGGACTTCAGGGCAATCCGGGAGCGAGATTATAACCCTATTTCCACACGCTGTCGTAGACTCTCGTCGATAATATTAACCCGGCCTTATTAGGGTGGCTGGTTAATCGGTCAGGCGACACGTTTGATGTGTTGAATCAGTCTCGCCGAGATCTCCTCGATCGACATGGAGGTGGTCTCGAGATAGGGGATGTTATAGTGCTTGAACAGATCCTCAGCCAGTTTGACTTCCATTTTACACTGTTCAAGAGAGGAGTAGCGCCGGTCCGGACGTCTCTCCTGGCGGATACGCTGCAGCTGATGAGGGTCGATGGTCAGACCGTACAGTTTCTCCTTGTAGCCTGAGAGGATCTTAGGCAGCAGGTCACTGTGCAGATCGTCGTCGGTGAGCGGGTAGTTGGCGGCCAGGACACTGTGCTGCAGGCCTAAAAAGAGGCAGGTAGGGGTTTTGCCGCTACGGGAGACGCCGATCAGAATCAGGTCGGCTGTCTCATAGTTCTTGGTAATCGCACCATCGTCATTGTTGAGGGCGAAATTGACCGCATGGATACGCTGGTCATAGGCGCGACCGTTTTTGGTGGTATGGAATTGCCCCAGGGCATGGGAGGAGGGGAGACCCAGCTCCTCTTCCAGGCGGGTGGTGAAGGTCTCGAAGAAATCCATCACCGGCACATCCAGGGTTTTGAAGTAGTCCCGGATCGAGGGGTCTACCAGGGTGGTGAAGACGATCGGTTTCTGTGTCGACTCCATGGTCGTCTGGTTGATCCGCTCAGCCACCCGGCGGGCCTTGTCCAGACTGTCTATGAACGGCCAATGCACGGTCTCATATTCAAAGCCGTCGAACTGGCTCAGCAGGGAGCGTCCCATCGCTTCGACCGTGATACCGGTATGGTCGGCCAGGAAATAGACAGTACGTTTCATTGGGATTTCTGTTGACTCTGATTTGAGATGGGCGACGGGGAGACCGGTGGTCTCCCCGCTGCGCATTAGTCACTCAAGCCGGTCAACAGCCTCCAGGTATCGACAACCGTGTCAGGGTTCAGGGATACACTGGTAATCTTCTGCTCCACCAGCCATTCGGCAAGATCGGGATAGTCCGACGGCCCCTGGCCGCAGATACCGACATATTTACCCGCCTTGTTACAGGCCTGGATGGCCATGCTGAGCATCCGTTTGACCGCCGGGTTGCGCTCGTCGAAGCTGCCGGCAACCAGCCCGGAATCCCGGTCCAGTCCCAGGGTCAGCTGGGTCATGTCGTTGGAGCCGATGGAGAAGCCGTCGAAGTACTCGAGGAACTCTTCGGCCAGTACCGCGTTGGATGGCAGTTCGCACATCATGATCACGCGCAGATCGTTCTCACCCCGTTTCAGCCCATTCTGTTCCAGCAGCTTGATAACGCCGGCGGCCTCATCCAGGGTGCGGACAAAGGGAATCATGATCTCGACATTGCTGAAGCCCATCTCTTCCCGAACCCGTTTCAGGGCGCGGCACTCAAGCTCGAAGCAGGGTCTGAAGCTCTCAGAGATATAACGGGATGCACCACGGAATCCGATCATCGGATTCTCTTCGGAGGGTTCATAGAGCTTGCCACCGATCAGGTTGGCGTACTCATTCGACTTGAAGTCGGACATGCGGACGATGACCGGCTTGCCCTCGAATGCGGCCGCCAGGGTGGAGATACCTTCCACCAGCTTTTCCACATAGAACTCTACCGGATCGTCGTAGCCGTTCATCTGGCTCTGCGCAGCCGCCTTGATATCCTCAGGCAGCTTGTCGAACTCCATCAGGGCGCGGGGATGGACACCGATGGTGGTGTTGATGATGAACTCCAGTCGAGCCAGGCCGATGCCGCCATTCGGAATCCGGCTGAAGGCGAAGGCGCGGCTCGGATTGGCCACGTTCATCATGATCTTAGCTGGTGGTTCCGGCAGGCTGGTGACATCACCTTGGGTGACCGAGTATTTCAGCAGGCCTTCGTAAATGAAGCCGTCATCACCCTCGGCACAGGAGACGGTTACTTCCTGGCCTTCTTGGAGTTTTTCGGTCGCATCATGACAACCGACCACCGCAGGGATGCCCAATTCACGGGCGATGATCGCCGCGTGACAGGTACGGCCGCCCCGGTTGGTGACAATCGCCGATGCCTTCTTCATTACCGGCTCCCAGTCTGGGTCGGTCATGTCGGTGACCAGCACATCACCGGCCTCGACTTTGGCCATCTCACTGGCATCGGCAATCACCTTGGCGACGCCGCTGCCGATACGCTGACCGATGGCGCGTCCCTGAACCAGTACTTTGCCGTCGCTCTGTTCCAGTTTGAAACGTTCGACGGAAGTGGTATCGACCCGGCTTTCAACGGTTTCAGGGCGTGCCTGGAGGATGTAGAGCTGACCGTCGGTGCCGTCCAGACCCCATTCGATATCCATCGGACGCTGGTAGTGTTTCTCGATGGTGATCGCCATCTGGGCCAGGCTCTCGACCTGCTCACTGGTGAGTGAGAAATTGGTTTGATCCTGTGGCTCCACATCGACCGTCTTGACCCGATCCTCACCTTCCTGGCCGTAGACCATTTTGATCGCTTTGCTGCCCAGGTTGCGGCGCAGGATGGCCGGTCTGCCGGCTTCCACATTGCCTTTATGCACATAGAACTCATCCGGGTTCACTGCACCCTGTACTACGGTCTCACCAAGGCCATAGGAGCTGGTGATGAATACCGCATCCTTGAAACCGGATTCGGTATCGAGAGTGAACATCACACCGGCAGAGCCCACGTCGGAGCGTACCATCCGTTGGATACCCGCAGAGAGTGCCACATCCTCATGGGCAAATCCCTGGTGAACACGGTAGGAGATGGCCCGATCGTTATACAGAGAAGCGAATACCTCTTTGATGGCGATCAGTACGTCTTCCAGACCTTGAACGTTGAGAAAGGTCTCCTGTTGTCCGGCAAAGGAGGCATCGGGGAGATCTTCTGCCGTCGCCGAAGAGCGTACCGCCACAGAAGGCACTTCCGCAGCATCCCCCACCAGCTTCTTGTAAGCGGCGGTTACCGCATTCTCCAGCTCTTCCGGAAACTCAGCTTCCACCACCCAATCACGGACTGTCTTACCCGCTTCCGCCAGTGCGGTGACGTCACTTACATCGAGCTGCTGCAACAGCGGGTCGATTCTTTCCGCAAGACGGTTGTGTCGCAGAAACTCACGATAGGCGTGGGCTGTGGTGGCAAAGCCGCCGGGAACGGAGACGCCGGCATCTGCAAGACCGCTGATCATCTCACCCAGAGATGCGTTCTTACCGCCAACCTGATCGACATCGTGCATTTTCAGGTTTTCAAACCAGATTATTTGTTCATTCACCGCTTGCCCTCGGCTTGTGGATTGATTGGATGGATCAGTCATTTTTTTTTAACCTCTGAGGTTGTCTCCTTGACGTTGGCAGCTGTTGCCGCTGCACAGACAGCTTTTACCACAGCCTGTGCCCTCTTCCTTGTGAGGACCAAACTCAGGATGTAGCTTAGAAAAGCGTCGGGTGATGGACTGAACGATCAGCCAGCCCAAAAACAGAATCGGGATCACGGTCATGGCGATGAGATAGTCGAGCATCGAATCAACCTCCGAGTCCGGCGAAGCCCATGAACGAGAGTGAAAGCAGGCCACCCAGCATCAGGCTCACCGCAGCACCCTGGGTGATGCTTGGCATGGTCGAAAGCTCAAGCTTCTCCCGCAGACCGGCCATCAGCAGGATCGCCAGGATAAAACCCAATCCGGCACCGAGTGCGTAGACCAGGGATTGCAGGAAACTGTACTCCTTGAATGTCTGGAACAGCGCCAGACCGAGAATCGCACAGTTGGTGGTGATCAAGGGCAGAAAGATGCCCAGTGAGCGAAACAGGGACGGGGTGAACTTTTTCAAGGCCATTTCCACCAGTTGTACGGCACTGGCAATCACCGCGATATAGGCGATCAGACGCAGGAATTCGATCTCGAAGGCCACCAGGACCTCATTGATGAGAAACGCACAGACTGAACTGACCAGCATCACAAATAGGGTGGCCAGGCCCATTGGCAGGGCGGTATTGATCTTTCCCGAGACACCGAGAAAGGGACACAGGCCGAGAAACAGGGCCAGTACGAAGTTATTGGCCAATACAGCGTTGAGAAAGATAAAGCTTAGGGTTTCTGTCGCCATCGTGGTCACTTAATGATGTTAGAGAAGAACAGGCCGCAACGACCTGCAGACCGGGTGAATTTCATCTTAGCGATCCGGCTCTTCATGATTCTGCCGCCGGGTTCAGCTCAGTCTCGGAATTACGTTGCTTCAGCCATTCAAACAGCAGCAACCAGGCACCCAATACCAGAAAGCCTCCAGCTGGCAGTACCATTACTACCCAAGGCTCGAACCTGGGGCCAAACAGATCGATACCGAACAGGCTGCCGGCGCCGAGGATCTCGCGCACCACTCCAAGGCAGAGCAGGGCGAGGGTGAAACCCAGTCCCATACCGGTGGCATTGACGATCGACTTCAACGGCGGATTCCTGGAGGAGTAGGCCTCGGCCCGGCCCAGGATCATGCAGTTGGCTACGATCAGCTGGATAAAGGCACCCAGTGCATTGTAGAGATCCAGGGAGATCGCCTGGATGGCATAGTCGACAATGGTGACGAAGGTGGCGATGATCACGATATAGGTGGCGATCCGCACCTGCTTGGGGATGCTGTTGCGCAGCAGCGAGATCAAAGTGCCGGAGGCGAGCAGTACGAAAAGTGTGGCAATACCCATGGCCAGGGCATTGATCGCCGAGTTGGTCACCGCCAGTACCGGGCACATGCCCAGCAGCATGACAAACACAGGGTTGTCACGCCACAAACCTTCACTGAAGGTCTCCCAGGTGATGGTGTTGTCTTGTTTTTTCGCCATGGTTATCAGTTAATTCAAATCAGTTATTGTCAATCAATTGGGCTCTGTCTTACTTTGCGCGTGATCAATTAAAACAGGTATTGGTTACTGCGTCCCGCTATCCGGAGTTTCAGGCTCACTTGGCGGTGGTGGCGCGTTGCGTAATACATCAATGTGCGGCATCAACCGGGGCAGCAAGTGCTGAGTGGATTGATTCAGCGCCTTGCCGACCGCCTGTGCGGAGATGGTCGCACCGGATATGGCGTCGATCTCCCAGGGATTCTGTTTGGTGCCTGCTTTGACGGTCACAATCTCGTTTGCCAGTTTATCACCGGCCGCATTCAGCTTTGCCTCCAGCGCATCGAAGTTGGCGACAAAATTGGCATCGGTAATGATCTTATCTCCGAGTCCCGGGGTTTCTGCCAGTTTCAGCACTTTGATCCCACGAATGCACTCGCAATCCGGATCGTAGCCATATAGCAGGTGGATCATATCCGCATAACCTTGAGCACCGGCCTTGGCGGCGACACCTTTCAGGTTGCCCTGTTGATCGTAACCCGCATAGACCAGGACGCCCTCTGTGGGACCGTCCGGAGTGACTGCTGTCACGGCAGACTCAGTGACCAGGAAATCACGTCGGGCAACTGCACCGGGGATTACCTGAAACACCGCAGCCTCGATGGCACGCCGTTGGTTTTCAGCGATGATCGGTTTGGTCAGCTGGTAGGTCAGTACCACCAGAAAACCCGACAGCATGGCGATCCCCATTAGGGTGCGGATCATCGGGCCCGTCGGGGTGGACGGTTGGATGGCTTGAGCTTCCGGTGTACTCATTTGCCGGCCCTCTGTTCTCCGAAGACCCTCGGTTGGGTGATCTGATCGATCAACGGTGTGGCGGCATTGCCCAGCAGGATGGCATACATCACACCCTCGGTAAGGCCGCCGAACAGCCGGATGATCACTGTAATCACGCCAATCATCAGAGCGTAGATCACCACGCCTAGGGGAGTAACCGGTGAACCGACCATATCACTGGCCATGAACCAGGCGCCGAGCATCAGACCGCCGGACAGAACCACAAACAGCGGATCCGGATATTTGGCCGGGTCGATCATGTAGAAGATGCCGGCAGTCACTGCGGCGCCAACCAGGACCAACACCGGAATGCGCCAATCGAGCATCCGTCTTGCCGCCAGATAGAGACCGCCGGCCAGGATCAGCAGCGCGGATGTTTCACCGGCGGAACCGGCGGTGGTACCGAGCAGCATATCCATATGATCGGTGACCACCCCTTCGAATTTCTGCAGCGCCAGCGGTGTGGCGCCGGAAAAGGCGTCCACGGTGACTTCCGAGACCCAGTCCGTAACCCCAGGGGGCTGCAGGAACGGAGGGGTAAGTGTGGTGGGGATGAACTGGCTGAAACGGCCATCGAAAAAGGCCGGTGTCCAGGTGGTGATGGCAACCGGAAAGGCCGCTTGAACGAACGCCCGACCGATCAGTGCGGGATTCATCGCATTCATACCCAGGCCACCGAACATCGCCTTACCCAGTGCCACACCGACGAAGGCGGCAACCGCGCCCATCCACAGGGGAAAACCCGGTGGCAGGGTCATCGCCAGCAACAGACCGGTGATGGTGGCGGACCAGTCTCCCAGGGAGCTGGGTTTACCACTCAAGGCATTGAACAAGCGTTCACTCAGCAGGCAGGTCAGGGTGACAACTACCAGCAGGGCCAGTGCGCTGATGCCGAATTGCCAGACAGTGAATGCACAGATCGGTAGCAGGGCATAGACCACATTGCGCATGATAACGACCACATCCTCCCCGGCATGGGCATGAGGTGAGGTACGCAGTTCAATGGTGGGTTTTTTACTCATGTTTGTCTTTCAGCTATACAACATAGGCCTTAGGGTTAGGCAGCCTGTTCCCGATTGATCGCTTTGGCGATCCGAAAATACTGCACCAGGGGAATATTCGAGGGGCAGACGTAGGAGCAGCAGCCACACTCGAAACAGTCGGTCAGGTGATAGTCTTCAGCCATCTCCTCATATTTGCGCTTAGCGGCCAGTTGTCCGAGCATCGAGGGATTGAGATGCATGGGACAGGCACTGACGCAACGAGCACAACGGATGCAGGGCCAGATCTTGTGGCTCTCTTCCTCAATGGAGGGTTCATTGAGTACCAGTAGTCCGGAGGTTCCCTTGGTAATCGGGGTGTCCAGGGCGGAAACGGCTGGTCCCATCATCGGACCACCCAGTATAAACTCAGTACGGGCGCCCTCATAACCCACATAATCGAGAATATATCGGATCGGGGTACCCAGGGGCACCAGGTAGTTGGCCGGTTTGGCGATGCCCGGTCCTGCGACGGTGATTACACGTTCAATCAATCCCCGTCCTTTGGGCAGCAGATCCCCCAGACCGGCCAGGGTTCCCACATTATTAACCACCACGCCCACATCGGCGGGCAGGCCTCCGGTGGGTACCTCCCGGTCAAGAGCTGATTTGATCAGCATCTTTTCAGAGCCTTGAGGATATTTGGTCTCTACCGCCTTGACCTCGACCGGGCTGCCTTTGGAGAGGTGGCTCTTAAGCAGCTCCACCGCATCCATCTTGTTGTCTTCGATGCCGATGATCGCCTTTTCCGTACCGGTGGCGCGCATCGCGTAGCGAATCCCGCGCAGCAGGGCTTTGGGGTGCTCCAGCATGATCCTGTGGTCACAGGTCAGGTAGGGCTCGCATTCGCAGCCGTTGACGATCAGCGTGTCGACCTGTTTGTCTTCGGGAATGGAGAGCTTCATATGGGATGGGAAGGCCGCACCGCCAAGTCCCACCATACCGCTATCCTGGATCGCCTGGATGATCTCCTGCTGGGATAGCTCACTCATATCCCGCGGCTGTTCCCAAAGCACTTCCTGAGTCGAGCCCTCATAAACATCGATGAGAATGGCATTGGTCTTCGGGCCCTTGGGGGTCGGCATCAATTCGATACCGGCAACTCGGCCTGTGGCCGGGGCATGCAGCGGGACCGAAAAGTTGCCGTCCGCCTTGGCGATCGGTTCCCCCCGAACCACCTCCTGGCCTTTGACGACCAGAGGTATCGCCGGTTTGCCGATATGCTGGTCCAGTGGCAATACCAATTGCGGGGGGAAGGGAAGACGGCGGATCGGTTTGTCCGCCGTATCTTTGTGATAGGGCGGATGGATGCCGTGTGTAAAGCCTTTCTGCCCAAACAGCAGGTTGAACAATCCCATAGTCTCTCTGATCTCGTTAAACTGCAGAATCGAGATTTAACAGGCGGAGCCGAAGCTCCGCACACTGTTAGCCATATCGACCATGCTGGTTGAGCCAGATGGTCGTCGTAGATTTACTGAAATTTCGCTGCGCGTTTGACAAACTTTTCCAGGTCTTTTTCAGTAGAGTTCCAGGGTGTTCCCGGATGGATGCAGGCGGCCGTGCACTTCTCGGCAGCCTTCACGATATCCTTGAACTGACCGCCTTTGGGGTCGACGATAACCGCTTTCTTTTCATCGTTATAGGTGAAAATCTTCGGATTGATCTCGACACACTCGTCACAGGCTGTACATTCCGGGGTTTCGATCCATACCGGTTCGTAATCCGCAGCAGCTGCACCATTGCTTCCTGCCGGGGCGGCTGCACCATTACTGCCGTTGGCAGAGATGGAACCCGCCAGGGCATCTGCATTGCCGCTGGCGGCCATGGAGAGCAGGGTGGAGCTGAGGCGGTTGGCCATATCGACCTTGGCCTGATCGACCAGGGCATCCACATCCACTTTATTCATCTCACCGGCGACTCCCTTCAGCTGACGCCAGAACTGTCGGCGCTCTTCGCAGGATTTGGCAATCTCCTGAGCACAGATGATACGCATAAGACGGTTCTTGCTGTCCACACCCCAAATGTAGGGGAATTTGCCTTCCCGGTCCTCTTCATCCATCTCCAGGAACTCATCCATGGGGATCATGTCATCGTTCCAGGTCTCCGGAGGCGCCATGCGGAACTGCTTGCGGAAACGCCCTTCGGTGACGGCAAAGTCGGCGAAGGTCATGGGTACTTCCAGTTTGCACGCCTCACCCTTGTCATCCTCGTAGTCGATGGTATAGGTCGGCCAGTCATCATCCAGTGAAGGGTTGCCTTCCAGATCGATACAATCCTCGATGGTCTCACCGGCATCCGGATCGTACTTCATCAGCGGGTAGGCTCTCGATTCCACAGCCATCTTCGACTGTCTGAAAGCGATGTCGTCGCCAACCCCATGCTCCGGAGGACAGACCGCATAGATGTTGAACAGTGCCGGACGGCGGCTGTTCAGGCCATCGATGTAACCTTCCAACAGGTGGGTGGTGTTACTGATGGTGCCCTGCAGGACGTAGGTTGTCCGATGGGCGATGCCGATCAGGGAGACCTCTTTACGAATCTCTTCCTTACCTTTCCAAGCCTTACCGTAGGGACTCATATCCGCAACCTGGCCGATGTAGCCCGAGGTACAGGCCTGACCACCGGTGTTGGAGTAGACCTGGGTATCGAGTACCAGGACTTTCACCGGCATGCCGGATGCGAGGGCACGGGAGAGGTTTTGGAAACCGATGTCATACATCGCGCCGTCACCACCGACCGATACGACCGGCGGACAGAGCAGCCACTCCTCTTCGCTAAACTGTTTCCAGTTGAACTGCTGGAAGAAGGCGCCGTGCTCGACCGCATTGTACTTGCCCGCCAGTTCCAGTTCCGCTTTACGAATGGTGGCGAAGCCGTTCGCCATCTTACGCATGTGACCTTCGAAAAGCCCCATCGCGACAGATGGGCTGTCCTGGAACAGGTGGCTGGCCCAGGGGAACGGGTAGGGGTTGAAGGGGTAGGTGGAACCCCACACGGAGGTACAACCGGTGGCGTTGACAATACCCATCTCAGCGCGGCCGTTATTGGTCTCGCCCTCGGTGTAACGCCATTTCAGATCTCTGAGTTCATCCAGCAACTGGGTCACGGACTGCAGCCATTCACGATCGATGACCGTCTTCTCGCGATCGCTGTCCAGATTCTCGCTCAGCCCGGAGAGGGTCAGATCACTCTCTTCACTGCCGGACATGGCTTCCGAGATGGCTTTGGAGCTGCTCAGATCCACACCTTCGGCCAGTTTCAGTCGGATGTGCTGCTCCAGTTGCTCGATCAGTTTGTCGATCTTCTCGATCTGCTGTTTGACCCGGGGCTGCATCAAGGCAGTGACCGTGGCGGTGAACAGATGGATGATGGTCTTTTCACCACAACCCAGGCAGGCGCCGTCGCCACAGGCCAGGGAGTTGTAGTTATCCTTGTCCATCAGCAGGGTCTGCAGTGCGCCGACCTTTTCATCCAGGTCGTCGATGCGGTTGAACGAAGGATCGCTGGTCGGCAGATCCAGCCAGAAGTTCCAGTCGTCACGCAGACGTTCAATGGCCGCTTCATCCTGATGGGTGGCGACCAATGCGTCGTCTTCACAGATGGTGACACACTCCATACAGCCCTTACAGGTGTATGGGTTGACCGTGATGGAGAAGAGGCCACCGCTGTTTTTGCTCTTCTTCTCCATGTTGCTCCAGTAGGGCTTGGTCACGGAGAAGTCGAACTCACCCATCGCCTGCAGGAACAGACCGAATTCCTCTTCCAGGGTAGCCCGGGCATCCTCTTCAATCTCGGCAGCAGCTATGGTCTCGAGTACAGCCTGATCCAGTACGCTGCGCACATTGGCGGCTTCACCGGCCTCTGCAAGCAGTTCACGCAGACGTTTCTCTACGTTACGGCTCTCTCTGCGCAGGTATTGGGTCGGACGGCCAGCGGTTTCGATGCGATTGATCGCCGTAGCGAATACATCGCTTACTTTGTTGACCAGGCCGGGGATGGCGCTGTCGGGACAGATGGTGTAGCAGTCGCCACAGGCGGTACAGTTTTCCGCGACCCATTTGGGGTAGTCGAAGCGGATCTGGGTCATGTCGCGGAAGACACCGGTGGAGGCTGGAATCAGTGACAGCGCTTGGTAGGGGTCGGCCAGATTCTCATTACCCTTACCACTGGCATAGAAGCTGCCGGTCTGTTCCCAGAAACGGTGTACATCGGAGATGCCACCATCCGCTTCAGGCAGCTGTTTTAGCATCACCGGCATGCCGATCTCTTTCTTCACCGGCAGCTGGGCGCTGGTGCCGATGGTTTTGTTGGTGATTTCATGGATCTCATCGAAACCACGGCGCACAACCCGCAGGTTGTCCTCAACCACCCGGCGGCCCTTGCTGCCGAATTTAGCTTCAAGCTGACTCTCGATGGCGCTGAACAGTTTTTTCTCATCCAGGCCAGCCATCTCCATCAGCGGAGAACCGGCGAAGAAGGCGCCCTGGAAGGCATTACCCTGCATACGCAGTTGCAATTCGGCGTCGGAGGCCTCCTCTTTAGCGATCTTGAAACCGTCCACATAGTAGACATGGATCTCGTTGTCGATGATCTGCTGTTGCATCCAGCGGGGGAAGGATTCCCAGACCTCATCCGCAGAACCCAGGTTCGACTGCATGATCAGGGTACCGCCCTGCTTCAGACCAGCCAGCGGGTTGGAGTGACCGAATACGTTCGGATCCGGGCTCAAAACCACGTCCACATAGTGATACTCACAGTTCAGCGGGATCGGTGTCGGTGCTGCAGAGAGATAGTAGGTGGTGGGCTGACCCTTCTTCTCGGAACCATATTTCGGATTCGCTTTGATCTCGTAACCGAGTAGATCGTAGAGGGTCATGACCAGGTTCTTACCGGTGGTGATGGCGCCCCAGCCACCGACCGAGTGCATTCTTACGGTAATCGAGCCTTCCGGCATCAGGTTCGGGTTTTCGGAACCGCGCAGGGCCATCTCACCGATGTTCGGGTAGGCCTCGAGCAGTTTCTGGATATGGATCTCCTGCTTGGGCGTATCCGCATCGCGTACGAAATCGATACCCAGGTAGAAGAATTTACGCTGACTGCCGTCGGGCAGCATGTTTTCAACCGCGGCAATCAGTGCCTCGGGCTGGAGGTCACGGGAACCCAGGCCATAGGCGCCGGAATAGAGGTGAGGGGCGTCGGCAAAGCTGCTGTAGCAGTCGTACTTCTCATAGGGGAGTTCCAGTTTGCCGGCCTTTGCCTGACCATTTTCGATACACTTGGAGACCACCGAGCGGACTTCACGCATCAGTGGCAGGTCTTCCGCCAGAGGTTGGTCGGTACGCTCCAGAACGCAGACGCCTTTTTTGCCCTTCAGGATCTGACCCAGCAGGTCACCCGGGAAGGGGCGGAACATGGTGATATCCACCACGCCGATCTTCAACTTGCGGGTCTTTTCCAGATAGTCGGCCAGACCATGGGCCTGTACGATCATTGAACCCATGCCGACGATCAGGTAGTCGGCCTTTTCCGTGTTGTAAGTGCCGATCCGGTTGTAACGGCGTCCGGTCAGTTCATAGAACTCATCCATTGCCTGGTCGGCAATCTCCGGTATGTGCTGGAAGAAGTAGGGCCGTTGCGCAGCGGTGGTCTGCATATAGGCATCCTGATTCTGCACCGAGCCTGAGAGCATGGGGTTGTCCACATCCCAGATGGCCGGTACCCGGCGACGGGTCTCACCGAACAGCAGCTTCTGTGCCGGGGTGGGGCATTCGATCTCATCATCCGGACGTCCCAGATACTCAGCGATCAGTTCCCGCTCAGGTACCTGTAGCGGTTCGATCAGATGGGTGGTCAGAAAGCCGTCCTGAGCAACGGCTGCCGGGGTCAGTGACAGCTCGGCAATCTTACGGCCGATCAGGTTCAGGTCGGCTGCACCCTGGGCATTGTTGGCGAATACCTGGAAAAAGCCGGTATCGTCGATACAGTGAAAATCGTCATGGCCGCAGTGCACGTTGAGTGAGGCCTTAGTGATCGCCCGGCAGCCGATGTTCAGTACATAGGGCAAGCGCTTGCCCACGGCCGCATAGAGGGATTCATGCATGAATGCGATGCCCTGGGCCGAGGAGAAATTGGTGGCGCGCAAGCCGGTCATGGACATGCCTGCGGTTACCGCAGCGGCTGCATGCTCAGACTCCGGTTCGATAAAGATCAGCGACCGGTCAGAAACATTGACATGGCCTTTGGCGGTCTCTTCAGCCCAATATTCACCCATTTGGGTAGACGGGGTGATGGGATAGGCACCAGCGGCATCAGAGGCTTCCCTCTCACACATGATGACTGCCCCGTTACCGTCCATTGCCATACGGATACCAGGGTATTTGAAGCTCTTCTCTTCTTTCTTACCGAACATGGAAACTTCTCTTTGCTAGGTTTGCAATTTACCTTCCGCCACTCTATCGATCACTATCTATATAGAGGGAACAGAAAGCGTAGGCTTAAGGTCATGACTGCCCACATCAGATAGGCAGCGCTTCTTTACGTACTATGCGCTTGGCTTGTTGCCCTTTGATGACTCCCAGGGATTCATCAAGCCAAACAATTGCCCCGGTCGGGCAGCGCTCAGTAGCAATAGGGGAGGCTAAACTAATCTTGTTATAGTCGATTACAGCCAAATTGTCTTGAATACTAATCAATCCTTCCGGGGAGTCCTTGACACATCTTTCACAAGCGGTACAGGCGACTTCGCAATCATTCTCTGCGCTGTCACCATGCTCCAGATTTTTACAGGCCACCCACAACCGATGGGCAGCGTCCTGGATTGAGAACAGATCCTTGGGACAGATATCGACGCAATCGCCACAAGCGGTGCATTTTGCGTTGTCGACGATGGGCAATCCGTTGTGGTCCATGGTGATCGCATCGAAATCGCACACATCGGCGCAATCGGCCAGGCCGATACAGCCCCATGTGCAGCTCTTCGGGCCGCCGGAGACGACGGCGGCTGCACGGCAGCTCTCCAAACCTTTATAATGGGCACGCATACGGGCGACATGATTGCCACCGGCGCAGGCCAGACGGGCCACCCGTTTCACCACGTCACCACTCTCCACGCCCAGGTAGTCGGCGATGTCTTCAATCGTCTCTGCGTTACTGACGGTGCACTGTGCCGGGGTGACCTCACCGGAGATCAGGGCTTCAGCGAAGGGTCGGCAACCGGCGCTGCCACAGGCGCCACAGTTGGTGGCGGGCAGCATACCTTCGAGGTCATCGATGCGGGGATCTTCAAAGACCCAGAGTTTCTTGTTGGCGAAAACCAGCATGGATGAGAGCAAAAGGCCAAGTACGCCCATGAAGAGGATAGCGGTCGTGACGTTTAGTGCGATCTCAATATCCATTTCCAATACCCGATGTCATGCGTGTGAAACCTAACTGAAACCCTTTAGAAACCTTACATAGTTTAATGTTGGGGTTAGTATTGGTCTATGGAATGGGTTAAATAGAAAGTATTAATTTTTATAAATACTCCAAGAGCATTGAAAAAATTAATGATCACATAAGTGCCCCGATTGGCTCGATGCCAATCTCTACACCCAACTCTATACCCAAGGCATAGGATTTCAACCATGTTGGCCTATCGGAAAAAGTATCGGCTGGGCGGGCTGAAATTTAACCTAAAAAAAGTGGTGTTATAACGACGCCAAAGTCTCCTGAAGGTAGATATTTCGGTGGCTGGTTTGAGGTGGCTGGCGATTGGATCGGTGAGTCCGTCCGGCCGTTCAAAAAGGCCACCAACCGGAGCCGCTTTCCAGTTTGCTCCGGCAACTGGCGATCTGTTGGCGGTAGCGCTTGGCATTATTCTCTACCCGCTGGGCTACCTTGATCAGCCAGGGTTTCTTCTTGTAACTGCCCCTGGCGTAACCGCCATGCCCCTCATGGTAGGCCAGGTATTGTCGGTACGGGTCCCATTTCGAGATGCCGAGTTTGCTGTGAGTGGTTTTCACATACCAGCCGATGAAATCCACCGCATCTTCGTAGTCATCCCGGTCTGCCCAGCGATTGCCGGTCTGCTGTCGATACCAATCCCAGGTGGAGTCTTTGACCTGGGCATAGCCATAGGCGGAGGATTTACGGAACCAGGGGATAAACCAGAACAGCTTCTCCCGGGGCGGTTTGGCATCATGCCTGAATCTGGATTCCTGATGGATGAAGGCGAGTTGTAAATGAATCGGCACGCCCCACTTCTCGAACGACGCCTGGGAGGCTTCATACCAGTCATCCTTCTCCTCAAAGATATTGCAGGCATCGGCGGTATTCTTCGGGGGGGAGCTCGAACAGCCGCTCAGCATCAAGAGTGAAACTGAAAAAGCTAGTGTAAGTTTTTCTTTTTTCTTAAAAATAACTTGGTACCTCAAGTTCAACATGAGCCGCGGGCCTATCCTGCAGGACTGCCGGGTTCTTGTCACGTATAATAGCGCCGGTTTTGACCATGGGCAGAGGGGAAAACTCCCATTATCGGGTGTTTCCACGCTGGTCCTAACAAGAAAATCACAATTTAGAAAAACAATTATCAGGAGCGATCATATTATGAAGCTGATACTTTTAGGTGCGCCCGGTGCGGGCAAGGGCACGGTTGCCAAGGAACTGACCAAGCTGGACGGTTCAGTGCAGATCTCCACCGGTGACATCCTGCGTGGCGCGGTCCAGGCCGGTACTGAACTGGGTAAGCAGGCAGAAGCCTTTATGAAGGCGGGTGACTTGGTGCCCGATGATCTGATCATGGGCATTATGGAGCAGCGTCTGCAGGAGCCGGATTGTGAGAACGGCTTTCTGCTGGATGGCTTTCCCCGCACCATTCCGCAGGCAGAGGCCCTGGGTGAACTGCTTAAAAAGATCGATGTGGATCTCGATTTCGCCGTGGAGATCGATGTACCGAGGGAAGTGATCCTGGATCGGCTCACCACCCGCAGAACCTGCGAAGCCTGTGGTGCCATCTACAATGTCAAAAGCATGCCGACCAAAGTCGAAGGTGTTTGCGACAAGTGTGGTGGCAAAGTCGTACAGCGTGATGACGAGACAGAAGAGGCGATCTCGAACCGTCTCGACGTCTATCAGGAAAAGACAGCCCCTCTGGTCGGTTATTACAGCAACGAAGCGATGCTGTTAACCGTCAGCGCTACCTCCAGTGAGGCGGTAGTGAACGCCATTCAGGAGAGATTGAACGGCTGAAACTGACATAACGGCCGCCGTAACGGAGCAGCCCGCTCTTCGAGCGGGTTGTTTGTTTAGGCAGCGCGCTCAGTGAATCCCGGCTATTATCTTTTTAAATCAATAAGGAGAGGTTTGTATGCCTGATTTTGGGAACCCCTATATGCTTGAAGAGTATACGCTGGATGATCTGAAGCAGTACCCGATTCTGGTCTGGGCGTTGCACGATACAGACGATGGCGGGAAACAGTTTCTTACCCCGCTCCTCAATACCAGGAATCTCAGCCCTGAATTCAACCACGCCAAAATACTGCTCACCGTGGTCGGTGATGAGGTGTATGCCGAGGCCAGCTACAATGTGGAGGATCGTTCGATCTATTCGATCTTGATCTGGGATGGAGACAACACGGTTGAAGTTGAAGACTGCGAACTGGAATCACCGATCCGCTTTCAGGCAGTCCCCGAGATTGATGGCGAAGCCAATGTGGTGTTCGTACTCAAATCGAAGGAGGACTACTACGCCTATCGAGACGAATCTTAAAAATACCGCGCAATAACAGCATTCCTCAGCAGAAATTGTTATGCTTGACGAGGCGGCCAACTTCCTAGGGCCTGTTACCAGGCCCTAGTGTGTCAACTAAAGGATAATGTAGAATTCGACGGATTGGATTTCTGATGCAAATCGGATGATGTCTGTTAGTACCATCGAGAGATAGCAATAGCTAAGCCATGATCAAGCTTTTTGGAATCTATATCTCTAAGGCCGTAGTACTGCTGGCTGTTGCGGAGGTATTGATATTTTTCTCCTCGATGCATGGCGCCATACTGCTCTTCCATCAAATAGCCAACGAGGCAGTCTCCAATTTGGAGAGCAACACGCCGGTGATTTTCGCATTGGTCATGTTTTCGGCAATGACCGCCCTGGGGCTTTACCAAAAGGGCTCGATGGCAACCTCATCGGGTTTCCTGCTGCGGATTATCCTGGCCTTTCTGGTCGGTGGTGTGGCGATGCTGTTGTTACTCGCTGTCGCTCCCATGTTCATCGGCCACGGCCAATCGGTGCTCAGTTATGGTTTGGCCCTGTCGCTGTTGGGTATTCTGGTGGCACGGACGATTTTCGTGCGAGTGACTTCCGATAAAATCTTGAAACGTCGGGTGCTGGTCCTGGGTGTGGGAATCAATGCGGATCGCATCGAGGAGTCGGTAAAAAATAAAGATA
>JAKSBX010000023.1 GCA_022360905.1 Chromatiales bacterium
ACATCGGGGGCATCAAAGGGTACAGGAATGTGAACATAACTCATCTTTCTTGCCGTGACGATATAACCCTCTTCAGGAATTGCGTTATCCGAATTCGGCATAGCAAGGTTGATCACAACCTGAAAGCCGGCTTGAGCTATGTCCTTAAATTGCTGCTCCTCGGGTTGCCCGGAAGATGCAATTCGATCCGATATACGGATGTAATTTGTGATGTTCTCGATAGCCACTCTTAATTCGTTTATATAGACAAAATTTCTAGGTCCTGTTAACACGATTTCCCGATTCAATCAGTTCCTGCTGATTAATCAGTGGACTGCTGAAAATCAAAATATTTCCACTATTATCCTTGATACGAAAATCCCGGCTTCCATAATCCCGAGCGGCTATATCACCAACGAATTCGATCTCTTTAGTAGCATACTCGTGGTGAACTTCATCTACATCATTCACAAAAATCACACACACACCACTACCTGCATGGCGCTTTCTTCCCTCACCGAACTCGATGATTGTTCGATCCCGGGCAACGACGCCATACGGAGGATTATCCCACAGAACTTCCACCTCAAAACCCAAATTGTCACGATAAAACTGTGCAGTTTCCTCAACACTCTTCACCGGCAGGATTGGATTGGCCCCTAAAAATTGCTCGCCCTCGCAGTGGGCATTCAACAGATCAGATACACTTATCTCAAACACAGCCGCAACAGATTTCAGTGATTCCAATCCTGCACTATGACCACGCTCAAGACGCTGAATTGTTCTAATGCTTAATCCACTGAACTCCGCGAGCTGTTCTTGTGACCAAGCTTTGGAGATTCGCAATTTTTTTATCATTGTGTGTCAACCTGTTAATCAACTACAGATCCTGAATATCTCATATCGATCGATAGTGAAACACGACATCAACCTGACACGATGTGTCGCAGCGAAACCGAGAATCAGTCAGGCTCATCGACTGATTGGCCTCCCGGTGTGTTTTTCCAGTTTAGTTTTATGCCTAAGGAACACCAATTCAAGGTGCCTTTTTCATTGAATTCAAGCTCTTGAATTACTTCGAATCCAAACCTGCGCTTATCAACCGGGGATGCTCTCTCCCCGGCAAGCGATCAATACTTGCCAATTTTCATGAATTTACTCTAAAATAGATCAGTAATTCATTGATTTAATTTTGAATATCCAAGTTCTGAGGCCATGCTTTCTAAACATTATTCCATTCTGGCAGTTGTTATACTCAGTCTCCTGACGTCACTCCCGGCCGTGGCAGCTCAGGGTTACGATATCTCCTATGTCTGGTCGCGCAATCTAAGCAGCGTTCAGGATTACCGCGACCAAGTTGCCAATATACTGGGCCCCAGGGTCGCCAAGCACCTGAAAGTCGTCACTAAAGGTGACCTGTATGGTCTGATCTACCGGCGTAACGGTAACAACGAATCCACCACCCGCGCGGTTAAATCCCATTCGAAACTGCTGCGCGCCAGGGGGCTGGATGCGGTAAGTCCGATCAAGTCTCGAAACTGGCAACTCGCGGATAATACCGCCCTGCCCCAAAAAATCGAGCCTTCAAGCACACCGGTTAAGTCTGTTACCCATCGCAAAAAGATCCAGGATCTGGAAACGGCGGTAGAGGCGTACATTAGTGAACTGCGCCGTACCGGCAAGATCGCCAGAGATGAGCGTACCGGGTGGTCCGTATTCGATTTCACCACTGGTAAGAAACTGGTCACCATAAACGAGGACACCCAGTTCCAGGCTGCCAGTCTGGTCAAGCCTTTCATCGCTGCTGCGTTTTTTCATAAAGTGAAGCAGGGAAAACTGGTGTATGGACCGAAAAGCCGTCGTCATATGCAACGCATGATCCAACACTCCAACAATCCCTCAACCAACTGGGTGATTCGACAGGTTGGAGGCCCGAGAAGTGTGCAAAAGATTCTTGAGAAGCACTATCCGGCGATCTTTCAGGATACCCGGCTGGTTGAGTATATTCCCGCAAACGGACGAACCTATAAAAACAGGGCATCAGTGCATGACTACAGTCGATTCCTTTATGCCGTCTGGAACAAAAAGATTGCCGGCGCCCGGGAGATCAAGCGTCTGATGGCCCTGCCCAGTTCCGATCGCATCTATACTGGGGTACCTGAAGTCCCCAAAGGAACCCATGTCTACAATAAAACCGGCAGCACAGCGCGAGTCTGTGGCGATATGGGTATCTTAAGCGTCAAAGGTGCGGATGGTAAACGCTACCCCTACATTCTGATCGGCATTATTGAAAAGCAGCGCAGCGCCCAGAATTACACCAGCTGGATTCGCTCACGTAGCGAGATCATCCGTAATGTGTCTGCCATCGTATACAAGGGAGTCATAGCCCAGCATAACGGCGCTTAGACCTTCTCCTCTACCCCAGGCTTACCAACCAGGCCATCCAGTGATCGATTCCAGCCTTCGCCGGAATGGCAGATTATTCAGGAATCCCGGAAACCGGTTTTTATGTTAGAACCGCAAATAAACGCCAATAACCGCAGATATTCGCAAATAGATAATTAGGAAATGTGCAGATTATTAGCCCGGCGGCTGAGTATATGTTTTGTTAATAATATTGGCGAGCATCTGCGGTTATTGGCGTCCATTCGCGGCCATAAATTTCCTCACGATAGAACAGGCCCCTGCTATGGGAGCATCCAGTGTCGTGAAGCGTCCGTCTGATTCTCAATTGAGATTCAAACGATGGTTCTTTCTGATCACCTCCGACAGCTTCTTAGGCACCCCAGCCTGATCTGCAAAGCTGGGCCAATCGGCCACTGTGTCGATGACCTGCTGGATGATCCTTTTCGCCTCTGGCCTGAATCGCTCTGCAGGCTGTAACAGATCAGCCTGGATGAACTCATCCCGCTTGCCGTTCAGCGTCAACTGATGACTGTTGACCCATTTGGAGTCCGCTCTGTAGCTGTAGGCCAGATCGAAAGCCGGTGCCAGAGTCCAGCTGCCATCCTGCTGCATCAGGAAACCAAAGTTCTTGGCATGATCATCCTGATTGCGCGCCACGATGTTGAAGACCATGCGACGGTAGAGTTCCAGTGCTGCCTTTCGATCGAAGCGCAAACTGCGCAAGACACCGAAAAGTGCCTCATAACTGTAGTGTCCGGGCTGCTTGTAGTCCGCATGATCCATTGCGCAAAGAGATTGGTAGTGGAGCTTTCGATTACCGTCCCGATCAAATCGCCTGGTCAGAAAATGTGCCCGATCCCCCTCCTGCAGCAACTCGCAATGAGAGATATCGATATCGACTGCCCTGGCCATCAGGTAGTAGGCATACTCCATACGGCCATACCCCTGGGGATCACCGAATGTCTGTTGTGAGCGGTTTGACTCAACAATCCCATCGAACTTTAGCAAATAGTGCTCATAGCCATCTTCCAGATCCACCTGACCACTGCGGATCCTGCGCCGTGCCTTGTCGACAGCGACAACTGCTTTTGCACGGGCTCCCCCGGCTGAAGTACCGACCTGGAACAGGGTCTCCAGCCCGTTTGTATCTGCCTCCAACTGCAGATTCGTACGACCATCGATCACCTTCTGCGCCATCTCTGCCAGACTCTCCAGATCGAGCTCTCCAGCTTTCCTGGGCCGATCACTCGATTCCGGAAAATACTCCAGCGCCCCCATGCCACGCTGCCCCATATACTGCAGTCGCTCAACCGCTGAGAAAGAGCCCGGATCCCTGCCCTGACGCGCCAACCAGGCATCAATTACGGCATTACCGAAATCGTCCGGCAGTGAATCGGCAAAGGCGGCCGGCAAACCTTTGTAGGTAGCCCGGTTCAACTCAGGAAACTGATACTTACGATCACTCAGCGGCAGATGCAGTGGTGATATCTGGATCCCCGTGTCACGCCACCCCTTGGTGTATTCGAAGGTACCCAGCCCATTCCGCTCATCAAACGCCAGCGCTCCGACCAGTTTGCCCCACAATTTCACTTGAGCTATCTGGATCTTATCTACCATCCCAGATCATCCTTTTCATCATCCCTATTGCCAGCCTCCTCTTTAACAGGGGCCGCTCGCTTGCGTTTACGCCCTTTGAGTTCCATCAGCATCAGTGGACTTAGCGGGGTCTCGGGAACAAAAGTATCCACCAGCTCCAATCTACCCAGAGCCCTTAGAATCCCGATGACGGTCTCGAACTTGCCATGCCCCTGGATCGCAGAACGGTAGGTTTTTGCCGTAATGCCCAACTGATCAGCAATTGTCTTCTGCGTGACATTGGCTTCCAGACGCAGCTGCTCGATACGCTCTCCCACTTCTGCCGCCAGGGCCAGGTCACTCATTCTGTAGAGGTTACTAGAGGTCATTATTTACCTCTTATCTCGCTTATTGGTTATAACAGGTATATTTTTATCTCATATTAGTTGCAAATATGGGTTAAAACAACACTAAATAAGTAGATTTTTACCCTTTATAGTGATTTATTGCGCTTAATAGGTAGTTTTATTCCCTTTTAATTAAATAAAAACCTACAGTTTGCTGATTTGACAGGCATTTCACGCTTAACAGGAGCACGCACAGAACCCCCTTACCCTTCTTTTAGCTGCCGCTGAATCCACTCGTTTCAGTGCAAGCGCAATCCCTTCAACCTATCGCCTTTTACTTATTTTGGTATACCCAGCCATCAGACATTAGCCCAGAAGCTCAATCCAAGCTGGAGATATGACAAACAGAGTAAATTGGATGTAGTAGACTGCAAAGTGTGATTATCATCAGGAGATACCACAAAGATTGGCCATGCTCTGAAATTATTTGCATGGCCAAGTATCGTATTCGATGATTAACTCTGCTTTTTAATCCATTTTATTCAACCGCATGAAACCTCCCATTTTTTATATCTCACAATCATGTATGGGGATAATCCTCCTAGTATTGAGCTTTTCAACGACACCTGTTTTGGCTGATGCTTTTCAAGCTGCTCTGGTTTCAGCCGCATTGGAACGCACCCGGCACAGTGTGCGATATGATGGCTCCTATTATTCGATTGCCTACCCTGGCGGTGACGTACCCTCCGATATCGGCGTCTGTACCGATGTGGTTATTCGCAGTTATCGGGCCCTGAACCTGGATCTGCAACAGCTTGTACATGAGGATATATCCAAACATTTCAGTGAATATCCTTCAGCCAGGATCTGGGGGCTGACTCGGCCCGATCCGAATATCGATCATCGACGGGTGCCAAATTTACAAACCTTCTTTACCCGACACGGAACCGAATTGCCCGTTACACAAAACGCAGCAGACTATCAGGCCGGTGATCTGGTAACCTGGATGTTACCGGGCAATCTTCCTCATATTGGCATTGTGACCGATCGTGTCTCTCAGAATAGCGGAGTGCCGCTTGTCGTGCATAACATTGGAACTGGTCCTGTTGTTGAGGATATGCTGTTCCACTTTCGGATTACCGGACACTATCGGTACCGGCCTAATCAGTAGTTTGGATTATGTATCTTTGGAATCGATTGATTGATCCACCTGGATCCCGGCATTCGCCGGGGTGACAAAGACCGGAACCACCTTCTGAGTCACCTCTATCTGACATAAATTTTGGCATCTTCTGTAAAGTCAGATACATCAGTCGAGGTTTGACCGTGAAAGATCTCGACTTTGAGACGCCCCGCTTCAAGCAACTGAACCAGTACCACCGCATCAATGAATGTGTAGTTGTTCATCTCCAGACCCTGAGTGAAACTTGACCTGTCCCAGGGTATGCCATTGTCGTAGTAGTCGTAGCTGACCAGATCATACTTGACCAGGCCAGTTGCGACTGAGACCTCTGCCGGATCCGGGGTGTTTCCAAGTACCCCGAATTGCTTTTGCTCACCCGCATAGTCGCCGAAGGAGGCAATGATGTGACTTGGCACGATATAGTCGTAGGCAAACGATAGATGACCCAGCCAGTAGTTGCTCTGATCCAGGCCGGCATAGCCGTTGGTATTCTCTTCGAACCAGTTACCCACGAGCCGGCCACTGACATCATGGTCTATCTTTCCACCGATGGGCTCCACGGTACGCAGGGATTTGGCAATCAGGGCTGCACGGATGGTGTCGTTAAAGTAGTCGAATGGATCGGGCGTGTGAATCTTCCAGGGTTCTACATTGTAACTACTGGGATTGATGAATCCCGGCAATGTCATATTGTAATCCACCAGATTGTAATCCACAGACCCAGAATAGTTACCGAGCACTTCCCCTGCGCTAACTGAGATGTTGGTATTGACAGTTTGACCGTCTGTCGGAGCATAGGGGTTCAGTTTATCGGATAGATTATCCACATGGATGTAGATCGATTGCAGATTGTTTGCGTGATCGACAACAAATCTGTAGTCATCATTATTGAAATTTCCCATGTGCTGAATACTACTCACCGTTCCATCGGCCGGAGCATAGACATCGATCTCTATGGATTCATTCTCACCAAAATCCGGGGCCACATAGTACTGATGATCGATCGGTGTGACATGATTGCCGATCATCCCGCCGAGCGGGAGTATGAACTCGACTTTAGACAGATCCAGTGGTGGGAAATTGAAGAGTGCTGACTGATTGTCAGTATCCGGTGTTGTGTCGTCAACTGTGTCAGTGTCAGTCTGGGTATCACTATTATCGCCACTTCCACCACCGCCTCCACATCCGATCATCAATAAGAGAAGCACTCCCAGTAACCAAGCAACTTTGCTTACGGCAGCCTGAATCGAGGCAGTGGACATGGCGTACTCCCCTATGGTGATCTGATAACCCTAATGAAAGTATAGACACACCAAAATTAAGGTTTTATTGCTCTCAAGAAGCAGATCATTTCACCGCTTCACACCTCCCGAAGCCCAACAAAATCTGATACAAGCACCAACTATAGCCCCTTTTCCATCATCACCAGCGAAAAGCTTTTAAACCCCTTTTTTTATCTGCGGCAACACCACTTAATAACTGGCGTTGAGCTTACCGATGCATCAAACATCCTGCGATCTAGCCGCTGAATTTTCACGACAGCGACATTTAACCCGGGCGATTCAAGCAGAAATCTCAGCCCCGCCAAATTGGCATACTATTTTTCTTTAAATAACAGTCAGTTACCAAATTAGCCATAGATTGACACGACAATTTGTCATGTTCTTGGCTTGCACGGGTTCCCTGCCATTAAAAATTTTTCCATAACAGACAAAGGGATATCTGCACCATTCCATACCTGGCATAAGGTTTGCTGTTTTTACATGAATCCGTTCGCACGTTTGCCATAAAAAACCAACATAACAGCGTGTTGTATCGATCGGGCTTGTTTGCTGCCGACAACTAACGGAGTCAATTGATAACTGACACAGGCCGTGGGGTGACCTAGATGATGAAACAGTGGCTCATTCAAATAGAGCAGTGGTTGTTCGGTGAATCTAAGAATCAGCAGAAGCCCGATCTGAAATGCTCTGATGACCCCGATCCCGCCCGCAGACGACTCTTCAGGCAGGCAGCCATCGGTGCAGTGAGTGTCACCGGCACCGCAGGCTTGGCTAAGAGCGTTGTCGATGCGGTTCCAGAGCCTGACTTGAAACAGAAATACCAGCGAGATGCCGCACAAGGAGAGACAGAACTCAGACAGAGAGAATATGTGGTAATGACCAACCAGGAAAAGGAGGCAATGTTGCAATCGTTCATTAATAACTACAACAACAAAACCTGAGCACCATGAGATGGCTCACGCCTATTTGATAGCCACTCGATCAGAGGACAACCATGCCGAAACAAGATTCGAGCAACACAAAAGATAACAAACTCAGCAGCCGCCGGGATTTCCTGCGCAGTGCGGGAAATTATACGGTGGCCTCACTCTCCGGCGCGGCGATGCTGCTCTCCGATCAGAAACCGGCAAAAGCCAATGTGACCTGGGAGGAGCACTTCCAGAAGAACTATCGACTGATGACGGACGAGGAGAAACAGCAGGCCATCGAACGCCTTGAGACCCGATATTCCGAAGAGTACGGCAAGCAGGTTACGGTCGATGGCAGCCCCTCCATGGAAGGGGTTCTGTTCGGTTATGCGTTGAATATTCAAAAGTGTATCGGCTGCCGTCGATGCGTGAAGGCCTGTGTGGCCGAGAATAATCAGTCCCGCGGAGATGAGCAGCAGATCGAGTGGATCCGGGTGCTCCGTATGGAAAAGGGAAAGTTTTCCGAAACGGACAGGGACCAACACGGCTATCCGGAGTCCTTTGGTGTTCAAGTGGGCGGTAATGCTTACAAACCTGCCGGCGTTGTACTGGAAGGCCAGCACTACTACGAACCGGAACAGGTTCCGGAAAAGGATGCCTTCTATTTTCCCATGCAGTGCATGCAGTGCGAGAAGCCACCATGTGTCAAGGTCTGTCCGGTACGTACAACCTACCGCGATCCGGATGGCATCGTCGTCATCGACTACAACTGGTGCATTGGTTGCCGAATGTGCATCGGTGCCTGCCCCTACTGGGCAAGACGCTTCAACTGGGGTGAGCCCAATCTACCCAAGGAGGAGATGAATCCCGTCACTCACTATCTTGGAAATCGTCCACGTATGAAAGGGGTTGTCGAGAAGTGCACCTTCTGTGTTCAACGCACCCGCAAGGGCCGCTGGACGGCCTGTGTCGAGGTCTGTCCGGTTGGTGCTCGTAAATTTGGCAATCTGCTGGATCCGAACAGTGAAATCCGCAAGGTTCTGGCCAAGAAGAAGGTATTCCGACTGCGAGCAGACCTCAACACCTATCCAAAGTTTTTCTACTACATGGATTAATCGGAGATCCCCAAATGCGCTTTCTTCAGTTTGTGGTCGACTACCTCAAGGCGGGATTTACCGGCGGCATCCTATTCTGGCTCTGGATGCTGTTCCTGCTGTTTTTCATCATGCTCTGGGGTTATGGCGAGTATGTACAGATCGCCAATGGCATGATTGTCACCAATCTCAACGATCAAGTCAGTTGGGGATTCTATCTGGCAAATTTTGTCTTCATGGTGGGTGTGGCGGCAGCTGCAGTGACCGTGGTTTTTCCCGCCTATGTATATAAACACAAAGAGCTTCATCGGATCGTTGTGCTGGGCGAAATGATCGCTATTGCAGCGGTAGTCATGTGTCTGCTGTTTGTGATTGCACACATGGGCAGGCCGGACCGACTGTGGCATATCCTGCCGGTCATCGGTATTTTCAACTTCCCCCATGCCATGCTGACCTGGGATGTGATTGTCCTCAACGGCTACCTGCTACTGAATATCATCGGCGGTTACTACTACCTCTATAAAAAATATAGTGGTGGTGAAATCAACAAGTCCTTCTATCTGCCGGTTGTCTATATTGCCATTGTCTGGGCATTGAGTATCCGTACAGTTACTGCATTCCTGATCAATACCATGCCGGCACGTCCCATGTGGTTCCATTCGATGATGCCGATCAAGTTCATCACCACTGCTTTTGCGGCCGGACCATCGCTCATCATTGTTGTATTTTTACTGGTACGTCGTTTTACACCGATGAAAATCGCTGATGAAGCCTTTCATCTACTCTCCCAGATAGTGGTCTGGTGTCTCGGTATTGCGCTGTTTCTGACCATGTCGGAGATCGTCACTGAACTCTACCCCGCGACCGAACACTCCCTTGGCCTGCAATATCTGATGTTTGGACACAATGGTCTGAATCGTCTGGTGCCCTTTTTCTGGACTGCACTCTCCTTGATGGTGGGATCCTTCATACTGCTGCTGATCCCCAGGATAAGGAAAAACCTTAAGCTGCTGCCGTTCATCTGTATTGCTGCATTCGTCGGCATCTGGATCGAAAAAGGTATGGGATTGATGCTGCCCGGTGTGATTCCAACCCCGGTTGGCGAGTTCGCGGAGTATACCCCAAGCCAGATTGAATTGATGGTGGTGGGTGGTATCTGGGCAATTGGTTTCTTCCTGCTCACCTTCATGTTGAAAGGTGCGGTGGCGGTACTTCAGGGCGAGGTTCGTCACCGAACCGGAACCAGTAAGCAAGCAGTTTCAAAGCAGCAGGCCGAAGCGACAACCTGAGTGAATGAAGCTTGGATTGAACAGGCCAACTCGATTGGGAGAATAACCATGACACGCTATCGGAATCATCAGCCACTCTTTGGTTTTTGCCTGTTGCTTTTTCTATTCACCAGACCTGTACTCGGAACGGAGAACCAGGCTGACAAGGAGTGTTTCGAAAGCCGGGACGGTATGTCACAGGTCAAGGTTCGGCAGATAAACCCTGAACTAGTGAATATCAAATGTTCGTCCACCACCGGAGGTGTGCTCTGGTGGGGTGACCCGTTTGCCGGCACCATACCGATGGGAGATATGGATATCGAGGCAGACTACTCCAATGAAGAAGCCGTGGTGAAACCCCGTGAGCCACAGCTCGACAGAAACAAAATGCTGACAATCTGCAGCATGGCCTGCCATGATGGCAATTATGTACCGATTCCTCACACTAAGAATCCACGCTCATTGAAGATGCATCTGGACACGGTGCCAGATGCCATGAATCTCAAACATGGTAAAGGAAACATCTGGTGTCTGGATTGTCACCATCTGGTAGATCGTACCAAGCTGATCGACAATTTCGGATACTCAATCAGTTTCAACCAGCCCCAGAAGCTCTGTGGAAAATGCCATGGACAGGTCTATCGCGCCTGGCGGGATGGCATCCATGGCAAACGGATCGGTATGTGGGACAAAGGAGGAAAAAAACGCTGGTGGGTCTGTACTGAATGCCACAACCCACACGACGTTGAACAGGAAGAGAGAAATTCAGGCTTTGCTCAGCTACGCCCGGAACCGGCGCCAAACCTGCCCAAGGGAATGGTCAATGCGGATCACGAAAGGATGCATCATGGTGCACATCCAGACGAGTAAGCTCATGAGTGATGCGCAGGCTGAATCTGCACATTCATTTAACATACGATGAATCCAGGGTTGTTAAAAATCAGGTTCTTTAACCCCATACTCGGATCCTATGCAGTTAACATGCGGAAAATTGTCATGACAAGTCAAATTAGAATGATCAGCGCAACTCTATTTAGCGTCATTTTTATGTTGCCTGTCTGTGTACAGGCCATGGATGCAGAGACGCTCTATCACGAACGGACCTGTATTGCCTGCCATGGCGCTTATGGCAAACAGCCTGTAATGGATGAATATCCAAAATTAGCCGGTCAAGCTGAGGCCTATCTATTGACACAAATGAAGGATATTAAGAACGGGTACAGAACAAACGCGCATTCTGTCGCCATGAAAAATGTAATGCACCTGGTGAGCGATGAAGAGATTTCCGTATTGGCAAAATGGCTTTCGTCTCTATCTGAATGATATATCCATCCAAATACTGTCATTTGGTTGAACCATCTGCATCAAGCAGACCAGACATCATCAACCAGATCAGCGACCTGTTGATAATAGGTATCTCGATCCAACCCAAGGACAGTGGCACCGAAAATTTCTGCATCGTTTGCTGTAGCGAGATCGCCATAGTTGACCAGCACCAACTGATAGAGAATGAGCTTGGGAAGATCGTCGTGTCGGTTTTCAAAATGATTATGTATCAAGATGGTATACCCGTCATCGGGGTTCTCGGAGACCGGCTCTGTTCTGGCAAACATACCGGGATCGATACCTTCGGAGCCAAATCTGAGCTTTACCGGGTAGCGGACGGACTTTCGATCCTCGAGCATCTCGAGCACAGTCTGATAGTCAATCACCCTATCATAGCGGGTGCGTATCTCTTCCGCTTTTTCCCGGGCATGCAGCGAAACCGCGCTGTGGACAACCTTCCCCGCTCGTTTTTTGACCTTTGGTTTATGATCTATCATGACAATCTCACATTGGTTTTACCAAAAAGGACAACGCATGCCTGAGTACACACTGAAGTTTAGCGAAGATCCTGTAGAAGAATCCAGAGTTCGCACCATGGATGAGATAAATCAGTTCATCCGCATGATGGATGGAAGACCATTGGCCGTGGTTACCCTTGATGATAGACAAAGTGATCTGTGGGATACAGAGGGTGATGTGGACTATCAGGATCAGTACGGAGAGCAAATCATCAACCAGATATCAGATGATGACACTGAAACGTTACTCATCAGAAACTGTAACGGTCTTCCCCTGGCATTGGGAGTAAAAAGTCATACCCATGGCTGGCAAGGCATTGGTATTGAAAAACGGCTTCGTTTTGAAGTCGCTAGGATGTTTCAAAACGATGAGACAGAGTTCGATTGAGTATAAAATTTACACAGATTTTTGTTAGCCTCAGAGGTTGATATGAAAAAATCAAAACATATTGGTAGATCTGCTTTTCTTCTGATCGCCACAATTGCAATTTCCAACGCTAATGCAGAAAATTTGGAGAGCAATCTTGCCACTCTCTACCTGGCAAAAGCGTGTGCAGGTTGCCATGGGGTGGACGGTAGAACGCCAACAACACCTTATTACCCAATCATTGCCGGGCAAAACGAGGCTTACATTTACAATCAGTTGAGAGATTTCAAGAACGGCAGCCGCTCAAACAGCATGTCAAGTGTAATGAAAGGCATAATGAGCGCGGTCAGTGAGCAGGAGATACGTTTCATTTCAGCTTGGCTTGCCAAGCAGTAGCCGTTTCGATCAGCTTGCTTTGTAACTATTCTCATCCAGCTCGTAGCGCTTGATCATACGATAGATGCTTCGCTCACTGATACCCATAACTTCGGCCACTTTGCCCCGACGACCTGAATATTTCTTTAACTGATAGGATAAGTAGTGCGCCTCCAACTCCTCCATGGATGGATCGTGATCAAAACTCAGAGTGACCACCCCTTCACTCTTGCCAAGCACACGGCTAAATGAAAAATGTTCTGGTTTGATGACCTGTCGGTCGCCGGAGAGAATAATCGCCCTTTCGATCACATTCTTCAGTTCTCTGATGTTACCTGGCCAGTCATAGGAGACCAACGAGCGAATCGCAGATGATGAGAGGTTCTTGTTGACGCGTGTCGAGAAAGTGTGATTTTTTACAAAGTGCGCTGCCAACTCGGGGATATCGTCACGCCTGTCCCGCAATGGTGGTATGACAATGTTGAAAGCATTGAGTCTGAAAAACAGATCGGATCGAAAGCTCCCTTCAACCGACATGGTTTCCAGATCCCGATTCGTAGCAGCAACAATTCTGACATTCGCTGTCAGGTCCTTGGTACTCCCCAACCGCCGGTATTGTCCAGTTTCGAGTACTCGCAAAAGCTTGGCCTGACCGCTACTGTTGATCTCTCCAATTTCGTCGAGAAACAGAGTGCCCCCCTCTGCCCCTTCGATCAAGCCTTTCTTCTGCTTGTCAGCACCGGTAAATGCGCCTTTTTCATGCCCAAACAATTCAGATTCAAACAGGTTTTCCTGAAGTGTACAGCAGTCAACAGCAACATAGTTGTGCTTTTTTCTATGACTGTGCGCATGGATTGCCCGCGCCACCAGTTCTTTTCCTGAACCACTCTCGCCCTGTATCAATACAGTAATATCATTTGGCGCAACAGCACCAATCATCTGTTTCAGTTCAGCCATTGCAGCACTGTTCCCAACCAGGGATGAGTTGCGCTGAATACTCTGCTCCAACTGCCTTTTGCAGAACATATGGTCTCTGCGCAAAGCGGCATTATCGAGTGCCCGCTCAACGGTTATTGTTAACGTATCGAGGCTGACTGGTTTTAAAATATAATCCACTGCACCGGCCTTTATCGCACTCACAGCGTCACGCACCGAACCAAATGCAGTCAAGACAATGACAGGATAGTTGACTGATATCTTTTCAATATACTCAAGGCTATTGGCATCAGGCAGACGAGCATCAGTTATTATCAATGCGGGCTCATACTTTTCCAGATAGTCCATTACACTGTGCCAGCGACTTAACCCTTCAACCTCATAGTCCAAATTTGACAGATGCTGAATCATTAAGGTTCTGAGCGTATCGTCATCCTCTACTACTACGAGTTTGGATTTCATCGATCCCCCTCCAGTTCATTCTCTGCATTCGGCAGTACGACCGTAAATACACTGCCAACAGAAACTTCACTGGTCACATTTATGGTCCCACCATATTTTTCTATTATCGCCAAGCTGATTGAAAGACCTAAACCCGTACCTTTGACATCATCGGCACGACGTGAAAAAAATGGATCAAAAATATAGGGGAGATCTTTAGGCCGGATCCCGGCACCGGTATCAGAGAAAACCATCTGGACCTTATCCTCAACAACAGCGCAGGAGACCGTTAAAATTCCACCACCAGGCATGGCATGAAAAGCATTCTGCGAAAGATTGAGAGCCACCATCCTGATTTCACTGTCAGAAGCCAAGACCCTCAGAGTCTCATTTTCATAACTCTCTTCGATTGTGATATTCGCCTCATCAGCCTGCCATCTAATCAGCGCAAGTGTATCATTGATAGCAGTTGCAACATCGACCAGCTCCAAGTATTCCTGAGGCAAAGCACCGAGTTTCAATAATTTTCCGGTAATCTCAATACAGCTGTTGATCTGATCATCAATCAGTTCAAAATTTTGCTTGATCCCATCAGTGTAGTTGTCGCTGCTAACAATTTCGTTCTTGGTGGCATCCATCGCCAACTTAAGAGAAGCCAGAGGATTATGAATCTCATGAGCCACCCCGGTAGCCAAGCGCCCTAACTCAGAGAGTTTCTGTTCCTGCGAGTATTTAACCGCTTTTTCAAGATCCCGAATCGATTCAACAATGAGAGTCTTTTCCTTGCCGCCTTGCTGTATCGTCATCGGCGCCGCAATAATCTCCACCTCAAAGGTAGTAAGATCCAAACGGTGGTGTTGATGCACCACCTTGATCGGTTTTTTGCATCGCGACACTTCATGAATCGGACAGTTGATCAATGTCGGCGGACAGGGTTTGTTGGCGTTGTGCGTTATGCCATAACAGGTTGCACCGACCTCCATCCTGTCCTCCAACCGATGCTGTTCACAATAGGCTTTATTGACGAGCACGACCTTGAAATCCTGATCAATAATCCTGATACCGTCCGGAATGGCATCAACCAGTGCCTGCAGGAATCCTCGCTGCTCCTCCAGTTCAAGCAGTTTCTCCTGTAATCGCTCCGCCATCAGATCGAAGGTAGACCCAAGCCGACTGAGTTCATCTGCCCCCTGCATCTCGACCCGGGTTTGTAAATTCCCATCAGTCAGTGCCTGACTTGCTTTTTTGAGCTGTTTGACTGGCCTGAGAATATGGCTGTGTATGAACCACCAGCCTCCTGCCAGATTGAGTATCACGATCAGAGACCCTGCACTCATCAGCATCAGGGTGGTAGTACTTACCTTGTGTCGGAGTGGGCTGGCGTCGTAGTCGACATAGAGTATACCGTTGATCGGATTCTGTTCAGCCGGACCATGACACTCTTTACAGGGCGGCTTGTTGTGTACCGGATTAATACTGCGCAGCAACTCCTGCTGTGACTCATTCTCTATGAACCGGGTTGTTTGAAGACTTCCCAGATAGGGGTTTTCCAATTTTTTACCAAAATCCCCTTCGCGACTGCTGAAACGGATTTCACCTGCCGGATTAGTGATGAAAACCCTGACGATACCCTTTTGCTCCCCGAGCTTATTCACCATCTCACTCAATCCAGGCAGGTCGCGTTTGAGCATGGCATTCTCCAAGGAGACCTGCAGCAGATTGTTGACTTGGTTGGCGGTATCCGCTCTCGCCCCTTCCAGTTCCGATTGATAGATCGGGATGTAGAGCAATAGAAATACCAGAGTGCTTAAGACGAGACCTGATGTGGTGCCCAGGATGAATTTTCGATTCAGGCTGTCGTTTATCCAGTTCATCACTTGTAACAACTCAGTTGCTCAGGATCAGATGTTCTGATTGTAATATTAAAAAAAACCCGTTTTTCTGACAATTTGTCATGTTTCCAGGGAGAATCCAATGATTCTTTTCCTCTTGAAGCCTCATATTTGCTCCTTTGGCTTGTGTTTTGCTCATAAATTGGAAATCTGAACGCCATACCCTATCTGCAGGAGGAGCGATAATGAGAAAAATAAATACAATTCCCGATTTCCACATCTCAAGCCAGCTGTTGTGGATCATTTTATGGTTACCAATTATGGGCTTAGCAGAACCGGTCAGTAGCCTCGGGGAATCGCTACGCAAATCTCTGCAGCAGCAGGGATGGCAGGAGTACACCGCTGAGGATGGTAGTGTTATCTATCATCAGCCGAAGAAAGACGCTATCACTGACATTCCGTCAGGAAACAGAGAAACAGGTGAGATACGCAAGTTTGGAGAAGCACTGCAAGGCCATGGGTGGCAGGTTGAATGGGATGCAGATAACACATTGATTTTGATCCCTGCAACGACCACGCCCTCCTCCGCAAAGAGCCCGAATCCACCTCAACAGAACTCCACAGCTCCGTTAGATGCTATGACAGGCGATCTGCCAACTGATATGTCAGGTTTTGAATACTGGCATATCGAGCGGGATCAGCGGGGAGCACTACTTTTTCGCCCGGTGGACATCGCTACGGTAAAACAGCAAACCGAAGCAGCTACAAAGATTCAACCTACAGAATGTCGTATTCATCAATTCCAGCTTACCAACGGGGCGCTGCCGGTTGATCAATGGTCAGAAGCACAGGATGTTGCAAAACAGTGGCTCAACACAGAGGGAGTAACCGGGCTTCAGGTGGGCCGTATCCGTAAGATAAATCGCATCTATCTGGTCAGCATTGTCGGAGAGTCTGCGCCCTACCCTTTGAAACACCAACTGGCAATTCGTGCTTCCGATGCCTCTGTCGTTCTACTTGAGTAGCGATAAAGATAAAGTGGCCTAATCCCTCGCTCGATAGGACGCGTTTTATATGAATCCGATCTGCTCTGCTGAGGTTCAGTTTTAACCCAGCAGACAGAATGCTGGTGGTAACGTTATCAGCCATGTATGACGAAATGTCAGTCAATCAAAATCTTATTCGAAGCTGAAATGTTAACGGCTAAATATCATCTAAGCGAATGAAAAATAATATTTAAATTCTATCTCAATCCAACTCCCGTACGATTTTCCAATCACAACAGGTTTAAACCCACTCAGTAACGCATGACAAATCGTCAGAGTAAGAGATTAAGCAGTTATCTTAGATCGAGATTAATACACGAAAAATCCCTTATAAATCAACCAACAAATCATAAAACCCATCCACTGGCATAGCCCTTGCCTTGTAACTGTTGCCAACCCGTACTGATAACAAAGACGAATCGAGGAGGGTTTAAGAATGCGGCTGTTAGCTACTGCCTGCACTGGTCTGTTTGTATTACTTCCACTACAGCTCATGGCTGGTTATCCCGTAGCTGGTTTAGAGCCTTCAATGCGGCCAATGAATGCACCTGTTATGAAACAGGTATCACGTAACAAGGCTTGGTACCAATCATCCTTGACAGGTGTTCAACAACCCTACCCCAGGAGTCTTCACTTCCTTGACAACCAAGGTAACTGGTACACACCTTTCACCCGCCCAGGCATGAGAGGTCCATATGATATTCGGCAATGGCATCAGTAGCGGTGGTATCAAATAGAACCAAGCTCGATTGATGTGGCGACTACAAAGCAGTGAACGGTTCTTTTTAAGGTAAAAAAATCTACTACAACTTGAGGCGAAAATTATGAAAATTATTCGAATGCCAAACCTGAAAGGAGTGATCAAAGCGATGGGGATGGTCGTAGCACTTGCTGTTGCCCCACTCGCTAGCGCAGGCATGGGCGGTATGAGTGGTATGGATGGCATGTCTGGTATGGGTGGCATGGGCGGTATGTCCGGTATGAGCGGCATGGGTGGCATGTCCGGTATGAGCGGCATGGGTGGCATGTCCGGTATGAGCGGCATGGGCGGTATGAGCGGCATGGGCGGCATGTCCGGTATGAGTGGCATGGGAGGCATGTCCGGTTACTTCAAGATCACCCCCCAGGGACAGATTTTCTTCTATCCAGCTAGTGGCATGTCCGGTATGAGTGGCATGGGTGGTATGTCCGGTATGAGCGGCATGGGCGGTATGTCCGGCATGAGTGGCATGGGCGGTATGTCCGGCATGAGTGGCATGAGTGGCATGGGCGGTATGTCCGGTATGGGCGGCATGAGCGGTATGTCCGGCATGAGCGGCATGGGTGGTCAGTGGGTTTGGGTACCTGCAGGCATGAGCGGTATGTCGGGTATGGGTGGCATGTCCGGGATGGGCGGTATGTCCGGCATGGGTGGCATGAGCGGTATGTCCGGCATGGGTGGCATGAGTGGTATGTCCGGCATGGGCGGCATGAGTGGTATGTCCGGCATGGGCGGCATGAGTGGCATGTCCGGTTACTTCAAAATCGCCCCCCAGGGACAGATCTTCTTCTACCCGGCTAGCGGTATGTCTGGCATGAGCGGCATGTCCGGGATGGGTGGCATGAGCG
>JAKSBX010000044.1 GCA_022360905.1 Chromatiales bacterium
CTGAAAATCGAGTGCGGCTTGACGGCCACCTGTACATAGAGATCTCCTGGAGGACCACCGCTCTCTCCCGCCTCCCCTTCTCCGGCCAGGCGAATCCGATCCCCGGAGTCGACACCGGGTGGTACCTTCACAGAGAGCGTCTTGTGTTCCTGAACCCGACCCTGCCCCTGACACTTGGGACAGGGATTGTCGATCACGGTACCTTTGCCGTGACAGCGCGGACAGGTCTGCTGAACCGAGAAAAAGCCCTGCTGCATTCTAACCTGTCCGTGGCCGGCGCAAGTTTCACAGGTCTTGGGAGTGGAACCTTTCTTGGCACCGCTGCCGCCACAGGTATCACACTTCACCAGGGTGGGCACACGAATCTTGACCGTGGTTCCGGCAACCGCATCTTCCAGAGAGAGTTGCAGGTTGTAGCGCAGATCAGCGCCCCGGTGTACACGGGAACCGCCACCGCCTCGTGCACCGCCGAAGATATCGCCGAACACATCACCGAAGATATCGGAAAAACTGGCATCGCCACCACCGAACCCACCACCCATGGTCTGATCGACACCCGCATGACCAAACTGGTCATAGGCCGCACGCTTCTGCGCATCCGACAAGATCTCATAGGCCTCTTTGGCCTCCTTGAAGCTCTTTTCGGCAGTGACTGCCGCATCACCGGTATTGCGATCCGGATGATATTTCATGGCCAACCGGCGATAGGCCTTTTTGATTTCGGCCTCACTGGCGTTCTTGTTAACGCCCAATACTTCGTAATAATCTTTTTTCGCCATGGTCGGTTCTGTCTGCAAACTCTCTGTGTTTTGTTATATAGAGACCGCTTTAAACGCCAGTTTTGCCACGGTCCCACCCTGTTTTTTACTGTTCGGTATAACGCCAAAAACCGTACACCGGGCGAGCCGATGTACGGTTCAGCAGCGACAAAGACAGACTAATTCTTGTTGTCTTTGACCTCTTCGAACTCGGCATCGACCACATCGTCGTCCGCCGCTCCGGCAGTGCCTTCCGGCTCCGCTTCCGCACCAGGCGCCGCGCCTTCTCCGGCCTCAGCACCTTTCTGAGCATAGAGGCGTTCAGCCATTTTACCTGAGGCTTCGGCCAATACCTTGGTTTTCTCTTCGATGACCTCTTTGTCATCACCGTTCATCACCGCCTCAAGATCCTTGATGGCACTTTCGATGGCCTCTTTTTCACCGGCTTCCAGCTTATCCTCACCCAGCTCTTCCATCGACTTCTTGGTGGCGTGGATCATGGAATCGGCCTGATTGCGCGCCGCGACCAGCTCATGGAACTTGCGATCCTCATCGGCATGGGCTTCCGCATCGTTGACCATACGACTGATCTCCTCGTCACTCAGACCTGAAGAGGCCTTGATCACGATCGACTGTTCCTTGCCGGTTGCCTTGTCTTTGGCCGAGACATTCAGGATACCGTTGGCATCGATGTCGAAGCTGACCTCGATCTGAGGTACACCGCGAGGTGCCGGCGGGATGTCGCTGAGATCGAAACGACCCAGAGACTTGTTGGCCCCCGCCTGCTCACGTTCACCCTGCAGTACATGTACTGTTACAGCCGTCTGATTGTCATCGGCGGTGGAGAAGACCTGCGAAGCCGTCGTCGGGATCGTGGTGTTCTTCTCGATCAGCTTGGTCATTACCCCACCGAGGGTCTCGATACCCAGCGAGAGAGGGGTGACATCCAGCAACAGAACATCTTTAACCTCGCCACCCAGGACACCGCCCTGAATCGCTGCACCGATCGCCACGGCCTCATCGGGATTTACATCCTTACGCGGCTCCTTACCGAAAAACGCTTTAACCGCTTCCTGTACTTTCGGCATCCGGCTCTGGCCACCCACCAGGATGATCTCATCGATCTTGGAGGCATCCACTCCCGCATCCTTCAGCGCCACTTTACAGGGCTCGATGGTGCGCGTGACCAAATCGTCGACCAGGGACTCGAGCTTGGAGCGAGTCAGTTTCAGATTCAGATGCTTCGGACCACTGGCATCGGCCGTGATATAGGGCAGATTGATGTCGGTCTGCTGGCTTGAAGAGAGCTCAATTTTCGCCTTCTCAGCCGCCTCTTTAAGACGCTGCAGCGCCAACGGATCGTTGCGCAGGTCGAAACCCTGATCCTTTTTGAACTCATCCACCAGGTGGTCGATGATGCGCAGATCGAAGTCCTCACCACCGAGGAAGGTGTCGCCATTGGTGGAGAGCACTTCAAACTGGTGCTCGCCATCGATTTCGGCGATTTCGATGATCGAGATATCGAAGGTACCGCCACCCAGGTCGTACACAGCCAGGGTCTGGTCACCACGCTTTTTGTCCATTCCATAGGCCAACGCGGCTGCGGTGGGCTCATTGATGATCCGCTTCACATCCAGACCGGCGATGCGACCAGCATCTTTGGTCGCCTGACGCTGGGAGTCGTTGAAGTAAGCCGGAACCGTGATGACAGCCTCACTGACCGTCTCGCCGAGATAGTCTTCCGCAGTCTTTTTCATCTTCTGCAGGATCTTCGCTGAAATCTCCGGCGGTGCCATCTTTTTGCCATTCACCTCAACCCAGGCATCGCCATTGTCGGCCTGGACGATTTTGTATGGCACCATGTCGGCATCCCGCTGAACCACTTTGTCTTTGAACATGCGGCCGATCAGGCGCTTGATGGCGAACAGGGTGTTCTGGGGGTTGGTGACGGCCTGGCGTTTGGCGGACTGGCCAACCAGAATCTCACCGTCGTTGGTATAGGCGATAATCGATGGGGTCGTACGATCGCCCTCACTGTTTTCAATGACCTTGGTGGAACTCCCTTCCATGACCGCAACGCAGGAATTGGTGGTTCCCAGGTCGATACCGATGATCTTGCCCATGATGTTTAACTCTCCGAAATCTTTATAAATAGGTAATATTTCTTGATGACTGTCCCTAATGTGGGGTCATCTGTGTGGGTTTCAAGCCTGCTCGTCGATCGATGCACCTGACGAGGCCTTGGAGACCATCACCATGGCCGGTCTCAGCAAGCGCCCATTGAGCAGATAGCCTTTTTGTACAACGGCCACGACCGTGTTGGGTTCCACATCATCACGCTCCTGCATCGACATCGCCTGGTGGAACTCCGGATTGAAGGACTCGCCCTCGGGATTCACCTGTTCGATCCCGTGGCGACTCATCACATCCACCAGCAGTTTCAGGGTCAGCTCGGTTCCCTCGCGGATCTTGTCGATCGCCGCGCTATCGTCCAGTGTGGCCTGATATCCCAGCTCCAGGCTGTCCCACACCTGCAGCATGTCCTGTGAGATCTTATCCAAGGCAAACTTATGGGCATTTTCCAGATCCCGCTGGCTGCGCTTTCGCAAATTGTCCATTTCAGCCCGCATCCGCATCACCTGATCCCAGTGCTCATCCGCCTTTGAGCGGGCGTCTTCGAGCAGCTTGGTCAGCTCCTGATGATCCTGATCCGGCGCAGCCGCCTCCTCAATCACCTCATTCTCGGCAGCAGGCTCTTCCGCCTGAGCCTGTGGTTCTTCCACATTCTCCGCCGAATCTTGTGGTTGATCCTTATCTATCACTTGGTTTGACCTCAACTAAATTTGAACGACATATACAGAGCCCCGATTTTCGGAGCAATCTTCTGTCAGATTGGGACGATTAATTTTTTTTCAAGGCGGCACTGAGAATTTTTGCCGTGATATCGACCACCGGAATGACCCGCTCGTAGTTCATACGGGTTGGCCCGATCACTCCCAGCATGCCGACCATCTCCTCATTCACCTGGTAGGGGGCAGTGACGATAGAGCAGCCGTTGAGCAGTTGATAACCCGACTCCTCACCGATGAAGATCTGTACCCCGTCGGCGTTCTGAAACTGATCCAGCAGATGCAGAATCTCACGTTTCTCGGTAAAGGCATCGAACAGTTTACGCAGCTGATCCAGACCGGAAAGTTCAGCAAATTCCATTAAATTGGTCTGTCCTGCAATCATGCAGTCCTCTTCCGATTCACTGGCGTTGACCACCTCACCCGCCATACTGAGGGCCTGGGTCATCATCTGATCGAAGTGATCCCGGGCGTCATTCAGCTCCTGCAGCAGACGCTGGCGCACCAGATCCATATCGTGCCCAGCAAAGGAATTGGTGAGGAAATTGGCCGCCTGCTCCAGTTCAATCCGCTCGAAATCACGATGGGTATGCAGAATCCGGTTGTGCACTTCTCCCGCATCGGTCACCAGAATACCCAGAACCCGGTGCTCCGACAGGGGCAGAAACTCGATTTGACGAAAAGTGGTCTTCTCCCGCCTCGGCAGGGTTACCACACCCGCCATGTGGGTCACTCCCGAGAGCAGACGAGAGGCCGAGGCAAGCAGCGCTTTGCTCTCCTCTCCCCCCATGATCAGTTCAGAGCGGATTTTCTCCACTTCCGCCTTCTTCAGATCCTGCACGGTCAGCAGGGAGTCGATGAACATCCGGTAGCCGGTTATGGTGGGTACCCGACCTGCAGAGGTATGCGGTGAAGAGACCAGCCCCAGGTCCTCCAGGTCGGCCAATACGTTGCGCACCGTAGCAGGACTCAGATCCAGACCGGTATCCTTGGCCAGGGTACGGGAACCCACAGGCTGTCCTTCTTTGATATAGCGCTCAATCAGCGCTTTCAGGAAATGCTGCGCGCGCTCACTGACCACGGTTTCATTGACCGATTTATTCTCTGACAAGGGAGTCTCCGGGATATGATTAGCACTCATTCCAGTCGAGTGCCAATGTATAAAAAGCTAGCAATTCAGATTCTACTAGTCAAGCATTCCGCTTCCCAGACACTCCCCACTTGGATTGCCCATGGCGCCATGCTAACGTTGAGGAATGGCGCTTTTTCAAGCATTTGATCTTAGACCCTATCCACGAGCCAAGCACCAGGTATGCACAAGCGGTTTCAGCAAATCGGACTGATTGGAAAACATGGTGACCCGATAGTCAAACAGACTCTCCTGCGACTCTACGACTACCTGATGGAACATCAGCATGAGGTGGTCATTGAGGAGGAGACCTGTCGGATGCTCAACAACAAACCGGTCTCCAGCGTCCCTGAGATCGACCTGCCAAAACACAGCGATCTGGTGATCGTTGTCGGTGGTGATGGCACACTGCTGCACGCGGCACGGGTACTCTCCCGACAAAACATCCCGTTATTGGGGATAAACCTCGGACGTTTGGGCTTTCTGGTGGATATCTCGCCGGAAGAGATGACCCAGCAGTTGACCGAGATCCTCAATGGGAAATATGAGCAAGAGTGCCGTTTTCTGCTCGAGGTCAGCATGGGGGATGAATCTTCGGAAAAGCAGAACATCCTGGCGTTCAATGATGTGGTGCTGCATAAATGGAATATCGCCCGGATGATCGAGTTCGAAACCTATGTGGACGAGCAGCTGGTCAACGACCAACGCTCCGATGGGTTGATCGTCTCCACACCCACCGGTTCGACCGCCTACGCACTCTCCGGTGGCGGTCCGCTGCTGCACCCCTCGTTGAACGCCATCGTGCTGGTACCCATCTGCCCCCATACCCTGAGTAATCGCCCGATCGTGGTGGACGGTGACAGTTTGATTGAAATCCGACTCCACCCCGACCATACAGAGGATGTTCAGATCACCTGCGATGGTCAAGCCACCATTCCCGCCATGCCGGGCGAAGTGATCCGAATTCGCAAGGCAGACCATCAAGTCAGGCTGATCCACCCCACTGGATACGACTACTACAGTATCCTCAGGGCCAAACTCGGCTGGGCGGAAAACCCGAAAAAGAACCGATGCTAGTCCAACTGCAGATTCATAATCTTGCCGTAGTCTCCGGTATGGCACTGGAGCTGCTTGAGGGTTTGACGGCTTTGACCGGTGAAACAGGTGCGGGTAAATCAATCCTCATCGACGCACTTGGGCTGGCACTGGGTGAAAAGGCTGACAACAGTCTGATTCGCTCAGGCGCAGATCGGGCCGAGGTTACGGCACAGTTCGATATCAGCAATACCCCTGAGGCCGGCCGCTGGCTGCGCCAACAGGATCTGGATGAGGGGGATGAGTGCATCCTGCGACGCAGCCTCAATCGGGAGGGACGATCCCGCTGCTATATCAATGGTCGCAGTGTCCCCATGCAACAGCTCCAGGACCTGGGAGATCTGTTGGTCGAAATTCACGGACAACACGCGCACCAGTCGCTGCTCAAGGCCAATCACCAGAGACGGCTGCTGGATGCGTACGCCGGTCATACAGAGCTCAGCAACCAGCTGGCCCAACAGCATAAAAGTTATCAAAAGGATCTGAAACGCCTGCAACTCCTCACTGCCGAAACTGAAGAGCGGGCGTCACGGCTCGACCTGCTCCGATATCAGGCCGAGGAGCTCTCCGCCCTCAATGTTTCAGCTGAAGAGCTCGCCTCAATCGAAAAAGAGCATTCACGCCTCAGCCACCTGGAGCAGATCAGGAGCAGCTGCAATGAGATTCTCTCAGGGCTGGACGGAGAGCAGCACTCCCTGCGCAGCCAACTCTCCCGCTCCCTTGAACTGATCAGTGACATGGAGCAACTGGACAGCACTCTGAAAGACCCCAGAGAGATGATCGACAGTGCACTGATTCAGCTTGATGAGGCGCTGGCATTCCTGCGCAACTACCGGACAGATATTGCCCTGGATCCGAGTGGCCTGCAGCAACTGGAAGAGCGTCTCGGCCTGCTGCATGACGCGTCCAGAAAATACCGGGTTAAAACGCTGCAATTACCTGAAAAACTGCAACAAATCCTAACAGAAATCAGCACACTTGAAGGTGCGGATGAAACCCTGTCGGAACTCACCAGCCAGGTTGAAGCCGGGCATACCGCCTATTTAAAATTGGCCGAGCAACTCTCCAAGAAACGCCGCACATCGGCCAAACGACTGGGCCGGGTGATCACCGAGGCGATGCAATCCCTGGGAATGCCTGGCGGCAAGTTTGATGTTCTTTTGACACCCCTGGAGCCGCAGGAGGCCGGGGCAAATGGTCTTGAACAGGTGGATTTTCAAGTCTCAGCCAACCCCGGGCTGCCCCTGGATCTACTCAGCAAAGTGGCCTCTGGTGGTGAACTCTCCCGAATCAGTCTTGCGATCCAGGTGGCAACCATCGAGTGTGGCACCACACCAACCCTGGTATTTGACGAGGTTGACGTGGGTATTGGTGGTGGTGTTGCCGAGATTGTCGGACAGATGCTGCGCAAGCTCTCCTCAAACCGACAGATTTTGTGCGTTACCCACCTACCCCAGGTTGCGGCCCAGGCTATGCACCATTTCCAAGTTCAGAAAACCACCCAACAGAAGAGTACCAGCACCGATATCGCCAGGCTGGATGAGGAAGAGCGGATTCAGGAGATTGCCCGTATGCTGGGCGGCATAAAAATCACCGAACAGACGCTCGCCCATGCCCAGGAGATGGTCGCACTGGCCGATGAGGCTTAGGGCCAACGGTGGTTGAGGCTATCTGACCTATCAGCCCACCCTGCACTTGGGGTTGCCACAGTGGCCGTAGATAATCAGCGAGTGATCGACGATTTCAAATCCATGCTCTTTGGCAATCTCCTTTTGCCGGTTTTCAATTGTGCTGTCGACAAACTCCTCCACCTTGCCACAAACCACGCAGACAAGATGATCATGGTGACTGCCACGCTCAAGCTCGAACACCGCATGACCACCCTCGAAGTTGTGCCGTGTCACCAGACCCGCAGACTCAAACTGGGTTAAGACTCGATAGACCGTTGCCAAACCAATCTCTTCGCCCTTCTCCAGCAGCAGCTTATAGACATCTTCAGCACTGACATGGCGCTGGTCACTGCTCTCCAGTAACTCCAATATCTTCACCCTGGGCAGGGTAACTTTGAGACCGGCTTTTCGAATATCCTGGTTATCCATCCCGACTTTTCTCCAACGAGTGTTTCTTGGATTTGGAATGCGCTATTATGATGACAGGAAACAGATTGTACTTGTAATGAAAAAGATTCTCATCATCATTTTACTTATTATCCCCCTGCTCAATGGCTGTTCCTCATGGGAGGAACTCTCATTGGTCCATTCACCGGACATTGAACAAGGCAATATCATCACACCGGAAATGGTTGCCCTGCTGCAGCCCGGTATGAGCCAAAGACAGGTTCGTTTTGCTTTGGGCTCGCCGATGTTGATCGATGTCTTTCACGGTACCCGCTGGGACTATCTGTTATCGATTAAGCGCCGCAATCAAGCTGTTGAAATTAAACGTTTTAGTGTCTTTTTCGAGGATGATCTGCTGAGTCACTACCAGGGAGACATCAAAGCGGCGGAGAGTGTGGAAACGGAACAAGAGAAACGTGAGTTGGTCGCCAGCGTACCCGACTACGATGGAGATTTCGGCATATTGGAAAGGCTTTGGTACTCACTGGGCCTGGGAGAACCGGACTAGCTCCAGGCAACCGGCTGTTACCCCCCTTTTTTCATCGCCTTGCCTTCAGCGGCACGTTTTTTTCTAGCCTCTTTAGGATCGGCAATCAGCGGCCGATAGATCTCCACCCTGTCCCCTTCATTGAGTAGAGCATCCAATTTGGCCGCTTTGCCAAAGATGCCTGTTTTGTTGACTTTTAGGTCGATCTCCGGAAAACGTTGCAAAATAGCGGATTGCTCGATTGCCTGCTCTACCGTGAGTGGCTCACTGGATTCTACGATCAACAGCACCTGCTCATCCAACTTCCCATATGCGACTTCAAATTTCATCCAATGCCTACCTATAGACCTCATCCGCCCGTTTACAAAATGCATCGACCAAAGTATTTGCAATCTGACTGAACACCCGACCGAATGCCGCGTCGATCAACCGACCGGCAAACTCAAACTCAAGCACCAGCTCAACTTTACAGGCATCCTCCTTCAAAGGGATAAAATGCCAGCTACCCTGTAATTTTTGAAAGGGGCCATCCCGTAGCTGGATATCCATTCTCTCGTCCTCAACCAGCTTGTTACAGGTGGAAAACCGCTGCCTGATACCCACCCTCGATACTTCCAGTTCACCGCAGATCTCCTCGGGGGTCCGAGAGATCAGGCGACTGTCGCTGCACCAGGGCAGAAACTCGGGATAGGCTTCAAATGCACAAACCAATAGAAACATCTCATGCGCTGAATGAGGTACCAGCGCGCTCTTTTTAACAACCGGCACAGTTAAAATAATCCAATTGCGTGTAAGAAAACCACTACCACAGCGAACGGCGAAACATAGCGAATCAGGGTCCACCAGAGAGTATACCGAACTTCGCTCATGGCGAATTCATCCTGACTTGAAGCTTTTTTCATCAGCCAACCACTGAAAACAGCGATCAACAATCCGCCCAGCGGCAACATGATATTGGCCGTCAGGTAGTCGAGCAGATCGAAAAAAGTCATATCAAACAGCTTGACATCGGACCAGATATTAAACGAAAAGACCGTACCCAGACCAATGACCCAGGTTGTCAGCCCGATCCATATCGATGCCCTAACCCGGGTCATTTCACGGTTTTCAACCAACCAGGCCACCGCCGGCTCAATCAGCGAAATTGAAGAGCTCCAGGCCGCAAATACCAGCAATACAAAAAACAGCGTACCGAACAGCTGCCCCCCAGGCATGGCACCAAAGGCAATCGGCAGGGTTTGGAAGATCAACCCAGGACCGGCACCAGGCTCAAGACCATTGGCAAATACAATCGGAAATATCGCCATACCCGCCAACAGCGCAACCAGGGTGTCGAGCAGTGCGATGAGTACCGCAGATCCAGCAATCGAAGACTTTTTGGGCATATAGGAGCCGTAGACCATGATCGCCCCCATTCCCAAGCTCAGGGTAAAGAAAGCATGCCCCATCGCAACCAGCAACGGCCCACCACTGATTTCGCACTGCTCGATCCCGTCAACAACCTGACAGGTGTATATCAACTTACTGAAATCAGGAGAAAAAAGAAACTCAAGTCCCTGCGCGAAATAGCCCGTGTTTATGGCATAGCCAACCAGCAGCAGAAGCAGCAGGAAAAGGGCTGGCATCAAGTAGGTAACAGCCTTTTCCAAACCGGATTTCACCCCTCTGGCGACCACAAACATGCTCATCAGCATAAACAGGGTATGCCAGGCCAGCAGGCGCTCAGGACTGCCCACCAGACTGTTGAACAGGCTCTCCACCCCGGCCGCATCGAGCCCATTGAACAGCCCGGCTCCGGCACGAGCCACATAGGCCAGGGCCCAACCGGCGATCACACTGTAATAAGAGAGTATGAAAAAACCGGCCAACACTCCGCTCCAGCCGATCAGCGACCAGGCTTTATTGGCCCCCTCCTCACGACTCAATGAAGCCATCGTATTGATCGGGCTCTGTCTACCCCGCCTACCGAGCATGATCTCAGCCATCATGATCGGTACGCCCACCAGGGCGATACAGAAGAGGTAGACGATAACAAAGGCACCGCCACCGTTCTCGCCGGTAATGTAGGGGAACTTCCAGACGTTACCCAAACCGACCGCTGACCCGGTAGCGGCCAAGATGAACACCAGCCGCGACGACCACTGGCCATGAATGGATTGTCTTTCAGCCATCAATTTTTATCCTTAGTCGGCTCTCAATATCTCATCGAATCAGCTTACTGCATCGACAGTCGGGCAACGATCGACCCGACAACGGAGCGTAAACGATTTGATCGCCGGGTTAATATGCTTCTAAAAGTTAGTGATTCTCCTGAAAATGGGACCATTTCTCAAGCCGCCTCTGGTGAGTTGCCTATTCCGGCATTAGAATAGGCCGATGGCAAGCAAAGCGAAGAAAAAAGCCCAGGGGCGCCCGACGATTGCGCTCAACAAAAAGGCGAATCACGACTATTTCATCGAAGATCGATACGAAGCCGGCATCTCCCTGCAGGGCTGGGAAGTGAAAAGCCTGCGTGAAGGGCGGGTTCAGATCAAAGAGAGTTACGTCACCATCAAGGAGGGTGAGGCGTTCCTGTTCGGTGCCCATATCGTGCCGCTCAGTACCGCCTCTACCCATATCCACCCGGATCCCATACGCACCCGCAGGCTGCTGCTGCACCGCAGCGAGCTGAATAAGCTGATCGGTCTGGTCGAGCGCAAAGGCTACACCCTGGTACCCACGGCGCTGTATTGGAAAAAAGGCATGGCCAAACTGGAGATCGGCGTCGCCAAAGGCAAGAAACTCCATGACAAGCGGGCAAGCGACAAGGACCGGGACTGGAAGCGGGAAAAAGAGCGGCTGTTCAAGCACGGTTAGCGCACTGCAAACCGATAGATGGCACCAGCACAGGTTTTCCGTGACCTGGAACCAAACCCTAACGTATAATGTCTGACTCACTACCGTCATGGGGGCGACGTAGGCTTCGACGGGGGTTGCAAAACCTGAAGTGCATGCCGAGGTGCAGAGTACCTCGCTAAACCATCTGCAAACTTATAGTTGCCAACGACGACAACTACGCACTCGCTGCTTAATACCCAGTAGGGTGCCGTCTGACTGGAGCCGTGC
>JAKSBX010000033.1 GCA_022360905.1 Chromatiales bacterium
GCAGGCGCGCATACTGGCGCCGATGGCATAGACGTCACTCCAGGGACCGACATTACCGGATTGGTAATACTGCTCGACCGGCGAGAAACCGGTGGTCACCACCCGGCCTGTTCTGGTGCCCTCGTTGCGCACTTCGTGGACCGCGCCGAAGTCGAGCAGCAGTGGGTTGCCCCCGGTGCGCAGATGGATGTTGCTTGGCTTGATGTCGAGATGCAGCAGATTGCGCGAGTGGATCAGACTCAGCGCATCGAGGATCGGTGGAAATACCGTCATGATGAAGCGGGTACTCAGACTGCCGCTGCGCTTTTTAATATAGCTGGCCAGGTTTTTGCCCCGTTCGTGGTCCATCACCAGATAGCCGGTATTGTTGGCCAGGAAGAAGCCTCTCACCTGAACAATGTTGGGATGGCGCAGCGAGGCCAGCACCTTCGCCTCCTGGTAGAACAGACGCAGACTGCGGTTGAAATTGTCGACCTGTTTCTCTTCAAGGGGCATCACCTTGCCGTTGCTGGCCCGGCGGGCGAGCTTCTTGGGCAGGAACTCTTTGATGATCACCTCATCCTGGGTATCTTCATCTTCAGCAAGATAGATCAGACTGAAGCCACCGCTAGCAACCACTTTCATGATGACATAGCAGTCAATTTCAGTGCCTTCCGGCATGCTGTCTCGAAGCTTATCCATTTAGGTTCTTAATCTCGGCTGGTTTGCTATCCATCATCTCACTGATTATAAGGCCTTTTAATAGAATTACTCCTATTCTCACCGGATTTGTGCCCTGCCGGGCGGTAAAAAGGTGATTTTCATCAAAAAATGCTTTGCCGGGGAGACAAGCAACACCCTGCGTTAGCGTCCAATTCCAGATAGCGGCGCATCGGCTGAAATCTGAAATCTTTTGCCGCCGATCGATGATTTTTTTAACCCAAATCATAGCGGATCGCTTATGATAGGTAGGTTACAGCAGCCAGGCGGGGCACCGCTTAAAACCGCTGGATCAGCACAGATCGATCCGGCAGAACCCAGGCCAGGCCGCCAGCCGATTAAACCAGAGAGTTCAGGCAGACCAATATGATCAGCAGTATGACCGCCTTCGCGAGGGAAGAGTATCGAGGTGAACTGGGAAATATGAGTTGGGAGATCCGCTCAGTCAATCACCGATACCTGGAGGCTTTTTTACGCTTGCCGGAAGAACTCAGGGCCTTGGAGCCGAACATCAGGGAGCGTCTCAACAACCGCCTCGGGCGGGGAAAGCTCGATGTCAGTTTGAAATACAAGGCGGGCACGGGTGGCGATGCCTCCTTATGCATCAACCAGCGACTGGTCGAGCAGTTGATCGATGCGGATCAGCAGCTGGCCGATATGATCGAACTGGATCCCAGCATGCGCTCCGGTGACCTGCTGCGCTGGCCTGGCGTGCTGGAAGAGGAAGAGCGGGACTACACGCCGGTCAAGGCGCAGGCGATGCAGCTTTTAGAGACCGCCCTCGACAGCCTGATCGACAACCGATTGCGGGAAGGGGAGCGATTGGGCGAGATCATTCGCTTGCGCTGCGATGCCCTGGCCTCGGAAGTGGGTCGGGTCAGGGGGTTGATGCCGGATGTGCTGGAGTCGGTGCGAAGTCGGATTAAAGACCGTCTCAACGAGGTTATGGAAGAGTTGGATGAAACCCGGGTCGAACAGGAGATGGTGCTGTTGGCACAGCGGCTCGACGTGGATGAGGAGCTGGATCGCCTCGAGACTCACATCGAAGAGGTAAGACGGGTGCTGGAATCGGATGAGCCGATCGGTCGGCGGCTCGATTTTCTGATGCAGGAGCTCAACCGGGAGGCCAACACTCTCACATCCAAGTCGAATAGTGTCGAGGTGACACGTTCGGCGGTGGAGATGAAGGTACTGATCGAACAGATGCGCGAGCAAGTGCAGAATTTAGAGTAGCTCTATTTGTAACCAGCTTCTTTCTGCGCCCGTATTGCCAGCACGAATACGCGATCTATTTCGGCAACAAACTCGTACAAAACTACATAGCCCTTGGAACGTTTGCCAATGATCAATCTGTACTGGTTGTTCATTGAACCCCTGGTCCTCACTGATGTCGATTGAGTTGGCAGACTGTGCGAATTTGTCAGGCAAATCTGCGCACGCTAAACCTATGCGAATAGGTATTTGTAGAGAGCAACATATTTCCTTTAGGAATTGCGTGTTTTCTTTGTTACATCAACTGCCTATTATCTTTCTAACAGTTTAAGTTTTAATCGATTTGTTATCTGGCGACGGTGTGTGAAGCGAAATTCACATCAGCTTGATTGATGAACTGACCAGACCAAAATCAATCCCGCCAGTAACCAATTTGAACTAACGGTTATGTTTACTCTTGGGTTGGACTCCATCAAACAATTAACTCAGAGATCATGCCAACTGAGAGACCACAGCCATGCTCAACAAACCTGTACGTCTTACCAAACAACCAAAAATAAGTGACGAAGCAGCTTTAGTACGTGATGCACTGATCGAGCATGGTCTTGAAACGCCGATGTTCGACAACGGATTGAGCCAGGATCAGAAGTACGATCGAATCCGGGATCTGATGAGTGACGTGATGCAGACACTCGGCCTCGATCTGTCAGACGATAGCCTGACCGAGACGCCTCATCGGATTGCCAAGATGTATATCCACGAGATCTTTTCCGGTCTCGACTACAGCCACTTTCCCAAGATCACCCTGATCGATAACAAGATGGGTTCGGATGAGATGATCTCGGTCGAGGAGATCGATCTGACCAGTACCTGCGAACATCACTTCATCACCATCGACGGTAAGGTGAAGGTGGCCTATCTACCCTCAGCGAGCCTGATCGGTCTGTCGAAGATCAATCGGATCGTACGTTTTTTTGGGCAAAGGCCCCAGGTACAAGAGCGCCTCACACGGCAGATACTGGTTGCCCTGCAGACGCTATTGGATACCGAAGATGTTGCGGTCATGATCGAAGCAACCCACTATTGCGTCAAAGCAAGAGGTGTTATGGACAGCAGCTCCTTTACCACCACCAAGGCCCTTGGAGGTTGCTTCAAACAAGATGCCGCGATTCGGGCAGAATTCCTATCTTGATACCCAAGCTCTGATGCAATTGAGATGAGATACTGAGTCGTCCGGTTAGTATTAAACTCATTGAGAGATACTTAAGATGAAAGAGTCGGTCTTTTCGCGTGGAAAAGGGGTCGCTTTCAAAATACCGAAGACCGTTTTAGTGGCAGGGGCGACCGGAGGTATCGGCAAGGCGCTGACAGAGGTCGTTTCAAAACAATACCCTGACGCCACCCTGATTAGACTGGCCAGAGATCCGACTCACTTGGTCGAGTTGAAAAATCCAACAATCGATCTCCAGTTCGATCTACTCAAAGAATCCAGTATCAGCCAGGCAATTGATCAGATTACAACAGGCAGCGTTGATCTTGCTTTCATTGCAACCGGTTTTTTACATGATCAGCACTACAAGCCGGAAAAAACCTACAAAAGCTTGACGGCAGATCATCTGTTACATGCATACCAATTAAATGCGATCGGTCCTGCGTTGATATGTAAACATCTGGTACCCAGGATGAACAATCAACATATCAGTCGAATCGGCATTTTGTCTGCTCGTGTCGGTAGTATCAGTGATAATCGATTAGGTGGCTGGCACGCCTATCGCTCCAGCAAGGCTGTCCTGAATATGCTTATTAAGAACTATGCGATAGAGCTGGGGTATAAACGCAGGCAGTTGATCATTGTCGGATTGCAACCGGGTACTACCGATACTCAATTATCTGCGCCTTTTCAGGCCAATGTCCCGGATGGTCAATTGCAAACAACACAATACACAGCCGATCAGTTACTGAAAGTGATGGCCTATTTGAAGATGGAAGATTCGGGGAGGTTATTCGATTTTCTGGGGCTCCCGTTCGAGCCCTGATAAGGTTTGCTGTCACTCAAAAAGGCATAGGTCACTATGGTTACGAAGAGTACGGTTTTCATAATTACAACCTCATGGATTTGATCGTGGTTGCTGCAGGCCTAATAACCGCAAAACCCTGTTTGCAAACAGTGCCGGGTAGACTGTTTCAACAGCACCCGGCATTGCCTGAGAATTTCATTTGTTTTACTTCACCAGGGAACGATAGCTGTGCCATGTGGCATAACCCAGGACCGGAAACAGTACGGCCAAGCCAACAAAAGCGGTCATCACACCGACAACTGTCATCGCAACGATGATCACAGCCCACAAAGTCATTGCAGCTGGGTTGTGAGTGACTGCCCGGTAACTGGTCTGCATTGCAGTGATGAAATCAACATCCTTATCCAGAATTGCTGGAATGGCGACAGCGCTGATCACAAACACTGAGGTTACCAGGAGAAAACCAATGCCAACGAAGTAGCTCAGGGTTATCCAGCCTTCAGCACTACTGAAGAGGCTTGTATAGGCTTCGATGCTTGGATTGAGTGTATTGAACTTCACCGCAAACAGCAGTGCTGAAATACGTACCCAGGCAGCCATAACCAGCGCCAAAAGCGTTGCAAAAAGCGCTAGGTTGGTAGAACGTTTGATGAGTAGTCTCAGGCTGCTGTCAATAGTTGCTGCATGCCCCTGTTGCATGTCGCGACTGGCCGCATAGAGACCCGATGCCATGAATGGGCCCATGACTACCAGTCCTGTCAGGTAGGCAACTGCATACCAGGGTACATTCATTACCAGAAGGAATACCCCAGCAGTTAGGCTGGCAAAAAGCAGCCCGTAGAGAAGGCTTAATGCTGGGGTGCGTTTGAAATCATTGAACCCGGAACTCAGCCACTGCAGCGGTACGCTGCTATCCACTTTGTTAATCTCAAGTCGATCTATGGCGGTTTGTTTAAATTGCATTTCTGCAGTTGGTGTAGACATGTCTCGATCCTCAATTGTTAGAAAAAACGCTCGACCGACAGCATCAGGCTGCAATTTTGTCTTCCTGTTGTTGGGATGCATGGATAGAGTGGCGGTTGATCAGGTCTGACAGTTTGATGTCACTGACGAAATCGTAGAGCTGTTGGCTGAGGTTGCTCCACAGAGTGCGGCTGCTGAGTTGAGTCTCCCTTTGAGCACTGTCCCTCTCGTTAGCATAGGTGTAGTCAACCCATTCATCGGTTGCACAGATGATTTCAGCGATTGAGATATCCTCTGCATTCTTCGCGAGAGAGTAACCGCCTCCAGGTCCTCGAAAACCCTTAACCAATCTTTTTGATCTGAGGGAGGCAAATAGCTGTTCCAGGTAAGAGAGAGAAATGCCCTGACTTTCAGAGATTTCTGAAAGTGTCATGGGGCCCTTGTTGTGGTTTAAAGCCAAAGTGATCATGGCAGTGATTGCGTACCGGCTTTTGCTTGTTAATCTCATCTATCTATCCTCATAAGTTTCTGGTTTTAAAGTGAAAATACTCCCTTTGTAGGGCGTATTGGTGTCGATCGACAGTCGCTTGTATAAGTTTTGTAAGTAAAAAGATAGTATAGTTGTACAATATGTACAAGTAATATTCGTTTTACCTTTACATATGCGTATAAAACCCTGTTGTTAATCGGTGGTTCGATGAAGTTTAAAAATTGTGTAAGCTACTGTAATTAAATAGAAATATTGATTATTGAGAGGTGTGCGTAGGGAAGCGAAATTGGATGGCTTTGGGAAAGCTGTAGAAGGCAGTTCTTACATCACAACCATCAGTGAATCGCCGCCGCCAATGGCTATACAAAGTCTCAGCAGGGCTGATTGGCTTCGTTTAATCAGGCCCCAAATCACCATGGCACATAGCGGATATTGTTGGGTTTTATAGAAATGAGGGAGTTATCACTGGTTCGACACAGACAGATCTGCCTGGGAGCACTTCTCGAGGGCTAATTCCTGCGAAGTATAATCTTCAGTTCAAACGGTAGGTTGAGTGTCGAGCCAGACGGACGGTGTGATCAGAGTAGAAATCGGCTGCTTTTGTCAGGAAGCTCCCCGTTTCATCTGCCATGTAACTTGGAGGCTGAGGTTTTGGCGTTGTTGTTGAGTGATGCCTATAGAGGCCCAGGGTTCCCTCCCCGGGTAGCACTGGAGCCGGTTAGTTGGCCGCCATCTTGGCCATCGCACTCTCAACGGTCTTGTTAAGTTTGGCGATCGATTTCGTCATCACTTTCGCAACCTTGGGCTCCAGCATGGCGCTCATCATCTCAAAGTTCATGCGCGAGATAACAACCGTACCATCCTGCTTGCCATAGACGGAGAGACCACAAGGCATCATGGCAGAGACGTAACGGGTTTCGTCAGCGGCCAACAGCGGTACAGCATTCTTACCACTGGTCAGTTTGAAGATGACCAATCCACCAGGCACCTCCACCCCTTTCTTCGCCAGGCGTGTGCCAAGGTTGATCTCGGCAATCAGTTTCCAGCCGTCGTCCTTCAACTGCTGTCTGACAATGTCCAGCGCCTTGTTGTAGTCGTGCTGAATGGTCTGCTCAACGACGATGGAAGGGGTATCAGCTGGATCGGTTTGATTTTCGGGCTCAGCGGAAAAAGCGAAAGTCGTGTTTAAAGACAAAAGACCACCAAGCAGGGTCGCGGTAAAAGAGGGATATTTCATGAGTAGTACTACCTGAGAATGATTATACAAAACACGAATAGTGTCGAATGGGGGTGATACAAACATTGAGAAAGCTCAATCCCCTTATGAAGTGTCGGGGTATGCAGCCAACAGATCCCAACTGTTGAGGTAATGGATGACCACTCCACTAGAGTGAGGGAATGACTGGTGGTTATGCTGCAAGGCACTGTTATGCAAGGGATATCTTGCGTTTTTGCGGTAAATGC
>JAKSBX010000111.1 GCA_022360905.1 Chromatiales bacterium
ACCAGAATAACCCGGTACCCCTCCTCTTTCAGAGCCTTACAGGCCTGAGCGCCGGAGTAATCGAATTCACAGGCCTGGCCGATAACAATCGGGCCGGCGCCAATGATCATGATGCTTTGTATATCTGTACGTTTTGGCATTAACTCTTGAGTCCGCAAATAAACGCGAATGAACGCAAATATAAACTAAATAATCAATCTGTCATCATGTTGCCAAACGACTCTTCGTACACCAAGACGAGGCGTACCAAAATTGAGCAACAATCCAACACTTAACCCAGTTGCACGTAGGTAGTTCATCACCTGGGCATGATGCTCCCTGGTCAGCTGTGACAAAGCTTTGAGTTCCACTAGCAGCTTGTTCTCAACAACAATATCCGCGATGTAGTGTCCAACAACTTGTCCCTTGTATCTGACATGTAAATTTTTCTGCCTCTCAAAAGCCAACCCAATGCGATCGAGCTCCTGACACAGTGCATTCTCGTAAACCAGCTCAAAAAAGCCTGCTCCCAACACATTGCTGACTTCAAAGCCACATCCAATAACTTGCTTGGATATGGCCTCTCCTTGCCGATCATCTGCAAATCCATTTGCGTTCATTCGCGTTTATTTGCGGACTTCTATCAACTCGATAAAGTGATCGAAGACTGGTGCCACATGTGTGGACCTGGGCTGGCTTCAGGATGTCCCTGGAAACTGAATGCCGGTTTGTCGGTGCGGTGGATACCTTGCAACGTACCGTCAAACAACGAGCGATGTATGGGGGTCAGGCAGTCGGGCAGCGAGGCCTCATCCACGGCAAATCCATGGTTCTGGCTGCTGATCATGACGTTACCTTTCTCCAGATCCTGGACCGGATGGTTGGCGCCATGATGACCGAATTTCATCTTCATTGTCTTGGCGCCTGATGCCAAGGCCAGCAGCTGATGCCCGAGACAGATGCCGAATACCGGCAGATCGCTGTCGATGATCTTTCCAATGGCTTCAATGGCGTAGTCGCAGGGTTCCGGGTCGCCTGGACCATTGGAGAGAAACACCCCATCGGGCTGCATCGCCAGAACCTCTTCGGCGGGTGTCTGGGCAGGCACCACGGTGAGACGACACCCCCGATCGGCCAACATCCGAAGAATATTGCGTTTGACACCGAAATCGTAGGCAACCACATGGTATGGCAGTTGCTCGGAGGCCGCATTGTCCGGCAGACCCTCTTCCAGTGACCAGGTGCCTTGCGACCAGTGATAGCTGGCTGAGGTGGTGACCTCTTTGGCGAGATCCATACCTTTAAGACCGGGGAACTCCTGAGCCAGCTTCCGAGCCACTGAGAGATCCAGCTCATCACCGGCGATAATACAGCCGTTCTGAGCGCCCTTTTCACGTAGAATCCTGGTCAGCCGCCGAGTATCGATACCGGCGATGGCAACCACTCCATTGCGCTCCAGATAGTGATCCAGCGACTCTTCGGAACGCCAGTTACTGGTAATCAGAGGCAGATCCCGAATCACCAGGCCGGCGGCATGAATCTGCCCGGACTCCTCGTCCTCCTGATTTATACCGGTATTGCCGATATGGGGGTAGGTCAGGGTGACAATCTGCTGGCGATAGGACGGATCCGTCAATATCTCCTGATAGCCGGTCATGGCGGTGTTGAAAACCACCTCACCGACGGTTTGTCCCTCGGCACCGATGGACTCACCCTGGAAT
>JAKSBX010000077.1 GCA_022360905.1 Chromatiales bacterium
ATTTAGGTTTCTAAGATGTACATCAAAAGCCCCGCAGAACACATCCACGAGAACAGCCTCAAGCCTGATGACCGGAGGGCCGTGAAGCGCCGTCACCTGATCTACTACCTCAGGGTGTGGCGAACAGAAGATAACACGCCATTGGGACAGGTGGTTGATATCAATTCACAGGGGTTGATGCTGATCGGTGAAAAGCCGATTCCGACCGGCGAGGAACTGGACTTGAAAATCCATCTACCCGATGAGGAAGAAGGGATTAAATTCTTGAATTTCAAGGCTATTTGTAGATGGAGCTCAAAAGATATCAATACCGCATTCTATGATTCCGGCTGCGAATTCGTTGATCAGTCCAATGACAAGATCGAGCAGTTGCAGAAGCTGATCGAGGAGTATGGATTCAACGATTGATCAATCCGGCCAGAATGCAGAAATTGCTGCGATGCCTTGTGCACCGTTTAGAATTGCATTCGGCAGATCGTCCGCCGAGAGACCGCCGAGGGCATAGACCGGCAGATTGACCTGGTCGACCCATTCGGCGAAGCGGGGCCAACCCAAGCTGGCCGCTTGCGGATGCGTTGACGTTCTCTGAACCGGCGAAAGCAGCACATAATCGAGGCCGGCACGCTCTGCCATTTTCAACTCTTCAAGCTGATGACAGGAGGCGCCGATCAGTGCAGCGCCGGCAGGCCGTCGGGAGAGTGATGTCAGCTGTCTTGCCGTGAGATGGAGTCCGTCAGCCTCGGAATGCCAGTCCAACACCCCCTGAGGACGATTAATCAGCAGTTTTACTCCGCTAGTGCGACACAGGGGAAGCACTTCAGCCAGCAGTTGCCGATAGGCACTATCCGACAATTGATGGGCTCTGAGCTGAACCAGTTGAATCCCCCGTTCGATCGCCAACGATAGACGACTCAGAAATTGCCCGGGTTGCCCAGCATCACTCCCGGTGATCATGTATCGCGGCGGCAGTTTCAGGGCGGTGATTACCGGTCTGTCTGCTGCAGGAAAGTGTTCAGGCTGCATTGCGGCGGGCGAAAGCCATTGCAGAGGCTGTCCTTCAAGCCCCCTGGGCTCACCCCGATAAGCGGTAACCCGATAGAAATCGAGCACCACATGGCGATCCTCATAGTCATGCCGGATCCTGATCAATGGCTCAGACGCCAGCGGCTGAATCCCCAGCTCCTCTTCAAGCTCCCGGGAGAGCGCCCCTGCAGCCGTCTCCCCGGCCTCAAGCTTACCGCCGGGAAACTCCCACAAACCGCCCTGGTGGCTATCTTCAGCCCGCTGGCTGATCAATACCCGGCCAGACTCATCGAGGATTGCAGCGGCGGCGACGTGGATCTTCATGAGAAATAGCCCGTTGGAGGTTCGGGTGCAACAGATTAGGGGCTGTTAACATTAAGTGCGGTATTCGGCGTTGATCTTCACGTAGTCGTAGGAGAGATCGCAGGTCACCACCTTGGTTGTGGCACTGCCCCGACCCAGCTCAACTCGAATGGTGATCTCATCGCCCTGCATCACCGCCTGACCCGCAGCTTCCGTATAGTCGGAAGCCCGCCCCCCCTGACGCACGATGCAGACATCATCAAGCCAGATCTCCACCTGATCGATAACCAGATCCTCGATGCCGGCACGGCCTACAGCGGCCAGAATCCTGCCCCAGTTTGGATCAGAAGCGAACAGCGCCGTCTTCACCAGTGGTGAATGTGCGATGGTGTAGGCCACTTGACGG
>JAKSBX010000021.1 GCA_022360905.1 Chromatiales bacterium
AGGAGAGTTGCGGGGCGTCTGGCTGGTTCATTGCGCCAGGCCCGGCGCCTTCACTACTGAAGTACCAGGTCTTCAGTATCCATAGATCCAGTCCGTTGATGGCCTGATCGCTGTTAAAATCCATCATCGGATTATATTGACGGCCGCTTGGCTGGCTGCCTACCAGGCTTGTATTTCTGGTCGGTAGATAGAGCATCAGGTCATCATGATCGACGACACCGTCGTTATTCAGGTCCGGATCACAGCGGTTTCCATAACCATCTCCGTCACTGTCGACCTGACCCGGATTTTCATGGGCACTGCAATTGTCTTCGGCATCGTGCACCCCATCGTTGTCCCGATCTCCCGCTGAACCGATGAAGCCCCCTTTGGTGACCGCGACGGGCTGCGCTTCCAAATAAAGATACTCGGTCAGTTCGCCATCCCGAATCTCGGTCACCAGACGACCGAACCGGTCATAAACGTAGCGGGTTTGTGAACCGGTGCCGAGGATTTTTTCTCGCCGCTGTCCCAGCGCATCATACTGATAGCGTCCCAAGGGGGCGCCCCTGGTTTTAACCTCGCTTAACCGGCTATTACTGTCGTAACTCAGGGTCTTGTAGCCTTGCGCTATCCGGTTGCCAACCTCATCGACGCCAATAGTGCCACCATTGATATCGATCAGGCGGTTGCTGTCGGCAGCGTAGCCATAGGTTGTAGTGGCCGAGTCCTGTTGCAAAAGCGTGCGATTGTGGACCGGGTCGTAGTCGTATCCTTCCGTTCCGTAGCGACCATCCGCCTGGGTGAGCCGGTGCATCAGGTCATAGTCGAAGAGCTGGCCCTCTTGGGTGACTTCATCAAAAATCCCGGTAATCTCGTTGACCCGGTTGTAGTCGTAGCTTAATCCCGACTGGAGCAAGAGGCCGCTACGGGTTTCCATGCCGGTAATTCGTCCATCCAGATCATACGCGATGGTGAAATCGAGTCCGTTGCCATAGCTCAGCCCGGCAAGGGGTCCGTATGGTTGATAATGTACGCCTGTAACCACCGTCTGGTCCGGGGCATTGTCATCAGCCCTGGTGGAAATAGCTGTAATGCGTCCCTGGGCATCTCTGCTATAGGTGACAACTCGACCACTGGGATAGGTCTCCTGGATCAGGTTGTTGGCCAGATCGTATTGATACTCGAGGGTGAGCACTTCTCCGTCAGCAGTATGGCTGTGGGTAACGAGGTTACCGCGTTCATCATAGCTCAGACGGGTAACACCACTCGGATCTTCTATGGTTGTCAGACGCCCTAAAGCGTTGCTCCCTTCGTCATAGGTAAAGATCGCGTTATGTTCCGGATCAGCCGGATAACTGATACCGATAATGCGGTTCAGTAGATCGTAATCGTAGATTACCTCAACTCCTCGCGCGTCTACCTGGCGGATACGGTTTCCCGCTTCGTCATAGTTGTAGACCGTGGTACCGCTGTCCGGGCTGGTCTGTTGAATCAGGTTATTAAAACCGTCATAAACATAACTCGTGGTATTGGCTCTCTGATCGGTAACCGAACCGACATTTCCCTGCGCGTCGTATGCAAACTGAACAAGATGCTGCAGCGGATCGGTCAACGTCGTAAGGCGTTTGAGTCCATCGTGATTTAACTGAGTCTCAATCTGGTCGGTTTCACCTTGCTCTACCTGGCTGATACGATTACCTGCCGGGTCATAGCTGTAATCGGTCTGCTGGGTGTCTGCACCTAACAGGTGAATAACCCGACCCAACTCGTCGAACACCCGTCGTTTGGTCTGGGTAATCGTTCCATCACTGGCTTGAACGATTTGTTCACTCCATTTACCGTCCAGAAGACTGGGGGTGTATTCGATGCGTTCGCCTTGGCTGTTACTGATTGCAGTCAAATGCTGAGCAGCGTTGTATTCAAACGAAAGAAAGCTGTTATCGGGCAGAGTGACCCGGCTGATCAGACGGTTTGAATGGTAAGCAAATCGAGTCGTTGCTGTGCCTTGCTGAGCCAAAACGTGTGTTGCTGTCAGTAGACCCAGAGCATTGTATTCCAACTCTGTGACCAGGCCATTTGCATCGATTACTTGCCCGGGACGCCCCTCCTCGGTATGTTCCCCGTGCTGAACGACATGACTCAAGGGGTTGGTAAAGCTGGTCAGATTGCCCAGCGCATCGAAAGTATAAACGGAAGTATCGCCAACCCCCGGCAGCGGCCCGTCAATGGTAATCGTTTCAACCTGGCGTTCATTGACATCATGAAAGGTATAGTTGTAGGCCCAGGTACGGCTATTGCCGGTCGTGCTGTAGGGTTCGGAGTTTTGACTGGTATCTGTTTCAGTGCGGCGGATCAGCCGTTCGTTCTGGTAAGAGTAGTTTGTCGTCTTGCCCGGTTCGCGCCGCTCACTTGGCAGATTGAGCGCCGGCGCGGGCATCCAATCAAACTCTGTAACCCGCGTCTCGGGAAGCGGTTCGAGGTTATTTCCCACCATGACCAATGCTTCGGTTTTCCGAACAAGCTGTCCGGCACTGTCATAGTCAAGATCGGTGTAGAAGTCATTTTCATCCTTGATGAGATCCTTAAAACCATTTTCATCATAGCTGTAGCTGCTATTCGAAGCAGCACAACTGGCGCTGGCGACGCCATCAACCGTCAGAAGCTGGCGCACGGCACTTGCACCGCTCCCGCTTGTGCCGAAGTGGTAAACAGTCTCCTTGCCAAGCGCGTTGCGGGTGCGAACGCTATTTCCATACTCCAACACTTCGATCCGTTCGCCGCCATCACCATGCTCACTGAGAATCGTACGACCTTCATCGTCGTACGCATAGTTGGCGTAGCGCTGGCCGCTTTCATCGAGAATGCCGGTCAGATGGTGGGGATGTCTGGAGTCTTCATACAGATAGGTTTTTGTCGCCGTATCGTCAATATCATTAGAGGCAGCTCCCGGATAGGCCACACTGACCAGATTACCGGCTGCATCATAGTCATAATTGAATAACTTTCCACCCGGTGCAGTAACCTGATCTATCCTGCCGTCTGCATTGTAGGAAAACTGGAGCTGCTGACCGTTGGTATGGGTGATCGTCTCCAGTTGATCGGCCGTATTGTAGGCATAAACGTGTTGTAACCCGCCACGCCATTTTGTCCATAACAGCCGGGAAGTGTAGCGTCTGTCCGCAATAAACGCCTGTTGATCGAAATCGTAAATTTCGTGAGATCCATCTGGCAGTCTCAATACCCAGATAAGACCATTTTGATAGTTATAGAGGGTCAGAGTAGCCTTGGTATCCGATTTTATCGGTTCTGTGATACCACCACCGACCCAGGTAAACTTCAGGTAGCTGCCGTTTGGCCGAACCGCTGTATAGGTGTCGCCCTCACTATCGTTAGTGACACTGACTATGCGAGCAGAGTCTGTACCAAGCCATCCTTCGCCCCAATTACCCTCCGGCGTGGTCCAACCGGTGCTGTAGTAACGTTTTAATGTCAGAGGATATTCACCGGTGCCTTGGTAATCGGTTTCAAACTGAAGTTTCGCACCGCTGGACAATTTGATTGGATTGCCTTCGCAAACATCTGCTTCAGCATCTGCACAGTATCTCCGGCACCAGTTTTGCTGATGCAGAAAATTACATGACAGCATATTGTTTGGTGGAACCCAATGCAGCTGAGTGGGGCAGGTTGTTACGCAGGTCAGATAGGAATCCGTAGGATCGACTGTAACCTCATCATAGGTACACTCATAGGCATAGAGTGACTGATGGGAAAAACCGAGTGCAAAAAGCCCAATGACCATAAGATGCTTAACGAACCGGCGATAGCGAGCTGGCGCATCTGGGATATCCCTATTCATACAACTTTCCTTTACAATAAATTTCATATTTCTTGAGCTTTTTCTATAAAACCACTGAGCTAGTTACGGCTAATAACCCTGACTGACTGCTCATACATTTACATCGATTTTTTATTTGTTGATTTTGATAACCGAAAAATCCAACCCAGCCCGAACAAAAACAACCAGGCAGCTGGCGGTAGCGGCACTGCGGAGATAGAAACCTGGCTATCGATCGTGTCAGGCAAAACTATCCCGGCAGAACTGTAAAACGCTGAACTTTCCAATATCGAAGCGGTTGATTGCCCCGGCAAAAGCGCCTCAAATAAGACAGTTGCAATAGTGAAATTGCCACTCGCCGGCGGATTAAAGAGGGCATCAAATTCTATGCCGAACCATTCATTGGGGGATACAGCTGATCCTGTACTCGGCGCAAAATCCCAATAAGGATCAATTGTGACTGACATTACCTGCAGATTATCGTCTGTTCCAAGATTGATAAATCCGTTACTTAGCTCAGTAAAGTCACTCCCAACGATATTCACAGACAACTGATCACCAACGGTGATTGATGTGGCATCAGGAACTAGTGAAACCGTTGCAGCTTGCGCTGGAACAGAAAATAAAAACACCAGCACAGCAATAAAATAGATTTTCTTCATACCATTCCCTTTGGTTAACGTTCCAAAATTAACTGTTACAAACTCGACTAAGCCAGAAATCTGCTAATAACAATAGAGTCAATTAAACAACTGCGTATGGATAATTACCTGTACAACACCGGCAGATGGTTGATGGCAGAGGGATAAGCGAAGTATCGCGGCGTATATCGCAATATCATCAGGCCTGGTATCTATTGACTGAAACTCAAAGAAGACATACTAATATTCATCCCTGAATCAGCTGCGGTAACACAGCTACTTTATCCCTAGCTTTAATTACTGAATCCTTAAATTAGCTGATTATCTCCTTAAAAAACTGCTCCTTGGTAAACAAGCGTGATAATAATAACCAAATTCCTGAACTCCATTCAACTACCACCGTGTCTTTTTCAAAGAACGCACCGAAAACATTTCCAAAAAAGCCACAGTCATCCAGACCACCAGCTTTAACCAATTGGCCTCCACAGTAAACTGCATAGGCCTATAATGTGGCGCCCACGGACAGACATTAAAATTACAAATATCAAAACGTTATCGAAGCGCAATTAATTTGATCATTGTTATAAAGCATTTGGCGTCCGAAAAATCTTTAGAGAAATGGTCGGTACTGACCGTAGAAAACAAAGCCTTTATTGCATAACTAATAAAACGAAGAGACCGACACGCTCTTCATCCTTCAGGCTCTTGCCAGATACCGCTTATGATTTTCTGACGATAAAATTGATGACGCAGTTGATAACAAAACGGCATTTAAATAATTCCGTTAACCAAAAGCCCGGAAAAGATTACTAAATCTCGAGAAAGACCTTATCGAAAAGCTGCTCATCATCGTTGTCCTCCAGCTCTTCCATGAAAATCCTGGTCTTCTGCTGTAGATCGAACAGATTGCTTTTGCGGATCAGCTCGCGGGTTTCCAGCAATGCACTGGGCTGCATACTGAGTTCCCGCAAACCCAAACCCAACAATAACCGGACATAGCGGGGATCGCCC
>JAKSBX010000020.1 GCA_022360905.1 Chromatiales bacterium
CTTCACCGGAAACTCCGTAGACGACGTTCACCATGGCAAAACTCCTTGCTCCCACCGCCGCGGAACGCGGTTGGAAGATATGGGTCGACACCGGAACGGGCGATGACCCGGGGGATCGGACGGGAGCGGGATGAGGTTGAGGGTCCGAAATCGCAATACCCAAGCGCGCTCACGACTGGGCGGATCGCGCCACGGTGAAAAGGGCGCCTGACGGGTTGACATGTGGTGCAGAAGCGGTTCGCCCTCATTCTAACATTCCGAACGCATGGCTGCCACCACGGGCGATGGACCCGGCCCCCCCGATCGGTCGGCTCTCGAATCCCGGCGGGGGCGGTCGGGGATCATGGGGTTGTCGCGGCCACTTTCCGGCTCGCGACGATCTCAGGATTCGGCGTTTTCGAAGATGTAGATACCCGATTCTTCCTGGGGGCCGTTCGCGCGGCGCACCCGCACGGCCTGGTCCCGCCGGGTCTCGAGGCGGACACCGACGAAATCGGCGTGGATCGGCAGTTCGCGGAAGCCGCGATCGACCACCACCGCCAGGCGGATCACGCGGGGCCGCCCCTTGGCGAGCAGGGCGGTGAGGGCGGCGCGCACGGTCCGGCCGGTGAACAGGACGTCGTCCACAAGAACGATGTGTTTGTTTTTGAGTGCGAAAGGAATTTCGGTTTCGCGAGTGAGCGGATCGTGGTCGGTATCGATGACGTCATCGCGATAGAGGTGGATGTCGAGGTAAGCGACAGGTATCTTGGTGCCCAGTTTTTCGCTCGCACGTGCGGCCAGGTAATCGGCCACGGCGGCGCCACCGGCGAGAATGCCGACAAAGGCCAGATCTTGGGTTTCGAAGGTATCCGCGAGGATTTGGTCGGTCAGGTCGTCGAGAATTTTCAAAAGACCGGGACGGTCGCAATAACATTCCTGAAGTTTCAACGTCATTGGTGACTTCTCCTGTGAGCGGGTGCTGCCGGCCTTCCCGGCCGAGGGCTTGCCCACCACGGCGAACGGGGTACAATAGACCCATTCCATTCCGAGCTCATAGGCGCCCCACCGCGCCGGAAGTAACAGCAAAGCATTGGACGGCAACTGAGTTGGGCACATCATACGATGGCTGGACACCAAAAACAATAGGACCGCGCGAACGAGCGGGCGCCTTGTGGCGGCGTTTGACGACGGGCTGGAACGGCTCGCACCGAACCATTCGCGACGCCCGCGCCCTGGCCCTGGCGTTGCCGTGGCTGGGCCTGATCTTCTACCTATTCACCAGACCGCCCCAACTCCCGGACCCCTTTCCCGACGCCGGTCAGGACCTGGTCCGCCCGACCTACAACCCCACCCTGGCCGCAAGTCTCGATCAGGGCTTGCGCGATTTCTGGCAGAAACCCGAGCAACTGCTGGACACCCTCTCCCCGCTGGAGAGTCTGACGGTCGCCGATATCGGCGCCGGCGAGGGTTATTTCACC
>JAKSBX010000019.1 GCA_022360905.1 Chromatiales bacterium
ACCAAGAGCTTAGGCAATGAAGCTGATAATACAGATCCCGTGCTATAACGAAGAAAAAACCCTGGCCGTGGCATTGGCGGAACTACCCAGAGAGGTACCGGGATTCGATCAGGTCGAATGGCTGATCATCGATGACGGCAGCACCGACAACACCCGCCAGATTGCGCTGGACAACGGTGTCGACCATGTCGTTGGCTATACCAAAAACCAGGGATTGGCGAGAGGCTTCATGCTGGGTCTGGACGCCTGCGTCAAGCAAGGGGCGGATGTCATCGTCAATACCGATGCGGATAACCAGTACAACGCCAGCTATATCCCCGACCTGACCAAACCCATTGTCGACGGTAAGGCCGACATGGTGATCGGCGCCCGCCCGATTCAGATGATCGAACACTTCTCTCTGACCAAGAAGATGCTGCAACATCTGGGCAGCAGTGTGGTGCGCAAAGTCAGCCATACCAATATCCCCGATGCGCCGAGCGGCTTTCGCGCCTTCAGCCGGGAAGCGGCGATGAAGCTGAATGTCTTCAACGAATACACCTATACCCTGGAGACGATCATCCAGGCCGGTATGAAACAGATGGCGGTCACCTCGGTGCCGGTGGAGGTCAACGAGGACCTCAGGCCATCCAGGCTGGTGAAGAGCATCAGCAGCTACATCAAAAAATCGATCATCACCATTCTGCGAATCTTCGTGGTTTACAAACCGTTTCGCTTCTTTTTGGCGATCGGTCTGGTACTTTTTAGCCTGGGTATGGTGCTGGGTTTACGCTTTCTCTACTACTATCTGACCGGGGACGGGCAGGGCCACGTGCAGTCGGTGGTACTCGCCGGTGTAATGATGGGCATCGGCTTCCAGACCTTCCTGGTTGCCTTCATTGCCGATCTGTTGAGCGTCAACAGAAAGCTGCTGGAAGAGGTGCAATACCGCTTGCGAAAGCTGGAATCCGAACCGCGGCCGAAAACGGAATGATGGCCCGAATGGCACTTAACTTAAGGCATTTACACCCCAATTCTGCTGGAGAAGTTGGGCCACCCTAAGAGATTAACCGCGAATGAACGCTAATCACCGCGAATCTACGCTAATAGAGTTCGCTATGTGAAAGTTATTTGCGGCATTTTGCGGTGATTAGCGTTTATTGGCGGTTTAATCTCTTAAGTAAGTTCCATTCAATTCAGGTCAGTCCCCGCTCCCACCCGCCATTCGAGATAGACCAGGGGCAGATAGGCCAGAACAGCCAGCAATGCGCCAGAGCCGGAATATTCAGAGGCCAGCCAGGCCAACGGGGTCAACCAGCCGAGATTGATCAGCAGACCGGTCAACACCACCCAGCGGTGCGCTTTGGCGCGAGCCTTCTCAGCAGACAGCCCGTCAGCCTGAAACTGGGCGAGGCGCTGACGAGCCAGGATCTGGTAGGCGTGTTTGGCATGGGGCAGATACCACTTCTCACCATTCAGCATTCGTCTCATCAGGGTCCAGCTGGCATCCGCCACGAACAGCCCAAGCAGTATCACCCAGCTCCAGAAATCGATGGCGAAGTGCTGAGCGGTGAAACAGGCAAACACCCCCAGACTGAAGCCGAGGAAACCACTCGCCGCATCCCCCATGAAGATCTTTG
>JAKSBX010000130.1 GCA_022360905.1 Chromatiales bacterium
GCCGACCGGTACGTCCTGATAGCCGAAATGTGTCGTCTTCTCATCCTTCATGGCATCACCAATTGTTTCTAGGGCCTGTTAACACTAACCCAATACGCCCTGCTGGGTCTGTTTTTGTGTCCAGCAAGGCAGAATGAGCGTGGTGTAGTTATTCTACATGAGCGAATGATAACGCCGCTGGGCGCAAAAACAGACCCAGCCCCTTTGATATCAATATGGGGGGTTGCGCCTGAAAAAGCGCCACGACCCGTTACTCGTCGCTCATTTGGAACAACCAAACTTACACTCCTCGCGCCTTGATTGGCGCTTTTTCAGGCACAACAGGGCGTATTGGGTTAGTGTTAACAGGCCCTAGGCCGACGGCTCCTTGCGCTGATAACCTGCCGCCTGCAGTCGTTGCAGATAGTCCTGCCAGTTGCGCTCGTAGTTGGCGCCCAACTGATACAGGGTATCCCAAGAGTAGATCCCGGTATTGTGTTCATCATCGAAGTGCAGGCAGATGGCATAATTTCCCACAGGTTCAATATGGGCAATATTCACCTCTTCCTTGCCAACCTGCAACACTTCTTGTCCCGGCCCATGGCCCTGAACCTCCGCCGAGGGGGAGAAGACCCGCAGATACTCGGCGGGATAGCTGTATTTGTTGCCGTCATCGAAACTGATTTCCAGCACACGGGACTGCTTATGCAGGTGAATTTCTGTCGGATTGGGATGTGACATGGTTTTCTCTCAATTCATCTGTTTTTCAATCGTTGGATGCGGCCACTCTATATCGGATCCGGTAAACCTTAGGCAGGTTATAAACAGGGTTTGCCCCAAGGCAATAGCCGGTCGGTCAGAGGATATACTGGCTCAGGTCCTCATCCGCCACCAGTTCGGAGAGCTGACTGTCCACATAGGCCTCGTCGATGACGATGGTCTTGCCGCTCTGCTCTGAGGCTTCGAAGGAGATGCTCTCCAGCAGGCGCTCCATCACCGTGTGCAGTCGCCGGGCGCCGATGTTTTCGGTTCGCTCGTTGACCTGCCAGGCGGTCTCCGCGATCCGTTTGATCCCCCCCTGGGTAAACTCCAAACCTACCTGTTCTGTCTCCAGCAGGGCCTGGTATTGCTCGGTGAGCGAGGCGTCGGGTTCGGTCAGGATGCGGGTGAAGTCGTCGGTGTTGAGTGCCGACAGTTCGACCCGGATCGGCAGTCGCCCCTGCAGCTCCGGAATCAGATCCGAGGGCTTGCTGAGATGGAAGGCGCCGGAGGCGATAAACAGGATATGATCGGTCTTCACCATGCCGTGCTTGGTGGAGATGGTGCAGCCTTCCACCAGGGGAAGCAGGTCCCGTTGTACCCCTTCGCGGGAGACGTCGGCGCCACTGGTCTCCGCCCGACTGGTGACCTTGTCCAGTTCGTCGATAAACACGATGCCGTGCTGCTCTACTGTCTCCAGGGCACGTAACTTGAGGTCCTCCTCGTTGATCCGCTTGGCTGCCTCTTCGTCGCTGAGCACCTTGAAGGCATCTTTGATGCGTAGCTTGCGCCGACGGGTTCTGCCACTGCCCAGATTCTGGAACATCCCCTGCAACTGGCTGGTCATCTCTTCCATGCCGGGGGGCGCCATGATTTCAACACCCACCGGGGTGGTATTGACCTCGATTTCGATCTCTTTGTCATCCAGCGAGCCGTTGCGCAGCTTTTCACGGAATTTCTCCCGGGTTGAGCTGGAGACGTTTGTCGCGGTCTCCGTGTCGTCCCAGCCAGTGGGTTTTGGGGCCGGCAACAGGGCATCGAGAATTCGTTCTTCCGCCGCATGGCTGGCCTCTTCGGAAACCTTTTCCATCTCCCCTTCGCGGACCATTTTCACCGCCGAGTCGGCCAGCTCCCGAATGATCGAATCCACCTCACGACCGACATAACCCACCTCGGTGAATTTGGTCGCTTCCACCTTGATGAACGGCGCATTGGCGAGTTTTGCCAGACGGCGGGCAATCTCGGTTTTACCGACCCCGGTAGGGCCGATCATCAGGATGTTCTTTGGTGTGATTTCGTTACGCAGGGTCTCATCCACCTGAGCCCTGCGCCAACGGTTGCGCAATGCAATGGCGACCGCACGCTTGGCGTCATTCTGGCCGATGATATGTTTATCCAGTTCGGCAACAATCTGTTGGGGTGTGATTTGCGACATGAATTAAAGCCTGTTTTTTACTACGCCTTGGCCTCTGCAGTCATTCCTCAAGGCGACTTATAGAATATGGTTTTATAAGCCTGTCGTGGCACATCGGCAGATTTACTTCCCCCGCTGCCTCTGCATGGGGGGCTGCTTACATCGGCCGGCCACGCGGCTCTGTTCGGACGCATCTGGATCAGGTTTTGCTGTCCAGCTCTTCGAGCACCCGGTTGTGGTTGGTATAGATGCAGATGTCAGCGGCTATACCAAGCCCTTTTTCGACGATCTCACGGGCACTGAGTTCCGTATTTTCCAATAACGCACGGGCAGCTGCCTGGGCAAAGCTGCCACCGGAACCGATCGCCATCAGGCTCTGTTCCGGTTCAATCACATCGCCGGTGCCCGAGATAATCAGCGAGGCTTCGGCATCCGCGACACAGAGCAATGCCTCCAATCGGCGCAGTGCTCGATCGGTTCGCCAGTCCTTGGCCATCTCAACGGCGGCACGGGTCAGATGGCCCTGATGTTTTTCCAGTTTACCCTCAAACCGCTCGAACAGGGTGAAGGCGTCAGCGGTAGCGCCGGCAAATCCGGCAATCACCTTGCCTTTGTGCAGCTGACGGACTTTACGGGCATTGCCCTTCATAACCGTATTGCCCAGGGATACCTGGCCATCTCCGCCGATCACGACTTTGCCGCCGCGTCTGACGGAGAGAATTGTGGTGCCTCTGAAATTTTCCACTTCTATCCTGATTGCTTGACTAGAGAGCCGGCAATTGTACCTGAGGGGCGGGCTGGTGAAAAATCGGTTTCAATTGTGATTACGCATTGCGTGATCGCTGTTCGGTTTGTTTCTATTCCTCGCTCCAGGCTGGTTCAGTGCCGCTGAAAGTGTACCATTCGGCCGCTGAATGGATCGTTAAAGGGAAGCAACAAAGCAATATGATTAGGGATTTCACTCGCTTGTCTGCCGTGGTCATCCATGGCAGAGTCAGGATCATGTATCGAAAACGTCCATATTCTCTCCTGGCAGGTCTGATCTGGCTGTTTAGTGGTGGACTCTTGGCAGCTAATCCAGCACCGTCGCCGCTGAGCGATGCGGATGAGATTGCGCAACAGGCCTATACCGCTGCCCACGGGGGGTTGCTTGATAATGCCCTGAGTCGACGTCAGGGTCGGGATGTTTCCGTGGTGGTCAATCGGGCGCCGTTGGCGATGCGTACCCAGGGACGCAAGCCCGGTGTGCAGACCTTCGATACCTATGTCAACAATACCCCCTCCGATCCAGCCATCAAATCCCAGCAGATGGCCATCTTGACCTCCGGTAAGACCAAGGGAACCGGGGTACTGCTGACCCGCTATACAGACCTGCAGAAGAGCGCCACTCTCTCTATGTGGCTGCCGGCACTGCGCAAGATCCGGCGCATCAATGAGCCTTCGTATGAAGATGTCTGGTTCGGCACCAATCTGACCTATGGCGAGCTGGTGCTGCGAACCCCGGAAGACGAGGTGCATGAGTTGCTCGGATTGGGCAAGATCGAGAACTGCCTGGAGGTGATGCAGCTGGAGTCCTGGGAGCGGAGCCGCTATACCCTAAGGCTGCCCGGTCCCCAGTGTGCCCACATCGGCAAGCCGGTCTATCGCTTGAAGAGCACGACCCGGTTCAAGAACTGGTGGTACGACTACCATATCAGCGATATCGATCAGCGAACCTTTGCAGTCTACCGCACGGTCTACTACAAAAAGGGTGAAAAAATAAAAACCGTCGCGGTGGATTGGCAGTCGCTTGATCAGCCTGATCCGCGTATCAGCTACCCCCGCTATATTTATGCAATCAGCCATCAGGATGGCAAGGACAGTATGGTGTTCGTCCCCCGCAGCACCATCTCTCTGAATGTGGATCTTGACGACAGCTACTGGTCCGAGGAGACGCTGCAGAGCTATGCGAATTGAGCGGCGAGTCACCGGCTACCCGGCAGCTCCAGGTGACGAGGCTGTCAACCGATGAGCCGTAAGCAGAGGGACTATGCGGCAGACTACGCCAGGTTTGTGCTCAGACACCGCCGCTTGACCATTCTGCTGCTGTTTTCCGCCACCCTGGTAGCCCTGTTTTACGTCAAACAGGTCAATCTGCGTAACGACCCGGACTCCCTGCTGCCCCTCTCCAATCCCTATATCGCAACCAATCTCTACAGTGATCAGGCCTATGGCATGGGCAATCTGATGGTCTGGGGTATGAAGCTGAAACAGGGGGATATCTATCAGCCCTGGTTCATCAGGATGGTCGAGGCCTTCTATCGGGATGTCAGCGAACTGCCGTTTGCCAATGTGGCCAACTTCGTCGGCCTGCCCTCGTCCAAGCTGCGTAATCTGGGGATTACTCCCAACGGCAGTCTCGATTTCAGTCGCCTGCTGCCGGCGAGTGGTCTATCCGATGATCCGCAGCTGCAATCGCATCAGATCAACTATCTGCGTGCCGGTCTGGAGAAGCATATTGTGCTGGAGCCACTGCTGGTCTACTACCAGGATGGCCAGGGCCGGAAATGTGACATCATCGGGGCGGACGGCTTGATCTCCAATGCCTCGATCAGCCGCGTGCACGACCGCTGCCGGGCAACCGGAACCTTCATAATCGGTGATTTCAGCAATCAGTTGAAACAACACCATCTTGATTGGATTGCTGAAGTTCGCCAGCTGATGGAGGATTACGAGACCCGATACGGGGACCGGGTGGAGTTCTACATCTCAGGAGAGCCCTACTTCCTGGCCTCGATGGTCGAGGAGTTGTGGGATAAGGCCTGGCTGTTCGCCATTTCCCTGCTGATCATTCTGCTGGTGCTCTGGTACGAGTTCCGCCACTGGAGCTGTGCCGTATTGCCATTGGTGGGGGTTGGGATGACCATCATTCTGACCCTCGGACTGATGGGCTATACCCAGTTCAAGCTCACCACCATGATGGCGCTGACGCCGATGCTGTTGCTGGCGATCGGTATCGGTCATTCGATGCAGATCACCCGGCGTTTCATGCAGGAGCTGCATGCCACCCAGGACCCGGAGCAGGCGGCATTTACCTCGATCCGTCATACCGTGGTGCCGGCCGCCCTATCCATCGGTACCGATCTGCATGGATTCTTTGCCATTTCATTTATCGACATCTCTTTCTACAAGGCCTATGCCTACTTCGGCATCTTCGGCATGTCGACCCTGATTCTCACCACCACCACCCTGATTCCCCTGATGATGGTGAGTTTCCCGCCCAAAGTGAGTGACCAAAAACATGAACGGGGTTGGGAGCGGCGTCTGGCAAAAGGGATGACCGGCCTACTCACCGGTCCATTGAAGTGGCTGCCGCTGGTGGCGGTGATCGGGATCTGGCTGCTATCCGCTTCCATGGCTGAACTCGACAAAGGCTTCTCTGCCCTGTTGTCCGGTGAGGCGGGCCGGAGCGATCCGGAAGTGGCTCGCATACAGGATGAGTTCGATATCATGCCGGGGGTCGAGAAGGGTATTCACTACCCGAGGGCCGCCTACAAAGATTACCACCTGCTCGGTGAGCTGACTGGTGACGGGGGCGAGGTCGAAGCGATCTCCGACCTGGAAACCCTGTCGAGGATGATGCCCGGGGTGATCACCGCCAATATCGTGATACGTTCGAAGGCAGGAACCCTGCCCCAATGCGGTGTGGATGCCTGGAATCAGCGGGGTGAACGGGTGATCGGGCCTGACCGCTGCTACGACGAGATGATCGATCCACCCCAGGGTATTTTCAATAATGCGGAAGTGGTGCAGGCGCTGTCGAAGTTTGAGGATTGGCTGCGTGCCCATCCCCAGATCGGCTATACCACCTCCTATGTGCAGTTCGTGAAGACCCTGAATATGATGCTGAATGCACCCTTCGGGGCCTTGCCGATGGCCCATATGAACCTCTATGCGATCCCCGATCGGCAACATATGCAGCAGAACCGATACGCCTACCGGGCCGGGCCGGATGGCCGTTTGCCGGACCCGCAGGCGATCATCCCCCTGTATAACGGCATGCTGCAGGTGAGTGCGGCGACCGGTGAGCTGGACGCTTTCGTCAACACCCGTACCTGGGATGAGGGAATCATCGTCGGATTTGTAAAAACCATGGATCCCAAACTGACTCATCAAACCATCCTCGATATTCAAGGCTATCTTAGCGAGCACAAGGATGATCCGGGGATGGAGCTGATCAAGATCGGCGTAGGGCCGGGTGAAGAGGTGATCGTAAAGGGCGAAGATAACCAACTGCAGCGGCGGCTTACCACCGACCATTCGATGCAGGACAAAGCAGCTATCGGTGGCTTTCTGGGGGTTACTGAAGCGACCCGGGATGTGGCCTTCAAAGAGTGGTTGAATGCGCCGGTCGCCACCTCGCTGACGGTGTTTCTGATGACCCTGATCATGTTCCGCTCCTGGACCATTGCACTGATCCTGATCAGCCTCTGTTTTATCACCCTGATGACCCAGTACGGCCTGGGGGCCTATATGACATCGATCAAGGAGTGGTCGGCCAATCTGGCCTTCCATGTCCAGGTGGCTCTGAGTATCGCCATGGGGCTGGGAGTGGACTACGGGGTCTACATGGTCTCACGTCTGAGAGAGGAGATTCGGGCATCGGTCGGCGATTGGCAGCAGGCTCTACAGAAAACCCTGGAGACGACAGGCTCTGCAATCATCATCTCCATGGTGGTGCTGCTGGGTAGTTTCATCCCGCTGATGAACACGGAACTGGCCAACCTCTGGTCGGTCAGCCTCTATATCTCAGAGGCGTTGATCATGGATGTAATCATTGCCTTGATGGTGCTGCCCCTGGTGGTCTATTGGTTGAGGCCCGGATTTGTCTTCAGAAAAGAGTCAGTCTGAGGGCGAATGGCACTTAACCTTAAAGATTAAGCCGCAAATGAACGCCAGTCACCGCAAAATGTCGCGAATAACTTTCACATTGCAGCCTCTTTTGCGCGGATTCGCGGTGATTGGTGTTCATTTGCGGTTCATCTTTTAGAGTGGCCCAACTTCTCCAATAAAAACTAGGGCGTAAATAAGCGCCTTTCAGTCTGAGGACTTTTTTTTCGCCCTGGGATGGGCCTTGTCATAGACTTCGCTCAAATGCTGAAAATCCAGGTGAGTATAGATCTGGGTGGTGCTGATGTTGGCGTGGCCCAGCAGCTCCTGAACGGCGCGCAGGTCTCCTGAGGATTCCAGCAGATGGCTGGCGAAAGAGTGGCGCAGCAGGTGGGGGTGGATGTTTCTCGGCGCCCCCTGGCGTACCGACCACTCATGCAGCTGTTTCTGGATGGTGCTGCGGCTGATGCGTCTGCCCCGTACACCGACGAACAGGGCGGTCTCTTCCTCCCCGGCCAGCTCTCCGCGCACTTTCAGCCACTCGCTAGTCGCCTCGACGGCCTGTCGTCCCACCGGCAGCAAGCGTGTTTTTGCCCCTTTGCCGGTAACCTCCACGATCTGTTCGTTCAGATCGAGATGGCTGATATCCAGTGCAATCAGTTCGGCAAGCCTCACCCCCGAGGAGTAGAACAGTTCCATGATCGCCCGGTCCCTGAGGCCGATCGGCGAGTTGTCGTCGATGGTAAGCAGTTGGTTGAGTTGATCTACGTCCAGGGTGGTGGGCAGCTTGCGGCGTACCTTTGGAGCCCGTACACCCAGTGCCGGATTGGCCTGAACCAGGTTCTCCCTGAGCAGATAGTTGTACAGGGATCGCAGGCTGGAGAGTTCCCGGTGCAGGCTCTTGGGGGAGTATCCCTGGCGATGCCGGCTGGCGATATAGTGGCGTACCTGCTGTTGGGTGAAGTGTCCCCAGCCGCTGATTTTTTGCTGTTCCAGCCAGGTGGCGGCCGCCTGCAGATCTCTGGCATAGCTTTCTCGGGTTCGCGGAGAGAGGCGCCGTTCATGGGTCAGGTGGTCGAGAAACGACGCGACCCAGTCGCTTATCTGCTGGCTACCCGGCACAGCCATGCCGGCTCAGATTCCTGGCAGGGAGACGGCCTGAAGGGTCCTACTGATGATCTCACCCAGTCGGGTGAGGAACTCAGTACCGTGGTCGGGAGCAAACCGTTGTGGATCGCAACTGCCGATGGCCAGCAGTCCGAGAACCCCTTCGCTCTTCAGTGGAATCAGCGCGGTCGATGCGATGCGATCACCTTCGGTGCCGAAGATGTAGTCAAGCTGTTGCTGATCCATCTTGCCGCAAATCGGCTGGTTTTGGGTGAAAAACTGCTCAAATGTGGCGATCTGGCCGTTCAGGGAATCCTGCAGATGGTCATCGAACTGACTTGAGGAGAAGAGTCTCAATTCGACTGCGTCCGCCTTGAAGTCATCATGCAGCTCATCCTCCAGGGCATTCAGCACCTCTTCAAAGGTGGCGGCATCGATCAGTTCCAGGGTCAGCCGATGCATACGTGCCTGCAGTTGATCGTTGGTTCTGGCGACCTCAACCAGATCGGCCAGTTGTTGCTGAGTCTCTTTCAGCTGTTTGCGTAACGCATCCACCTGGCGCTCGATCAGTGAGACGGCATCACCGCTTTCATGAGGGATCTCCATCTCTGCCAACAGTTCCGGGTAACGTGACAGAAAACCAGGATTGTCGCGCAGATAGTCGGCAATCTGTTGATCGGTGCCATCAACCTTGATGGGGTCGTTCGGGGCTTTATGGCTCATATCTCGATGGCTCCTTCATACACGGTTTCTGCTGGACCTCTCATGAGTACGGTGCTGCCTTGGTCGCTCCACTTTATCACAAGATCGCCGCCGCGTAGGTGTACAACCACTTCCTCTTCAAGCAGCCCGAGCAGACGGCCGGCGGCGACCGCCGCACAGGCGCCACTGCCGCAGGCCAGGGTTTCGCCGCTGCCCCGTTCGAAAACCCGCAGTTTTGTTTCGTTGGGACTGATTACCTGAAGGAAGCCCACGTTGGTGCGTTCTGGAAAGCGCTGGTGTCTTTCGATCAGTGGGCCGAGCCTTTCCACTGGAGCGAGATCGGTATCGCCGACCATCAAAACGGCATGGGGGTTTCCCATCGATACGGCGCTGATGGCGTACTGTTCGCCTTCGATATCCAGGGGGTATTGGTCAGCTTGTTGGTCTGCGACAAACGGAATGGTTGCCGGGTCGAATGAGGGCATGCCCATGTCGACTTCGATCTGATGGTTCTCCATATAACGCAGAATGATGGTTGCCGTGCTGGTGCCGACCCGCACAGATTGTAACTTGCTAAGCCCTTTGCGCCTGATGAACTGGGCAAAGCATCGAGCGCCATTGCCACAGGCGCCGGCTTCGCTGCCGTCAGCATTGAAGATGCCAAAATGGAAATCGGTGTCCGGCAGTTTTGCCGGTTCAACCAACAAAATCTGATCACACCCGATGCCGAAGCGTCTGTCTGCGATATGGCGGCAGATATCCTCAGTTAATGTGAATTGCTGATTGATGGCATCGATTATGACGAAATCATTCCCCAACCCATGCATCTTGGTGAAATTTAATATCATGAAACTTGTGACTGATCTGGCTTATGCGAGGAGTTTTCTGGTGGATTGTGTAGCGGGCCTTTTTGACCGCACCCGCTTAGGCCAAGCGCCGAAAGAACTAGTATTAAGAAAAACCAATAGCGAATAGATTTCATAATAGTTTTATGTGCATTGGGTTTCGATCAAATCCAAAACTCAAACTAAATATCCGACAGTCCCTCTTAAATATAATGCCAACTCTATGTGCCCGGGATAGGAGAGGATACAAGTCCCCTATCATATAGCAGAAATGGTCTTTTGTCTGCTTTGGCAAATGATCCCGATAGCAGAGCCGATTCAAGCGGCGGGTGGTTATAACTTGAGTAGAGGGGGTATTCAGACCTCAGGCTACGGTGCCGAGTTGAATTTTGTAAGATGTGTGCCACGGGCTGAAAGGCTGCAATCATTTGTCGCATACCGTGAGATCTTTGAGGTCGGCTTCGTATTTAGTCTCTGTGCTGCAGTAGTGTACGAGCTGTATATATTTAAATTGATCTTTAAACTGTTCACACGTAAGCGGTATCGTGTAGTTCAGATCGACGGTTTCGGTAGCATCTCTGGTGTCGTGTATTGAATAAATATCACCTTTGAAAAAAGTAACTATTTTTGACGTGCTATTGTCCTCGCACTTATCAATAGGGCCGCTGATCTTGACACTGTTATCGAGATAGAGTGCTTTCAATTGATGGCCCGGGCTGTATAGGCTCGACTTTTTTGGTGCTTGATTCGATGAGGAGAGTCTGTGTTCATAATAATAGAAAAGATTGCTCCAGATGAGTGACGGAATGATCACGATCGGAACTACTATTTTCAGAAGTGATTTTGTCTGGTCGTGCCAAAGCAGGTAGCCAATGGATATCAATGGTAAAAGCGGTAGGAAATAGCGAAATTGTATTCCTCCTAGATATCCATAGGTGAGGTATTTTTGATAAATATAGATAAAGTGTATTACTGTAAATATTAGCGTTGTAATGGTTCCCGCAATATACATTTTCCACAGCAGCTGTAGATTAGGCTTGTGAGGTTTCCTTAACAACTGACTCAAAGAGATAAAGAAGAAAAGTATAATCCCATAGGCTTGAATTGTGCTTTGCTTATAAACATTACTGTGCGATGTAATGCCGATAAGAGATTTCAGCGTTGCTTCGAAATAGTGTCCGGCATATTGAAATATGCTCATGGTGTTGCTGGGGTCTTTGGTGTAATTATCGAGTACTGAAGCGCCAGCAGGAAAAAAAGTACCATACTCCACTTTGACGTAAACATAATAAACCGCTGGAATAAATAGCAGTAAACCGGATATTAAAAGTGATTTACGTTGTGACCAGAGTGTAATGAGTTGATCTTTTTGTAAAAAGAACAGTAAGAAAAAGCTGAGTATAAGGGCTTGCAGGCCAGTAGTCGCTTTCGTAAGCAGGCCGATGGAAATCGCTGCAGAGAGTAAAACCGTCGTATATTTAGTATGTATATTTTTGTAGACAAGTAACCATGAGGCTATGACGGCATAGAAGGATGCAATAGCAAGGCTGTCATTGTTGGTTGACGCGGATATGTATGGAAAGATTGGGATTGAAGTTAAAAATAAGAAAAACGGGATCAGCCCGGAATCATCATAGGATGTGCGTCGTATTACGGATATCAGGAAAATTAAGGTTATGCTGATAATAATGAGACTGCTTACTCTGAATATTTTGTAATCAGCAACAACCATGCAGTCGGTCTTGTTGGTTAAGAAACTGCTGATGTAATAATAGACAGGGGGGTGTTTTAGGTAATTTAGATCCTGTGTTTGACGGCCGCCATGGCTACAGAGTTTTTCTGTGACTGGGTCAGGAATGGAAGCCTGTTCTTTTATGCCGGCTATTCGTGAAAGATGGGCGACTTCATCTGGTGGTATGCCCACTTTCAAGTCATCAATCAAAAAATAAGAATAGAGCGCGTAAATAGAGAAAATGACAAACAACGCGAGCGTTAAAGATGAATTTGAAGGTCTGTTTTGCATTTTTACGTTAAATTCCAATCCTGACTTTTCATGGAGCATCAGTAGTAGACTGGTTATGCCGGATACTGTCCACATGAGAATTATACTCACAATTAATGCTGTAGGAAGTTGTTGATTTTCTGCAATTGTTGGAGCGTGATGAAGAATATTAAACCATTCGATCTCACTAGAGACGGCGCCATTTTTGTAAGTGCTAAAGCCGATTACAGCCAAATTACCCAGTATAAAATATAGGCTCATTACCAGTTTTTCATACTTTTTGAATGTCAGTAAACCAGTGGCCAGTATTGCTGAGATTACCGTTATCCCGGGCAAAATATAGCGGGAATTGTAATTTCCGTAACCTTTAGCATGAACGATCATTTCCAAATATGTTGCCGCAATTAATAGAAAAAATGCAGCTAAAACGAGTATCGTATTTCTACTGATGTCTTTTTTATAAATTTTGATTGCGAGAGTAACTAAAAAGCTTATATAGGCAATTAGAGTGGCTGTTCCTACTAATCCAATCAATAAAATATTATCGATACTCTGCTTTAAAGCCTGGGTTATCGGGCTGGTTAATATATACGACCACATTTTGCCGCTCAACAAAACGGTTTCGAGACTTTTATACTTTCTGTCAGCAGCAAAATCAGCGATCCATGATTGTGGCGCTGCCCGCCAGAAATAGCCGCTATCAAGATAATTTCCGTAATAAAACTCTCCAGACAGCCATGCTGCACTGGCAACGATGAGTGCTACTAACAGAAAAGGATTTGGAAAACTTAGCGCTGGCGGATTGGATTTTTTGTCGCTGTACAACTTCAGAAAAACTAGGCCGAGTGTAATCAAGAAAACTGGCAAAAAGGAGACTTTTGTATAGATTCCGAGTGTGGTGCTAAGCAGATATATCAGGAAAGTTTTATGAGTATAGCCGGTGCGTATGATTTTTAATGTGCATATCCATGAAATCGTGATGAGTAGTACAAGTAGAGCTTCGCTAAAAACTAAACCTGAAACTTTTGCGAATGGTATGAAAAAAGCAAATACTATGAGAAATAGTATATCGAAATTGGGTTTTTTAAATAAATTGAATAGATCGCTATAGATTGCAATTAGGGTAAGGGTTATCAGGGCTAATAGGGTGTTAAATATTCGGACACCTAAAACTACGCTGTTGAAAGAGTAGTCGTTGCCAATAAGATAGCCTGTTATCGGCGAAATCAATTTATAGTAAAGGGGTGGGTGATGAGCCGCAAATTGAATTTCGGTAAATTTCAGATCGTAGGGTAGTTTTAATCCCTCGTAAAATTCAGGCATAGAGCCAGTGCTTAGTTGCCATGCGTAGTCTATGTGAACCTGTGTGTCGCTGTGGCCGGATAGCGGAAAGCAGATGGCAATAACCAGGTAAGCCAGAAATGCGGTAACTATGATCGATAATTTTAAAGAGTTTTTGTAGGTCATTAATTTACTGTCCATGTAAATATTTCATCCTAATCGGTCGATTGCTGTGTAACCAATAAATCTTGAGCGTCATGAAAGAGATGCTATCGATGGCATTGCTCCTGCGGTACGTTGCTCCAGCTTCATTGCTACAACTGTTTTTATTATCAGGAGCATTGCAATGTATCGATAAGAACCTAAGGATCCAGGTTTTTGTAACAACAACGGCCCTACGTTTTACTTTCATTGGATTTGTATCGGGCATTAAAATTGTTATTACGTTTCGATAGAAAGCTGGAGAAAATCACCAAAATAATCTCGGAGACGATGTACAAGAGCCGATTGATGGTTGCAAGGACTACTGAAGTATTCGAATCAAGATATGGAATAAGCCCCATAACCAGAATTGCCTCCCGAATGCCAATACCTGCCGGAGCGAAAGGTACGGCGAATCCCAGTGCATAACTCAGTGCATAGAGGCCGATGATATAGATGATCGAGATATCCTGAGAGGTGTAGGGTAGCAGGGTGATCCAGAAGGAAAAGCCGAGGCAGAGCCATAGCGCTATGACGACCAGACTGGTCTTGGCGCTGAACATAAACTGTTTCGCATAGTGCTGTACTGTTTTTCGAAACCAAACAACCAACAATAGGAGCAGCGCTGCAACCATTGCCAAACTCAGTGGTTGGGTTAAGTATTCGGGCAGCTGTCCAAGCATCTGCATGATCAGGCTGTGCTGGGTAAGCAGAATTAAGCAAATGCCAATTAACAATGCACTGAAAACTACCCAAAATGTCTCGAGCAGTAGCGTGTCTCTGATCTTGGCATTACTGATATCCGCCTCTTTATAAAGCGTGATCCTGCCAACATACTGCCAGATGGAGCCGGGAATGTATTTTCCGAGCTGGGTGATGTTGTAGATGGTAAAGCAGCGCAGATAGCCGAGGTCGATCTGATACCTGAGGAGAGCCAGGTGCATGACCAGCACCAGTAGAACTTTTGCGACGAGTATGGCAAGGAATGCAACCGACATTACCGAGAGCGGTAATTTGCTGACGATGTCCAGTGTGGCATGCAGATTCTTATAAAGGAACAGGCTGACAAAGGTGAGAACCAGAAGCCACCAGATCAACTTCAGTAGGGATTTGAGTTTCTGTTGCACTGCTGTGTTAGTCCAGATTGGTAAACAGATACTCGAACTGTTGCGCTGAAGATTCAATGATGCCGGGCAGGTGCTGCTCAAGCTTGTTTCTCACTTCCCCGTCAGCATCGGTAATTGTTACAACGGATTGTAAAATCGATGCCATCTGCGCTTGCTTGAAGTCATACACCAGTTCGCCCAATTCGAATGAGTCCATCACTTCTTTATATTTATGGCTCCAACCGATCACGATAACCGGCTGTTTCGCAGAGAGTGCTGCGATCATGGCATGAAACCTTGAAACCAGCACGATCCTGCAGGCAGTCATCAATGTTTTGATGCCATTGGTATTGATGTCGAAATCCACCGAGTAGACATTGGCTTCAGACCGGTCTGCAGTCAGCTGCTGCGAGATGCGCTGAATCACCGGCAGATCATTGTTTCTCAATTTTTCACCCTGCTGCTTGCGGGTGGCATTCGGAAACAGCAGCAGAGCAAATCCTCTGTCCAGAAGCTGTTGGCAAAGATGAGTCAGACTCTCTGTATAGTCGGCTTCTTCAGAATTGTGTTTTGCGGCAAGGACACTACTGGGACAGATGCCAATGATCGGTCGCTGTTCCACCTTTAGCCGCTCCGCCAGTTCCGCCACTTCCCTATTACTCTCCTCGGAGAGGTTGTAGTCGGGCTGGTGGCGAAAGGCCACGTCGGCAACCGGTGAGGCAAACAGATTATTCAGCTTCAGGTCCTGCAGGTGCTGGTGCGTTCCCTTACCCCTGGCGAAGATCTGTTTGCACTGCTTTAAAGTGGCTAGCGCCAGAACCCGGTTGAGTGGGTTTCCGAAGGGGCCGAGTGCCTGGGAAAATTTTACGACCGGTGTGTTCAGTATGAAGGCGGGCACCAGGGTCAGTACGTTGTAGGGGAGAAATTTCTCCCGCCCATCTATGAAGGCGACCCCGGCCAGATCGATCAATACATCGGATTGGTCGAGGGCCTGCAGGGCATTGGGGAAAAACCCCAGCAATCTGTTGAGCAAGGGCAGTTTGAACAGGGCGAACAGAATCGAAAACGGAAACAACAGGGCAACGATCGAGAGGGGCGTTGCACTGTACACCGCCACCTTGTCATCCCGGTTGAGGACTCTGTCCTGCTCTGGATAGTAGGAGAAGACATTGAAACGGCAATCGGGATAACGCTGGCGTATCTCTCCGATGGTGGTGGTCAGCATGGCCTCGGCGCCGCGGTTACCACTGATGGTTGCGGCGATGATTGAAACAGACTTCATGGTAGAGATTCGAGTCCTTTGCGAAAGTAGAGCAGGAGCTTGAGAATCGGTCTGGGCAGTTTGAAAATCAGGCCCCGCCAGCGCTTGTTCTCACTCCAGCGCATGTTGAACAGTGCCATGAAGGCACTGATCCACTGGTGCCAGGAGACGTGGCTGTTTGTCTTGTCCGGCACCTTGTAACCGAGCAAGTGAGCCACCCGACTGCGTGCACTGACGTTGTAGTGGTATGGGGCTGCCCTGGCCTGACCGTCGAGGATGTCGGTGATGTCGAGATCCGTGCTGTTGATCCGCTTGCTCTGCAGAGCGGCTGACCAGGCCTCTTCTCCGGCAGCGGTGCGAACGATCACACCGGTCTTTTTGATCGGGTCGTCTTTGAAACGGTAGGCCCAGACATCCCCCAGGGAGATATCGGCCTGGTAGCCGAAATGGTCGTGACAGACCAGGCACTTCTTTTCCGAATAGAAGAACAGATTCTGGTAGAGGCTGAAATAGGAGAAGGGTTTCTCGATGGAGGTGCCGTTATCGAAGCTCGCCTCCAACTGACCTCGCCAGTGGCCTCGGCGAAAGCGATAGCTCTGCAGTTTTCCACCGGTCAGGTTCTCCAGCTTGACGGTAATGCCATCGACCAGTTCGGTTCTCGAATTGTGGCCGCAGACCAGGGCGATGGTCAGCCTGACCTTGGCGGCCAAAACCTTGTCCTTTTGCAGCCAGCGGCGCAAATTGGTGATGTCGCAGGGTAGCCCGACCACGGCGACAGTACCTTCGAACTCGCGTATCAGCGGCAGCGCCTCTTTCATGAAGGCGGTTTCCACATACTTGCTGCCCTGTGCCTCGAGAATCTCCTGTTCGCTGGTGGCAATACTGAAATGCGCCCTTACCTTGCCTGCCTCTATGCGGGTGTTGCAGACCAGTGCGCCGTTGATCTCTCCAGCCTTGATCAGTTCGATCAGCAGGGCGGAACCGACCCCCCCGGATGCGGCGTTGAGACGCACTTGTGGGTCGTCGGCGTAGGCGTGATAGAGATTTTCATAGCCACCGACGAGCTGCTCTATCGTCTCCTCAGACCATTCTTTTTTCAGTAATCTGTCGGTCAGTTGATTGAGCATACCGGTTGATTAAGGGGGCTTTGGGCCTGTTGTGATCGAAGCGCGCAATCATAACATAGAAATTGATTTACACTCTCTGACTGATTCAAAACTCTAAGAAAATCAGTTGGCTATATCGGCCGTGCCAAGCTTTTGTCACTCTTTATCTAGCATTTTACAGGCCAGGTGTCGATGTGAATAATTCTCTGGTAGGAACTAAAAAACTATTCTAATTCTATGTTTAGGAGGACGGTATAGAGCCGGTTGTTGTACTTAATCAGGCAACATGGGCTGAAAAATAAAAAGTATTGAAGCAGTAGAACCATAAATGGATTTATTACACCGGTTTACCTCTGTCTATCTGATACGGAGAACTGCAATGACTCGGGAACAAAAAATTGGCTGCACCATCGGTGCCCTGGCAGGTATTACACCATTGCTGGTGAGCTTGGTCAGTGTGGATGCCTCACTGATCGTCAAGGTACTCGTTCCGGCGGTCATCATTGGATATGTGATCAAGGCGGCCGGTCTGATGGCATTGGGAGCGTTCGTGGTGTTCGTCAATTCAGAGAGTGATTACAAGAAGGCCTTTCAGCTCGGTCTGATGGCCCCGGCACTGGTGGTCGGTGCATTGAACGCGAATAACTTCAACGAGGCGAACATGGAGATCAAAGAGCTGCAGACCGAGCTGGGTGAGCGGGAGTCGGTAGGTATCGTGCCGCTGCAGAGCACCTCTTCCGTGGTCGAGGATGTTTTGTCTTTCTTTATCGGCAGCGCCCACGCGGATGAAGCGATGCTGATCGGCAAACATGAAAGCCCATCCACCAGCAATCTGATCTGGTACGGCATCTCCGGAAAGATCTCGGATGCCTGGTTTGTAATTGTCGGTTCCCATGATAAGCAGCGGGATGCGGTACGACAGGCGGAAGGCCTGAAGAAGCGGGGCTACAACGCACGGGTGGTGCCGGATGTGAAAAACAAAGACAACTACGTTGTCTCAATAGGCTCCTACCTGAATATCAAAGAGGCCAAGGCGCTGCACAAAACAGCCATCCGGGAGAACCTGGCGAGACACCCCTATCTGTGGAAGTGGAAGTAAGCTACCCGTCCAGGGTGGGTGATGGGATTAACCGCGAATAAACGCCAATCACCGCGAATCAACGCAAAACAAGCTCTAAAGTAATTTGCGTCATTTTGCGGTGATTGGCGTTCATTAGCGGCTTTAATCGATTTAGGGTCGCTGAACAGCAAGCCGTGACGCGGCAATCATCCCCAACAGAGCCGTCATCAACAGCAGACCCCAGTGGGGCATCACAGGGATGCTGACTGGTTCATAGGCGACATTAAGATCCGCCGTGCCGGCTGCGGGATTGCTGCCGAGATCGGTGGTCAGTCCACCAACCGGGATGGTGTTGGTGTAGAGGTTGACCACACTCGAGGTGACGTCGACAGAGATGGTGCAGCCACCGGGCTGTATGTTTGCCCCGTTCTGATAGACCAGGCTGTCGCCACCGGCAACCGCGACCACATTGGCCAGGTTGCAGCCTGCACTGACCTGTATGTTGGGCACCGGCGCGACCAGCAGATCCGCCGGAAAGCTATCGGTCAGGTCACCGGTCAACACCGCCGCGACCGCATTGCTGTTGCTCAGCGCGATAGTCAGGGTGGCGATATCGTCAGGTCTGATGCTGTTCGGTGTAATCGTCTTGCTCAGACCCGGCGGGATCGGTGTTACGGTCAGGTCGCTGGAACTGGCGACGATGTTGTTGCCGATATCGGTCTGCAGGCCGTTGATTGGAATGGTATTGGTATGAATTGCCAGTGCCTCGGAGGTGACCTGCACGCTGATCGAACAGCCGCCGTTGGCCGGTATCGGGGCGCCACTCAGATAGGTCAGGGTATTGCCCCCCGGTGTGGCCACGACACTGGCCAGGTCACAACCGGCGGATGCCTGGATATTGGGGGTTGCGGCGATCTCCACACCAACTGGCAGGTTATCCACCAGGTCCGCCGTCAGCGTGGCTGCCGTCGCATTGCCATTGCCGAAAGCGATCGACAGGGTCGACAGGCCGCCTGATGAGATGGTGGCTGGTGAGAACTGCTTGCTGATACTGGGCGGCTGGGGTGGATTGACGAACAGATCGGCGCTGCTGGGGGCGCCGTTGTTGCCCAGGTCAGTCTGCAGGTCACCGGCATTGAATGTGTTGATCCAGGGGCCGCCGGAGATGCTGGAGGTAACATCCACCGCAATCGAGCAACCGCCGGAAGGGATCGTAGAGCCATTGGTGTAGGTGACACTGCCGGCGGTGGTCTGAACCGTTCCCGGACAGTCGGTGACCAGATTGGCCGGGGTGGCCAGCGCGGTGTTCGCCGGCAGGTTGTCGATCAGGTCGGCCCCCAGGGTCGCCGCCATGGCATTGGTGTTACCCAGGCTGATGGTCAACCTGGAGGCTTCACCCGGATTGATAGTGATCGGTACGATCGATTTGCTCAGGGTGGGCGGGATCGGTGCCGTGACAATCAGACTGGCGGTTGCCGGTTGGGGATTGGTGCCGCCGGTGGTGGTGGAGAGATCCCCGGTCGCGATGGTGTTGTTATAGCTGCCTGCGCTGACCGAAGTCACATCCACCTCGATAGTACAGCTGACCGGCGGGATCAGAGCACCATTGGCGTAGATGACCTGGCTGCTGCCCGGTGTGGCGGTGACACTGCCCAAAACACAACTGCCTGCCAGGTTGTTGGGGTTGGCAATCACTAACCCAGCTGGCAGGTTGTCGGTGAAATCCGCATTCAGGGTCAGATCGGTTGCGTTCGGATTCTCCAGGGTCAGGGTCAAGGTAGAGAGACCGTTGACGTCGATGGTGGACGGTGCAAAGGTTTTGCCGATCCCCGGTGCCGCATCGAATAGGGCGCCGACCCCGAGGGTGGCGACCGCAGGTTGAGGATTGTTACCGGCCGAGGTTGTCATCTGCCCGGCCGCGATGGTGTTGACGTAACTGCCGTCCAGTGCGGAGGTGACATCCACCGAAATAGTACAGCCTCCGGCGGGAATGCTGGCACCATTGGCGTAGCTGATCTGAATGTCCCCTGGGGTGGCGGTCACCGCACCGGGGCAGGTGGTGACCAGGCCATTCGGGTTCTCCACCAACACATCCCCGGGCAGGGCATCCACCAGCTCACTGGTCAGGGTGATCGGATTGGTGTTGGCGTTACCCAGAGAGATGGTCAGAGTCGAAGTGCCGTTGGTGGCGATCGAGGCGGGTGCGAATGTTTTGCTGATCGTCGGTGCCGAGCGTACTTCCAGGTCCGCGTTGGCCGGCGCCGGATTGCTCACCCCCTGATCGGTGGTGATGGCATTGGCGCCGACGGTATTGGTCAGTGTGCCGGTGATGTTTGCAGCCACATCGGCGCTGAAGGTACAGCTGCCACTGGCGGGAATGGTGGCACCGGTGATGCTGATTTCGTTGCCGCCGGCGGTGGCCAGCACGCTGGCATTGGCACAGGTGGTCGCCGTGCTCGGGGCTGAATAGACAGTGACACCGGTGGGCAGCGTATCCGTGAGTGCCGTACCGGTGAGGTCGATCGCCGAGTTGTTGGTGATGGTTACTGTCAAGGTGGAGCGTTCACCGGTGGTCACCGTCGTCGGAGCAAAGGCTTTGGCCACGGTCGGCTCGAGGATCACATTCAGTTCCGCGGAGACATCGTCTCCATTGGTCACGCCCTGATCGGTGGTGATCGCATTCTGCAGGATCAGGTTGTTGTAGACACCGACCAACGGTGCCGTGACATCCACTTCGATCAGGCAAGCGGTACCTGGTAGCAGGGTGCCCCCCGAGATGGTCAATGCCTGGGTGGCGGTGTTCACCGTCAGCGTGGCATCGCTACAGGTGGTGGCGGCATTGGGTACGGCAGCGAACTCGAGACCCGCCGGCAGGGGATCGGTAAAGCTGACGCTGGTCAGGGTGACCGGTGACACCGCATTTGGATCGAAGGTACTGATCAGTTCCAGGATCAGGCGGGCCGTGCCGCCCGGTGGAATATAGGCCGGCGAGAAGCCTTTGGTCAGGCCAAGACCCTGCAGGGTGGAGAGGGAGGCCTGGGTTCCCAGGGCGTTGGTATAGCCCTCTTCACTGGAGATCACCCCGGCGGGAATAAAGTTGGTCAGATTGAGAAAGCGCAGCGAGGTGGTGGTGACAAACACCTGGCAGATGTCATTGGGCTGCAGGGTGGCGCCGACTAGTGAGACGCTGCCCGCACCGGCAACCGCGGTCACGGTACCGCCCTGACAGTTGGTGCTGGCGTCCGGTACCGGGTAGACCACGATGCCTTCGGGGAAGATGTCGGTAAAGGCCACATCGTGAATCGTCGCGCCGGAGCTGTTGATCACATCGATGGTCAACAGAGAGGGCTGGCCACCGGTGACGATGATCGGGTTGAAGGCCTTGTTGATACCGATATCGGCCACCGCCGAGGTCAGTGTGGCGCTGACCGGTGAACTGTTGGAGGAGCCTTCCGCGCTGCTGATGTTGCCGGCCGGAATGGTATTGCTCCAGGGGCCTGCACCGCTGGTGGTGATATCGAAGGCAAAATCACAGTTGGCCCCGGCCGCCAGGGTAACACCCTGCAGCTGTGCGCTGGTGGCTCCCGGATTGACCACCAGGGTAGTGGCGCCACCACAGGAAGTGCTGGCATTGGCCGGGTTGGCCACCGTCAGACCGGCGGAGAAGGTGCTGTCATTGATGGTGACGTTGGTCAGTTCACCGGAAGAGACATTCGCCACATTGACGGTGACCCTGGAGCGGCCTGCGGAGGTCACGCTGGTTGGATTGAAGCTCTTGCTTGCGGTGATGCCTGCATTGATGGTCAGGGTATCGGAAACCGCAGCGGGTATGGTGCCTGCGCTGCTGCTGAAATCGGCTGGGTTGATGATGTTCAGGTAAATGCCCGGTGTGGTGCCAGTGACCTGTACCAGGATCTGACAGCTGGTCTGTATCTGATCGTCGGGCCGTGGATTGAGGCTGCCGCCGGTGAGAATCAATGCGGTGTCCCCGGGGAAAGCCTGCAGGGTACCGCCACACTCATTGACGGCGGCCGGGTTGGCGGCCAGGGTGAGGCCGGCCGGCAGGTTGTCGGTGAGATTGACGGCGGTCAGCGGATTCAGGGTGCGGTTGCGGACACGCAATCTGAGGGTGGAGGTTTGACCCTCCGCAATGGGATTCTGCAGGAAATTTTTGGTCACCTCGACGGAATCGAGCGTCGCTACATTAACAGCCGGGCTGGGGGATGGATTGACCACATTGCCGCCTGGGCCGTTGCCGGTTCCGCCGACCCCGTTGACACCGTCCCAGCTGGGAATCTGGTTGGTGAATATCATGCCCAGGGTGGCGGTGACAGGCAGTCGTGCTCGGAAAACCAGGGTACAGGTACCCGGTGTGGCGCCGACACCGGCGGGTACCGTACCGCCGCTCCAGACCAGTTCGGTATCCCCATCCACACCGGTGTAGACACCCCCGGCACAGGTATTGGAGACCGGTATGCCGGCCGAATCATCCAGCACCATCTGGTTGCCCCCATTGTTGGGCAGGCTGTCGCGGAAACTCAGGTTGGTGACATCCGCACCGGACCAGTTGTTGACGGTGACACTGAAATCAGTCCACTGCCCAGGTGCAACCTCATTCACGGAGACGGTTTTATCCACCGTCAGCTGGGCATTGATGTTGATTACATCGCTGGCTGTCGGACTGGCGTGACCGGTTGGGTTGACCACCGCATCGGCCGGGATGGTGTTGGTATGGGCGCCATCGGTTGTGGAGGTCACGTAGGCGGTGATCGTACATTTGCCGTTGACCCCGGAGCGAACACCCGCCACGGCTCCGCTCAGCAGAATCCCGGTGTCGCCCTGATCCAGGGGGTTGCTGCCCGCATCGGTCAAACTGCCATTGGCGGAACCGGCCCCGTCACAGACCACTGTGGGATTGGCCGGCGCCACGGTCGAGGTGTCGACGATCGAGAGGGTGGTGGCCGTGAGGTCGTCGAGAAAACTGGTGATCGGCAGCGTGTTGTCGGTGCTGTTGTTGTTGATGACGATGGTCAGCAGGGAGGGTTGTCCCGCCGGAATGGTGTCCGGGTTGAAGGTCTTGGAGAGCGAAATCGGTGTATTGACGGTCAGGTCCCGGTTGAAAGCGGGGCTGGTCAGGCCGCGGGTATTGCCGATGGCGCCCAGCGGCAGGGTGTTGCTGAACAGCTGGCTGGTGCCGGCGATGGTGGGCACCACTACATCCACACCGATGGTGCAGTTACCCGATTCACCGATGATACCGCCGGTCAGGGTGACCGTGTCTGCACCAGGGGTTGCGGTAACCACACCATTGGAAGCGCCGTTGCCGCTGCAGGCGATCGAGCTGTTGGCCGGATTGGCCACCACCATGCCGGCGGGCAGAGTATCGGTGAAGGTGGTCAGTGGCAGAGTTGCACCGGCATTGGGATTGCTCAATACGATACTCAGGGTTGTGGCATCCCCGGCGATGGTCGGCGAAGGGCTGAAGGTCTTGCTGCCGGTGGGATTGAGCAGCGTGCTGACCACCAGGGTGGCGTTGGCCGGGGTCGCATTGGAGACCCGAACGCCGTTTTCCAGGGCCGAATAACCGGCGGTCACCGCATCGGGTCTTGCCGGAGGCACCAGCGCGGGAATCGTGTTGATATAGGTGCCTGGTGTGGTGGCGGTGACTGAGAGCTCGAAAAAACACTGGCCATCGGTCAGCCCAACTCGCGCCGGGATGGTGCCGTTGGTCAAGACGATACTCGAGGTGCCAGGTACGGCAGTGACTCCGGTAAAACCACAAGTGTTGGTGACGTTGGCCGGATTGGCGATGGTGATTTGAGGCAGCAGCAGTGAAGTGACTTCAGCCTCGGTCAAGCTGACCAGAGCGTCGTTGGCTATCTCGATGCGGTAGGTCGGCGTGTCACCCGGATTGATGGTCGCCGGACTGAACAGATGGTTGATGGTGGTGGTGGCGGATGCCAGGCCTGGCAGCATCAACAGACTGAGTGTCAGGTGGAGTTTGACGGTATGGAAGCGGTATCTGTTGTGGGATGTTCTGAGATTGTTTACGAGGACTTTGACTAAAGTCGGGATGTTGAAGGTCATACAGCATACTCATTACGAACATCCCTGCTTCAGGTCTTGGTTTATTATTGATGCTTGAGAGTGTTGCAGTCCCTCGATTAACCGTGCAAGCAGCATTCTAATCGATCAGTATTAAACACTGTAATAGTGATTTGCGAAAGCTAAAAATTGTAAATTTCATTATGCTTTACGGTAACTGCGCGTTTGTGCTCTAGCTGTGCTTGATCGAAACTGAGCTGATCGGTACTCATGCCTTTAAATCATTTGTTAACTGGCCCGGTAAATGACAATATCTGGTCGCACAACTTGTGTCCGGTATAACCGGGCTGTCATTTGAGAGAGAACCTAATTACCTTCCTTCGCCGAAGGTACTTGTAAGATGCTTCGATTCGCACTGCTTTTTAGCGCCATTCTGATCGGCCTGTTCACCCTGGAGCTGATGCCCTTCGGTCAGCAGTGGGTGGTGATTCCGTTCACCGCCTTTATTGCCAAGGTCAGCGCCTGGCTGATTCAGCTGTTCGATCACGGGGTGTATGCCTACGGGATTATCCTGCAGGACAAGGCGAGTGGTTTTGCGGTCTCCATCGAGGCGGGCTGCAACGGAATCGAAGCGAGCATCGTGTTGATTGCGGCAATGCTGGCCTTTCCGTCCAGCTGGCGGATGAAACTGGTCGGCATCGCCATCGGTATCCTGGCGATCCAGGCGATGAACCTGCTCAGGATCATCAGCCTCTTCTATCTGGGGCAGTGGAATCAGACCGCTTTCGAGTGGGCCCATCTCTACATCTGGCAATCACTGATCATTCTCGATGTGCTGGTGGTGTTTCTGATCTGGTTGCGTTACCTGCCGAGAGTGAAACCGCACAGCGGGCCCGACCATGCTTCGACTTAGCTCGCTCAACCCGGTCGTCGCCTTCATCCTCAAGGTGGTGTTCTGGCTGCCGCTCTGCCTGGCCGGCTGGTACTACCTGGCCCCCAGTCTGGTCTGGCCAGTGGGCCTGCTCAGCGACTGGATTCTGACCTCGCTGTTTCCGCAGATCTTTCAGGGGGTCGAGCAGCAGGGGGATCGTCTCGATTTCGTCACCCTGCTGGCGATGCCGGCCGAGCTGCTGAAAGGTCAGCAACCCGGGGTCAGCGGTGATCTGGTCTTCACCGTCAATCCACTGCTCTATAGCTACGGTCTGCCCCTCTATACCGCCCTTTCGATTGCCACACCTGGGGATGCCAAGGATGAGGATCTCAAATGGAACAAATGGCTGTGGGGGTTACCGCTGCTGTTGCTGTTCCAGGTCTGGGGTGTCTGCTTCGATGGTTTGAAGACTCTGCTCTTCACCTTGGGCCCTGGCGTGTCGGCACAGATGGCATTTGCGCCCTTGGCCATGGATGGTGTCGCCCTCGGTTATCAGCTGGGCTACCTGATTCTGCCATCCGTATTGCCGCTGGTGATTTGGGTTGTTCAATACCGGGCCTATCTGATTGAGATGGTCTGGGCCGCTGAGTGATTGGGTTGTTTATTTAAACTTAATCAACAGGGCGGTAAGATCCGTTACACTGCCTAGCTCACCATGGAACTGTTCAGCTTAAAAAGGGATTTGCCATGCCAGGTATCAGATGGATTTTAAACCTATTTTGTTTGTTACTCATGCTCACCGGCTGCGGTGGTGGGGATGGATCAGGGTCTGAAAACCAGCAATTGAATCCCGGTCTTATGGGGAAGTTTCTTGTTACGGATGGTAGTGCCGTCTCGTTGATGGATGCCGCCACCGGGCAATACACAGAAGTGCCGAACACAGGCCATGACTATTTCACTGAAAAGTACCCCCAGGCAACCAACTTCGATGTAGTGCCTCTGCCATATCACGGCGATAAATTTCTGTTCATGGCCCGTGGTGAGACCTCGCATGTCAGCGGGCAGACTTTCCAGGGCCAGAGCCTGTTTGATCTACAGCTGCCTTTCCAGTTGGAAGGTGCCAGCCTCTCCCAGGATGGGCGGTATCTCTCTCTCGTCAGGACCCTGGATGACGGCTTTTTCAGCCAGCAGCTAGAGATCTATACCACAGATGGCGTCCCATTAGGCCATACCGTTGTCGAGGCGGGGCGGATAGATCGTCATTTTATGCACTGGTTGTCCGACTACAGGCTTGTCTACAGTGCCGGAAGAAGCTTCCATGTCACAAACCCAGCCTCTGCCGAGGTTGGATATTCCATCGATTTGAATGACTATACACAACTGATCGATCCGGAGATGACCATCAGCGCCTGGGCGGTCAGCCCTGATGAGACCCGGTTGGTATTCGCTTTAGCGCGTGACATCTTTACATGGAGCCCGCAACAGCTGCAGATCTACCTCATGGACCTGGATGGAAGTAACCTGAACTTGCTGGCAAGCGCCACTTTGGGGGCGGAAGGGCCGGTTGCCTTCTATCCGGGATGGTCACCCGATGGTGAATGGCTGTTTGCTGAAGTGGGAAACCATCTGCTCTACAGGGCGGCTAAAACGACCCACCTCTATCTGATTCCGCTCAACGACCCCGGCAGACCGTTTCGCCTGAGTGTTGAGGATCAGGAGCGATCCCCGGAAGTCAGATCGTTGTGGCGATATGACTATCATGATGCTGAAGCCGATATCACCTCCACAGGAATGCTGTTCGAGTATCTGTACTGGCTGCCTGAGAATTGAATCTACTATCCCGGTGACATACGGGTTCATGGTCAATGGGAAAAATGGTTTTGAATTGATCAAATTGGACCAGTCTGCTACAAATGATTGAACATACGACAGAGTTTGCACTCTATTAACGGAAGGTCGTTTTTTTGATGATGTTTACGGCAATCTGATCGCACGCCCGTAGTTTCACTTATGGTTCAAAGACATAGCACAGTCAGCATCGTGATACTGATCCTGCTTCTGATACAGGCGCCATTGGTTATGGCCTGGTCAAAGGCCTGTGCCATGTCCGCTGACTCCCAGATGAGTTCGATGAGTGGGTCGATGGAACACCACTGCCACGATATGGATGCCAAGGTCGAACTGGCCGACTGTGAGTCGATGCACTGTCTGTTTTGTGGTTTTACCGTGCAGCTGCAGATGCAACCTGTCACTTTTACCGTCTCTCACATCCTCTATATCAGTGAGGGACGGGTTCCTGCCCCACCACGGCCTGAACAGCCGGTTGAGTTACAACCTCCCAAATACTCCCCGCTCGCTTAGGCCCCTTCCGGCCTGATTAAAAAGTTTCTGTCTGTTTCGGCCCCGGTTTGGGCCGTCGATATGGCTATGGGAGTTTTTCATGGTTCGCCGACTGTTTGGAAGCGTCCGGTTTGTTGCCGGGCGACTCTTACCATTGTGGTTTTTTGCGGCAGGGCAGGCCGCTGCGACTGAACAGATCAGTTCGCCGGCTTTTCAGAATCTGCTGCTTCGCCTGCAGCAGCATCCCGCCCTCAGGGTGTCGTTGGCGGAACGTGCCCATTGGCAGGCCAATGCGGACGGTTCAATGGGGCTGCCCGATCCCAATTTCACCCTGGGTTTGAACAATCTGCCGGTGAATGAACCGACCAGCTTCGACCGCTATCTGCCGAGTAGCCGCAGCCTGGAGTTCAAGCAGGTGATACCCGGTTTAAACGGCCGAGAGACCCTTAGGGATACCCACCTTGCACGGGCGGCACTGGCCGATCTGCAGCGCCAGTCGGTGCTGGCCGAGCTGGAGTTGAGGCTGGTCACAGCGCTGGCGGAGCGGCGCAGAATCCACGCCGCCAGGGCCGCACTCGATCAGCAGATGGGGTTGTTGGCGGAACGGGAGCGCTGGTTAAGGGGGGAGATGGCTTCAGGCGCGGCGGTTTATGGCCGTTTTGACGAACTGGATGTGAAGCGGGCGGAGATCGACGAGAAGAAAATTACTCTGGCGGGCGAGGCTGAGCGTTGGCAGGCTGAACTGAGATCGTTGCTCGACCTGGTTCCCGCTGACGGGATTCTGCCGGAGATTCAACCGAGGAGTTGGACGGGTAATCCCCAATCACTCCTCAAGATCAGAATTGAGCTGGGCAAGCTGGCCGTGGCCAGGGCCGAGGTGGCGGAGCGGAATGCCGCTTTCGATTCGGACTATGCGATCAGTGCCGCCTGGCAACAACGGGAAGCGGGTGAGAACTTCGATGGGGATGACTGGTTCACCCTGAAATTTACCGCCAGCCTTCCGCTCTGGTCCTCTACCAACCAGACCCCGAAACTGAAGGCCGCCGAGGCCAACGTCACCAAACTGATGGCCCAGCAGGAGCGGCAGCTGCGGGAACTCACCAGTGACTATCAAACCGCCCTCGCCAGCTACCGCACAGCCGACCAGTTACTTACGGCCATGGCCCAGCGTCAACAGCGGCTCAAGGCGTTGGAGGCCGCCAACCGGCGACGTTATGAAGCGGGAGACCTGGATCTGGATGGGGTCATCCGCCCAGCCCTGCAGGTGGCTGAAGTTGAGCTCGATCTGGCTCAGGCGAAGAAGCAGAGAACCATCGCCGCGGCGCGTATCAATGCCATGTTTGTGGAGGAGAACCCATGAGTCCCATCCGTATCAAAACCATCCATCTGTTACTGCTGTTGCTGTTGTTGAGCAGCCAAGGAGTGGCAGAAGAGGGCACTCAATACACCTGCCCGATGCACCCTCACTACATTTCCACGGACATGGGCAGTTGCCCGATATGCGGTATGGATCTGGTCGCACTGGAGAGTGGCGGAGCCATGCAGCCGGAGGACGCTGAAGCCGGGGAGCGGGCTGTGGTTAGCATAGCCCCGGAGACGATCCAGAACATGGGGGTGCGGTACGGCCGGGCGGAGATGACCTCTTTCGGCAGCCGGGTACGAGCTTATGGCGTGGTGGCCGAGAATGAGCGGTTACGCAGTGAAGTCTCCAGCCGGGTGGCTGGCTGGGTGGAGCGACTGTCGGTCACCGCCATCGGTGACCCGGTCAAACGGGGTGATCTGCTCTACCAGTTGTTCAGTCCCGATCTGGTGGCCGCCCAGCGGGACTATGTCAGCGCGCTGCAGGGCGGCAACCAACAGCGTATCCGTTCCGCTGCGGTCCGACTCGAGGCGCTCGGGGTCTCCAAAGGCTTTATAAAGAGTCTGCGCAAACAGGGAAAGGTTGTCGATCGGGTGCCGTTTTATGCGGTGACCGACGGTACCCTGAGTGAGCTGAAAGTCAGAGAAGGGGCCTATGTCCGGCCGGGCGAGACGCTGGCGGTGATTCAGGACTACAGCACCGTGTGGATCAACGCGGCGGTAGCGGAAAAGGATCTCTCGGAGGTCAGCATGGATACCCCGGTGCAGGTGATTCTGCCCAATCTACCGGGTCAGGTGATCGAAAGCCGTATCGACTATATCCATCCCACAGTCGATCCGGACAGCCGAACCGGCCGGGTTCGGCTGGCCCTGCCGAATCAGGCCGGGCAGTTGCGCCCCGGTGCCTATGCGGATGTCCTGTTTGAGATCGATCTGGCGCGGCGCTTGGCTGTCGCGGACAGTGCCTTGTTGATCGGTGAAGCCGGGCCCTATCTGGTGGTCGCCCTGGGTGAGGGGCGGTTTCAGCCCCGTGCGGTTCGAACCGGGCGCAGCAGCGGTGGATTTACTGAGATCCTTGAGGGTATCGATAGCGAGGATCGGATCGTGGTCTCGGGGCAGTTTCTGATCGACTCCGAGAGCGCCCTCAGGGAGTCGTTTCAAAAGCTGCAGCGTATCAAGTTGGGCTTGGATGAGTTACCCCTGAGTCAGCAACAGCTGGCGATGGTGGATCACATGATCGATGCGGCCCTTTACATTCATGAGGCGCTGGTGGATGGCTACGACATCAGCCCGGATCAGCTGCAACCGGCGCGTGAGATTCGCGACCTGTTGTGGCCGGGGTTCGGCGCCACCCGATTGGGGCCGATCATGCAGGGAGCCGCCGAGGCGATTGAGATGGCCCAGCAGGCACGCACCGAGAGTGCCCTGCAGCAGGCGCTGCATCAGCTGGTCAGTGAGCTGCAGCCCTGGGTGCTTAACGGTCGCCGGGATCACTATCAGCAGCAGGGGGTGCAGCTCTATCAGGATCAACAGGAACAACAGCTCTGGCTGCAGTTGGCGGGTGAGGCGGTCAACCCCTACGGCTCTTCGGCCGGTGTGGCGGTCGAGTGAGATTGTTGAGCATGAACAGAGGATATGTCGATGTCTGAACAGCAACCCATTGTCGGGGATGATCCGGCCCGCTCGTTTGTCGCCCGGGTGATCGCCTGGTCGGTGCAGAATCAGTTGATCGTGCTGATCTTTACCGCCGGCCTGGCGGTGGCCGGACTGCTCGCCCTGCAGCGCACCCCACTCGATGCGATCCCCGATCTGTCGGATACCCAGGTGATTATCCGTACCGATTTTGCCGGTCAGGCGCCGCAGATCGTTGAGGATCTGGTCACCTACCCCCTCTCGGCAACCCTCCTGGGATTGCCGAAGACCGAGGCGGTGAGGGGCTTTTCCATGTTCGGCACCAGCTTCGTCTATGTGATTTTCCAAGATGGGGTCGATGACTACTGGGCCAGGAGCCGGGTGGCCGAAGCGCTGGCCACGGTGCAGAAGGATCTGCCCCAGAGCGCCACCCCAAGGCTGGGGCCGGACGCCACCGGAGTGGGCTGGATCTATCAATATGCGCTGCTGGATCGTAGCGGCCGGCACGACCTGGCGGAATTGCGCGCCCTGCAGGACTGGTTTCTGCGTTTCGAGCTGGCCACGGTACCCGGGGTCTCCGAGGTGGCCTCGGTGGGCGGCTTCGTAAGGGAGTATCAGGTACTGATCGATCCCAACCGGTTACGCGCCTTTGATATTCCTCTGGTGCGGGTCCGGCAGGCCGTTCAGGCGGCCAGTATGGAAGTCGGCGGCCGGGTGATCGAGCGCGCCGAGACCGAGCTGATGATCCGCTCCCGGGGTTACATCACCTCTCTGCAGGATCTGCAGCGGGTGGTGGTGCAGGCCAGAAACGGCACCCCGGTGCTACTCACCGATGTGGCGCGGGTGGTCGAGGGGCCGGAGTTGCGTCGGGGTCTGGTGGAGCTGAACGGTGAGGGAGAGGTGGTTGGCGGTATCGTGGTGATGCGTTCCGGCGAGAATGCGCTGAATGTGATCGAGGCACTGGAGCGGAAGCTGCAGGCTCTGCAGCAGGGATTGCCGCCCGGGGTGGAGATTCAGACCGTTTATGATCGTGCGCCATTGATTCGGGGTGCGGTCGACTATCTGAACCATAAACTGTTGGAAGAGGGCCTGGTGGTTGCGCTGGTCTGTTTCATCTTTCTGCTCCATGTGCGTTCGGCCTTTGTGGCGATCATCACCTTGCCACTGGGTGTGCTGGGGGCGTTTATGGTGATGTCGGCGCAGGGGATCACCGCCAACATCATGTCCCTCGGTGGCATCGCCATCGCCATCGGCGCGATGGTGGATGCCTCCATCGTGATGGTGGAGAATGCTCATCGACGCTTGAGCGATATGCCCGCTTCGGTTGGACGTAAAGCCTATAATGCGGCCATATTACAGTCGGCCAAGGAGGTGGGGCCGGGGCTGTTTTTCAGTCTGCTGATCATCACCGTATCCTTCCTGCCGGTGTTTGCCCTCACCGGTGAAAGTTTCCGGCTTTTCTCACCGCTGGCCTACACCAAGACCTATGCCATGGCCTTCGCCTCTCTGCTCTCGGTTACCCTGGTGCCGATCCTGATGCTTTGGCTGATCCGCGGCCGCATCTTCCGCGAGGAGAGCAATCCACTCAACCGTTTCTTTGTCGCGCTCTACAAGCCGATTCTGCAGTTCTCCATGAAGCGGCGCAGTTTTACCCTGGCGGTCGCCGTTGCCGGTATTGCGAGTCTCTGGTATCCCTACAGCAAGCTGGGTACCGAGTTCATGCCGGCACTGTATGAAGGTGAACTGCTCTATATGCCCACCACCCTGCCGGGGGTCTCCATCACCAAGGCAAAAGAAATTCTGGCACAGACCAACCGGCTGATCCTCACGCTGCCGGAGGTCGACCAGGTGTTCGGCAAGGTGGGTCGGGCCGACACGGCGACCGATCCGGCGCCGATCTCGATGATCGAAAGCTGGATACGTCTGAAGCCGAAACCCGAGTGGCGGCCGGGCATGACCGTGGAGAGTTTGACCAAGCAGCTCGACGAACGAGTCAAACTGCCGGGGCTGGTCAACAGTTGGGGTTATCCGATCAAGATCCGTATGGATATGATCTCGACCGGCATCCGTACCCCGGTGGGGATCAAAATCTCCGGTCAGGATCTGACTGAGATCGGCCGCATTGCGCTGGATGTGGAAGGAGTGGTGAAACAGGTGCCGGGTACCCGTAGCGCCTTTGCCGACCGGGTCACCGGGGGCAAGTATCTGGAGATCATACCCAATCGGGATGAGCTGGCCCGACGCAATATCGATCTTGGTCTGTTCCAATCGATCATCCAGACCGCACTCGGCGGCATGAAGGTTGCGGAAAGCGTGCAGGGCCGGGAGCGTTACAACATCATGTTGCGCTACGACCGGCCCTTCCGGGAGTCCATTCACCAGCTCACTGACATCCTGGTGCCTACCCCGAGCGGTATGCACATTCCGCTGGGGGAGGTGGCGACCATCGAGTACGCCCCGGGACCACCGATGATCAAATCCGAGGATGCGCGTTTGACCGGCTGGGTGTTTGTCGACATCGACGACCGGGATATCGGCAGTTATGTCGATGATGCGCGGAGGCGGGTGGCCGAGCAGGTCAACCTGCCGCCCGGTTATGCCATCACCTGGTCCGGACAGTATGAGCAGATGCTCGAAGCGCGGGAGCGTCTGCAGGTCGCGATACCTGCAGCGGTGGCGATCATCCTGGTGCTGCTGATGATCCATTTCGGCCGTACGGATCGCACGGTAATGGTGATGACGGCGCTGCCGTTCGGCTTGGTGGGCGGTCTCTGGGCGGTCTATCTTGCCGGCTACAATCTCTCTGTCGCCGTTGCTGTGGGTTTCATCGCGCTGGGTGGCATTGCGGTGGAGACCGCGGTGGTGATGTTGATCTATATCGATCAGCAGGTACGTAATCTACCGCCGGTCGACCATAAAACCCTGTTTGCCGCCATCATGGCGGGCGCCGTACGACGGGTGCGCCCGAAATTGATGACCGTGTCGGTGATCATCGCCGGCCTGTTGCCCATCTTCTTTACCGAGGGTCCTGGCTCGGATGTGATGCGACGTATTGCGTTGCCGATGGTGGGAGGGATGCTGAGCACCACCGTTATGACCCTGATTGTAATTCCGGTTATCTATCTGATCTGGGAGTCCCGGAGGCTACCCCTCTCGGCTGCAGATTCCACTGGGGATAACGATCTATCCCAACAACCACAAGAGGTATGAAAATGTCGATTAAAAATATTGCTGTGTTGATCATCGGGCTGTTGTTTCAAGCTGCGGCCTATGGGGCCAACCATCAAGGCCATGCCATGCACGACCATTCGATGATGGGTGGCGATGCCAATAAGGCAATGGGCAGCGGTATCCTGCATCAAGTGGATGCGGATAAAAAAATGGTCAACCTCACCCACGAGCCTATCCCGTCACTGAACTGGCCGGAAATGACCATGGATCTGCCGGTGACCAAACGGGTTGACCTGAGCCGGTTCAAGGCCGGTGACCAGGTCCATTTCACCCTGAAAAAGGGCCGGGACAACCATTTCAGAATTATCTCGATGGAGCCTCGTCAATAGACTGGATGAGAGGTCGTTGTGCTCGGGTGAGGCTTGCTTCCGGGTAATGGTTGATCAGGCTGGGATGCCGTTCAGCACCAGTTTTGGTATCTGTTCAGCAGCCACCGGCCTGCTGAACAGATACCCTTGTGCGGTGTCGCAATTCAGCCGTTTGAGCAACTCCAGCTGTGCTTTGGTCTCGATGCCTTCAGCGACGATGGTGTGGCCAAGATTGTGACCCATCTCGATTATCGTATTGACCAGGTACTGGGTTTTCTTGTCCAGTAGCATGTCGTTGATGAAGTATTTGTCGATTTTCAGGCTGTCCACTTTCAGATGTTTCAGTGAGGCGATGGAGGAGTAGCCGGTACCGAAGTCATCGATGGCGATCTGAATGCCCGACTCTTTGAGGTGACTGAAGATGGCGATATTTTTCCAGTCTGTCTGAACGGCGGTTTCCGTGACCTCCAGCTCAAGCTGTGTGGGATCCATATCTGTCTCTTCCAGAACCTGCGCGATCAGGGTCACCAGTTGCTCGTCGAGAAAGTGGGAGGGAGAAATATTGACCGACATACGCAGCGGGGGCAACCCTTGTTGTTGCCAGCTGACAGCCTGTCTGCAGGCATTGCAGAGTATGGTTTTGGTTAAGGGCTTGATCATGCCGATCTGCTCGGCGACCTGGATGAACTCGGTCGGTGGAACCTGTCCCAATACCGGGTGATGCCAACGGGAGAGTGCCTCGACGCCGATGATTTGTCCGGTACTGATGTTGAGTTGTGGTTGATAGACCAAGCTCAATTGTTCCGACTCGATGGCTTCACGAAGGTACTGTTCAAACTGAAAACGGTACTCAGCCTTTCGTGTCAGCTCCTGGTTGTAAAACGCAAAACGATTTTTACCGTGCTCTTTGGCCGCATACAGCGAGGTATCCGCAGCCTTCAGTAACATCGAGGCATCCGTGCCGTCATCAGGATAGTGGGCGATGCCGATACTGCAAGCTGGTGTATGTCTGCGGGAAGATAACTGCAGCGGCTGGGCAACCAGTTCCAGGCAGCGCTTGGCCAGGTTGGCGGTGATGTAATCGTCGGAGACGTCGTCCAGCAGGATGCAGAATTCGTCACCGCTCAGGCGGGCGACAAAATCCACATCCCGGCCTACCGTCTTCAGTCGTTGTGCAATGACCTTGAGTAATTGGTCACCCACGTCATGTCCCAGGCTGTCGTTGACGTTCTTGAAATTGTCCAGGTCGAGGTAGAGCAGACCGAAGCGGCGTTGATGCCGTTTCGAGGTCTTAATCATTTCATCCAGGGTCTGAAAGAAATGGGGTCTGCTGGCCAGACCGGTCAGTTCATCGGTGTAGGCGAGTTGATGAATCCTTTTTTGATTCTGGTCGCGCTCCATGACGATACTGGCGAGCCTTGCCGCCGCTTTCAGATCAATGGACTCCTCCTCGTTGGGAGTCGCCGGGTAGTCATAGTACATGCCGAAAGCACCCAGCACCTTTCCGGCAGAACTTATGATCGGCTCGGACCAGCAGCAGCGCATACCGTGAGGCAGGGCCGCTGCTTTGAGGGTTGACCACTTTGGGTCGGTTTCAATGTTCTCAACAATGACACGCTGACCCGTATAAGTTGAGGTGCCGCAGGAGCCGATATCCGGGCCGAATTCCAGGCCGTGCACCGCCTCACAGTAGGCCTTCGGCAGGCTTGGAGCGCCACCATGCAGGAGTCTGCCTTTGTGTAGTTCCAGTAATGAACAGCGCATCCCCGGATGCCGCTCTTCATACATCAGGGCGATTACATCGTAGATTTCCGTAGCCGGTCTGCCGATTGCGATCCTCTCGAGGATTTCAGCGTTTCTTTCATCGTAGTTCTCGGCGCGCTTGCGTTCGGTGATGTCGACATGGGTGCCAACTAGGCGCACGGGTTTACCATCAGACTCCTGGTAGAGGCGAATGGCACGGGATAATACATGCACGTCACGACCTGATTTGTGGTGCATGCGCATCTCTATCTCCAGTGTGTCGATGCTGCCCTTGATATAGCTTTCAACCTCTCTCAGGACAAAATCCTTGTCCTCAGGGTGGATCAGTCGTTTCCAGGTATCCAGATGGTTTGGCAGCTCTTCATTTTGATAGCCGAGCATCTCTTTCCAGCGAGGCGAGAAATAGATCTCTTTGTTGACCAGGTTCCAATCCCAGAGGCCGTCATTGGCGCCGCGCATGGCGAGTGACAGGCGCTCTTCGTTCTCTCTGAGGCGCTCTTCAGCGGCTCTTCGCTTGGTGATGTCGTGACCGATGCCGAGGATGCCGATGAGTTTTTTCTGGTGGTCGTAAAGGGGGGTCTTGGTGGTCTCCAGCAGCTCTGTGTGCCCATCATTGGCGAAGGTTATCCACTCCTCATTGACTGAAGGACCACCCTTTTCCGTGGCCATTCTATCGTGCTGTCGAAAAAAATCGGCCAACTCCTTATCGACAAAGTCATAATCGCTCTTGCCGATGATCTCTGTCTCCTTGGCGCCGAAAAAATCTTCGAATCGGTCATTACAGGCGAGGTAGATGCCCTGGGTGTCTTTCAGCCAGATCAGATCGGGTAGTGTATTCAGAATAGCGAGGCGAAAACTGGTCTCTTTGTAGAGCTCTTTTTGCACCCGTTCGGCCAGGGTGAAATCCCGGAAGCTCCAGATCCGGCCAATGATCTCACCATCGCAGTACATCGGTTGGGTGAATTGTTCGAAGACGCGGCCGTCCTGCAAATTGAGGGTATCAAAAGCCTTTGTTTCCGGTTTGTTTCGGTAAAGTGTTAAATTGTTCAGGAATCTCTGCTGATCGGTTAACTGGTCCAGCAGTTGATCTTGAAAATCGGCCAGGGTTGTCCGGTCGGTAAATTCCCCGGATAGACGCCACAATTCGGTAAAGCGCTGGTTGTGCTTCAGGACACGGTCTGAGTTGTCGGTGATCAGGATGCCATCTTCCGTAGTGTGCAAAATGGCTTCAGCCAAAGTGTTACTGAAGTTGTCTCTTTTTTGGCTGTCCATGGTGTGGTTGCCTGCTGAGTAAGGCCAAGCTGGTCTGCACCCACAAAAGTTGTAGCTCAGTCCGGGTTAGCGACTGGATTTGCTACATCTTGATGTCTCTGGGGCGACATGGAGTAGTATTTTACCATCTAACAGGCTGTTTTATTTGTAAATATTTATTAAATATTGTTCAGTTTCGCCTGCGGTTCACAGCGTTCAGCCACCCAGGGAATGGATGAACTCCTCATAGCTTGTACCCTTACTCTTTAGTACACCTTGCAACCACTCCAGCGAGGCATCGGGGGCATTTCCAGGGCCTGCCTGCTGCTCGATTCGTAGCATTTCCTGATAGATCGGGGTGACGGTTTCGATACCGGCCTGGCTGGGTTTGCGCCGTACCGAGAAATAGCCGATCGGCTTGCCGTTTTGGTCATAGTCCGCGGTGACGTTGGCAAACACCCAATAGTAGTCACCACTTTTGGCCATGTTTTTCACGTAGGCGAAGCACTCCTGCCCGGATTCGATTACATTCCATAACAGCCGGAATACCCCCCGCGGCATATCGGGATGGCGGATGATATTGTGCTGAACATTCAACAGCTCATGCTCGGCATAACCCGCAATTTTCATAAAGATTCGGTTGGCGTAGGTGATTCGTCCCTTGAGGTCTGTCTTGGAGACAATGAAGTCGTTTTCATCCATGATGATTTCCCTATTCGTCGGTGTGACATTGGGTTTCATGGAAACTCCCCGCGCCTTGTTGGGCGCTTTTCAGACACGGCAGAGGCCATCGGATTAGCGATAACCTAGCTATGTTTTTCAGTGATCATGGCGTCGATGCGATCCATCACGCGGTCACTGGCTTCCTCCATTTGCCTGTAGTTTTCAAGAATACTCTTCAGCAGCGTTCTGTCTTTCTCCCACTCTTTCGAAAGCAGCTCCAAAGCCTTATGGCCTGCCTTGTGCACCTGGCAGTGGGGCTCCTCCAGCTCTTTGAATGCGATCAGATGGCCAAAGGTCTCTTGGCCGAAGCCTTCATAGTACCATTTGCCCAGGCGACAGTTGTGGTGATCGACCTTCACGGCATTGGCGTCCTCATTGTCGGTGCCGGCGTGGAAGGATTTATAGGCCTTCTGTTTGTAGATCATATGATCGACCTTGATCAGTGAGGCGTAACAGATGTCATGGGCAAAATCGACTGAGGTATAGGTGGCCTGGGCGTGTTGAGCGAATTGATTGAAGTTACTGCTCATATCCTCCACTGAGGTCTGCACGTCATTGGCCATATCGAGCATTTCGTTGGAGTTGCTCTGCATGATCGCAGTCTCTTTCTGGAAGGTGTGGACCACATCGCGAATCTCGTCGGTGGCCTTTTTGGTGCTTTCCGCCAGTTTCTTTACCTCATCGGCTACCACCGCAAAGCCTCGTCCATGTTCACCTGCGCGGGCCGCTTCGATGGATGCGTTGAGCGCCAGCAGATTGGTTTTGTCCGCGATTTCGCTGATCATTCCCAGGATGCCGGTGATCTCGTCACTCATGGAGTTGAGCTGCCTCATGGTCTGATGGCTCTGTTCGATCATGCCCAGGGTGCGGTTTTGTGCCTCCACCACCTGCGACACGGCCAGCTGACTGTCCTGGGCCTTCTCCATATTGTCGGTGGCGATATGGGAGACTTTCTGCATTTCATCGGTAATGCGGGTCAGATCGTGCTGGCTGAGCAACAGATTGTTCATGGTCTGGCTGGTATTCAGCGCCTGCAGTTCTGCCGCCTTTTCGTTGCGCATGATGTAGGCGGCGTTGTCGGCCATGGCGTCCAGCGATTTATTGATTCGTGCCAGGGTTTTTGCCAATTCGCCATGCAGGCCCGCTGGCAGGGTGCGACGATAGTAGTGTCCCTGGGATATCAGTTCGAAGCTGGTTTTAACCTCCCGAAAAAAGGTTTCCAACTGGTCCAACGACTCATTCAGGTTCCACGCGATATGCCCCGCTTCTCCCATCCAGGGGACCTCTGTGATGCGTGAGGAGAATTGCCCGTCGAGCATTTCATCGAGTACCTGCTCGGTCTGTTTCATAACATGAAACGGCATTTTCATACGATGAGAGATGATGCCTGCAACGATCAGTGTGCCCAGGGGAAACAGCCAGTGCCAGTGATGGTAGCCTTCACCCAGCCATGAGGAGAAGACAGATGCGACGCTCAGCAGGATAAAGATCAGAACATAGATCTTAAGTCTGGTGGCCAAATACAAACGTTTCATAGTTCTCGAACCCTTGGTCGTTTATGGCTTGGTTCAAAAGCTCAGTTGAGGCGGCAATCGCATTTTTCGGCCCGGCACTGGTCTCTGTGCTCAGCATATCCCGATAGAGCCCGGCAAAGTAATCCACCGCCTCTCGGCTCGCTTTACGTCTCACCGAGAAGTAGCCGATGATCTGGTCCATCGGGTCGTAGTCCGGTGTGACATTGGCCAATACCCAGTAGTGGTCACCGTTTTTGCAGAGATTCTTAATGTAGGCAAAACACTCTTGACCCTGCATGATTTCGCTCCACAGTAGATGGAACACACCTCGGGGCATATCCGGGTGGCGCAACAGATTATGTTGCTGGCCAAGCAACTCCGTTTCCTGGTAGCCACTGATCTTCATGAACAGCCTGTTCGCGTAGACGATTCTCCCCTTGGTATCGGTTTTAGAAACGATAAAATCACGCTCGCTGACCAACACCTCCCTATTCGTCGGTTGTATCCCGTTTTTCATTACCACTCTGCCTCCATCAGATTCCCTGGTTACCTCTCTTGTTGATCGACAGAGACGGCAATTTCTTTACAAGTGATTGTGTATCACGGAAACAAATAATGAGTATTAATTTTTTGCTCTCAGTGGTGTTATATAAGGCTGTTATATTTAAACTTCCGTAGACTTAGCCGGTGTTTTATTGATTCAAAAAACCAACCAAATCATTTTCTGTCATTGACTTGTCTACAGCATTTATCCGTTATTTTTCTTGATCCAATAACCATAAATCCAAGCATCGTTGAAGGCCCCGACACAATGAAAATCAACCACCCCGTGAGCAACAGGGAAAAGGAAGTTCAGCAACAACACAACATTCTTTCGACTACCGATCTGAAAGGTGCGATCACTTACGTCAATCAGGATTTTGTTGAGATCAGCGGCTTCAGCGATGGGGAGCTGTGTGGCCACAACCACAACGTGGTCCGTCACCCGGATATGCCGCCCGTAGCCTTCGAAAGTCTTTGGGATACGGTAAAAGCGGGATATCCCTGGATGGGGATCGTTAAAAACCGCTGTAAAAACGGTGACCACTACTGGGTGGATGCTTTTGTGATGCCGATTCTGAAGGGCGGTGAGACTTTCGAGTATCAGTCGGTCAGGTACCAGCCGAAACGTGAGTGGATTGAGCGGGCGGAGCGGATCTATCAGCGACTGCAGCAGGGCAAGGGATTCAAGAGCGGTCTATTGGGGCGGATCGGATTGCGCCAGAAATTGATTCTGGGGAATCTGTTGGCGTTGCTGCCTGCCCTGTTGCTTGGCATGTCCACACAGTCCGACGCGCTCGGCTTGGTTGGTTTTGCCGTCACGGGGTTGTTGATGATCGGGGTCAATGCTCTGATTATGCATCCCCTGCAGAAACTGGTGAGCCAGGCATCCGAGGTCTATGATCAACCGGTCATGCGCCAGGTCTACACCGGCCGGGATGATGAGTTTGGTCAGATTCAGCTGGCGCTGAAGATGCAGTCGTCACAGATCAACGCGATTGTCGGCCGACTCTCGGATACCACCTCCAAGCTGTCAAACCTGGCCCATGTGAACTACGGCACTTCCGTGCAGGCCAACCAGGGGGTTGAGCAGCAGCAACAGGAACTCTCCATGGTGGCAACCGCCATGACACAGATGGTGGCGACCGTACAGGAGATTGCACGCAATACCGTGCTTGCCGCAGAAGCCACCCGCTCAGGTCAGAAGAAGACCGTATCGGGGCAGGATGTCGTGCAGCAGACCGTCGATTCCATCAATGCGCTCTCCGCGGATGTCCAGCAGGCCGCTGGCGTGATTGATCGGCTTTCCAAGCAGAGTGCGGATATCGTGCGTGTGCTCGATGTCATCAAGGATATTGCCGAGCAGACCAACCTGCTGGCCCTGAATGCGGCGATTGAAGCCGCCCGGGCCGGAGAGAATGGGCGGGGGTTTGCGGTTGTCGCCGATGAGGTGCGAAATCTGGCCAGCCGAACTACCCAATCCGCCAAAGAGATCGAGGAGATGATCGAGCGTCTGCAATCGGGTAGCAGTCAGGCTGTCGGGGTGATGGAGCAGAGTTGCTCACAGGCTGAATCCTGTGTGACCCTGGCCGGCCAGGCCGGCGCCGCACTGCAGAGTATCTCCGGTGTGATCGATAGCATTACCGATATGAATCACCATATCGCTACGGCTTCAGAAGAGCAGAGTTCGGTGGCTGAAGAGATCAACCAGAATATCGTCAATATCAATCAGGTAGCCGATTCTACCTCTGAAGGTGCGCATAAGAGTGTGCGGGCCACCGAAGAGATGGCGGAAGCGATCGAGCGACTCGACAATCTGGTGTTGCAGTTCAAACGCTGACCGGCCGTTGGCTTGAACCGGCAAGAAGGGGATAGTCGGTTTGGTTCAGGCGCTAACCTTGTTGGACGCTGGTGGCTTTGTCTGGTTTTCGTGCTCCGGTACCAGTTGACCGAGTAACGCCCTTAGTTGCCGGCTGTCGAGAGCCTCACTGGCCGTGGTCATCTGTTGCATGACCTCGTTCAGCCACTGCCAGTCGACCTGGCGGTGGTGAGCCAGCAGGACCTTTTCATGGCTGGTTTTTGCAAGCTCCTCCTTCTCGTGAAACAGCTCCTCGTAGAGTTTTTCGCCTGGTCGTAAGCCAATGTACTCAATCTGGATATCCTCACCCAGGGTGCGTCCGGAGAGGTGGATCATCTGCTCGGCCAGATAGCTGATCTTGATCGGCTCTCCCATGTCGAGGACAAAAATCTCGCCACCTTGCCCCATCACCACGGTCTGCATGATCAGTTGGCAGGCCTCTGGGATGGTCATGAAATAGCGCTCCATCCTGGGGTCGGTGACGGTCACCGGTCCCCCCGCTTCGATCTGTTTGCGGAACAGCGGAATTACACTGCCGGCGGAGCCTAGTACATTGCCGAAACGTACCGTTATGAAACGGGTATCGGAATGGGCGTTGAGGTTCTGACAAAAGATCTCAGCACCCCGCTTGCTGGCCCCCATCACATTAGCCGGATTGACCGCTTTATCGGTGGAGACCAGCACGAACACGCCACTGCGGTATTGGTTTGCCATCTCTGCCACGATACGGGTGCCGAGCACGTTATTGCGCACCGCCTGACGAATTCGGTTCTCAAGCATCGGCACATGTTTGTAGGCGGCTGCATGAAAAACCACTTCAGGCCGGTATTCACGGAACACGCTCTCCACATAGGCCTGGTCGGTGATGTCTCCGAGATGACAATCCAGGCTAAGTTCCGGATAGCTCTTCAGCAGCTCCATCTCGATGGAATAGAGATTGAATTCACTGTTTTCCAACAACACCAGCTTGGCGGGATTGAGCTTGGCAAGCTGTCTGCAGAGTTCCGAGCCGATCGAGCCACCGGCCCCGGTCACCAGAATCACCTTACCCGCCAGTGTGGCATCGATCGCCTGCCAGTCGAGGGAGACCGGATTGCGGCCCAGCAGATCCTCGATCGAGACCTGCCTCAAGTGGTTGATCTGTACATTCCCCGACATCAGGTCGTTGAGCTGGGGTACGGAGCGGAAAGGTACCCCGGCAGATTCGCAAAATTCGACCACCCGGCGCATCTGTGAGGATGAGGCGGAAGGGATCGCCAGCATGATGATATCGATACTCAGCTCTTCACAGAGTGCCGGGATATCCTCGCTGGTGCCGGCCACCGGCAGGCCGTGAATCTCCCGTCCCTGACGACGCTGCTTGTCATCCACGAAGGCCACCGGCCGGAAGTCGCCGCGCCGGTTGCGCAGAATGTCTCTGGCCAGCATCTCACCGGCTTTGCCTGAGCCGACGATCAGTACCCGTTTGCCTGGTGCCAGGTCCAGGTGTCTGTCCTTGAGCAGACGATAGATCAGCCGCGGTCCGCTCAACAGCATCACCAGTAGAATGGCATGGATTACCGGGACCGATCTGGGTACTCCGCCGGCCCGTGTAAAGACAAACAGTAACGCCACCCCGACCACGGTACCGACCAGTACCGCTTTAAGGATCCGTATGATGTCGGGCAGGGAGGCGAAACGCCAGATGCCCCGGTAGAGACCGAACAGCAGAAATGCCGCCAGCTGAACCGGCAGAATGTAGAGCAGTGCTCGCAGGGCGTCCTCATAGAAAGAGACCGGTACAACCTCCAGGTTGTAGCGGAACCAAAAGGCCAGAAACCAGGCGATGGGCACCATCAACACGTCATGGGCCAGGGCGACCCCCTGGGATCGTAAATGACGCGGTAAGATCTGTCGGCTCATGCAACCACTCCTGGGGCCCTCTGCACAAATTGCTGGTGTTGCTGGCCGGCCATTCTAACCCATTCTGCCGGCCGTGCTGAGCTCGGTGATCGAAGCC
>JAKSBX010000018.1 GCA_022360905.1 Chromatiales bacterium
CACACACCAGTTGGCAGCTGAGTTTGTGTCGTGCTTTTTTAATTCAGGTCTGCTCGTCTCTTCTCCCCAGGACCAGTCATTGCGAAACCAGAGTTGGGGAAGCAGATGTAGCAGAGCGCTCTGTTCAGCGTGATTGTGGACAGTGATCCGGATGTGAATTTGATCAGCCTCGGCCTTGGCATAGATGACCGACACATCCCAATAGCGGTTCTCTTCGAAGACACCACTGTCGAGCAAATTGAACGGGGGATCGAGTCTGTCCCGGTGGCGGTTCTCCTCCACCAGTCTTGAGTAGGGATATTCGGCTTGGGGGTATTTATAGAGATAGCGCAACCAGCTGTGGCTGGGAGTCGCATCGGTGTAGAAGTAGTACTCTTTGACATCCTCGCCCCGGTTTCCCTGATTGCCGGTGAGGCCGAAAGCGCGCTCTTTTAGAATCGGATCCACCCCATTCCATAATCCCAGAGCAAAACAGAGCCGCTGCTGCTCATCACTGATACCGCCCAGTCCATCCTCATTCCAGCGATAGGCCCTGGACCTGGCCTGGTCATGATCGAAATATTCCCAGGCGGTGCCTCCGGCGCTGTAATCTTCCCTTACGGTTCCCCAGGCCCGTTCGGAGAGATAGGGTCCCCACAGATTCCAGTCCACTTCCCCATCGCGCTGTTGTTGCAGGCGCTGTTGCTCTTCATTGAGTTGTCGGTTGTTCATCACCACTCCTGCCAATCACATTCAGGATTCAGGTTAAAGAGACGGTCACTGCCCATCGATGATCTGCTGCAGTCGTTGCCAGGCCACCAGGGTGGTTGCCACTGACCAGGCCTGTGCGGGTGCCCCTCTGGGTTGATGGGGTGGATCCGCATCGAATATCTCACTGATATGACCAAGGCCCGCATCCTTAAGCTGATCCCCCAGGGGCTCCAGGCGCTGCTGCGCTGCCACCGCATCGCCACGCACCAGATACTCCGCCCAGGCATAGTGGCCCAGCAACCAGGCCCATACCGTTCCCTGATGGTAGGCCCCGTCACGATCCGCAACGCCTCCTTTATAGCGATGAGCATAGTCTTTGTGGCGCGGACTCAGAGAGCGTAATCCATGGGAGGTGAGTAACTCACGGGAACAGATCTCCACCACCTGCTTCTGTTGCACTGGATCCAATGGTGAATAAGGTAGACTCACCGCCAGAATCTGATTGGGTCGTATGCTGTCGTCATCACCTTGCGGCCCATCCAACACATCGAACAGACCTTCACCATGAGGTTGAGCATAACGTTGGAAGCTGCTCTTCACGGCATCGGCCAATTGACCATAGTCTGTGTCTTGCACCGCCAGACGTTTGGCAAAATCCGCCATGATCATCAGCGCGTTATACCAAAGCGCATTGATCTCCACCGGTTTACCGGTACGCGGGGTAACCACCCAGTTGCCGACCTTGGCATCCATCCAGGTCAACTGGACTCCGGCCTCCCCGGCTCGCAGCAGGTGGTCCTGGGGATCCATGCCTATGCCGTATCGAGTGCCCTCGATGTGCCAGTCGATGATGCTCTGCAGTACCGGATAGATCTGCTGCAGACTGTCCACATCATCACTAGCCTCTAGATAGGCATACCAGGCATCGAAGTACCAGAGCGCTGCATCCACCGTATTGTATTCTGCGGTCTCACCCCGATCGGTAAAACGATTGGGCAGCTGTCCCTGATCCACCAGCTTGGCATAACTCATCAGTATGGAGCGGGCACTCTCCAGGCGACCGACTGCCAAGGTCAGTCCGGCAAGGGAGATCATAGTGTCTCTACCCCAATCGCCAAACCAGGGATAACCGGCAATAAGCGAATCCCCCAACTCCCCGGAGGGCAGCACTCTTCTGATTAGGAAACTGTCAGCGGAGAGACGCATCTGTGCTACCCAGTCGGGTCCGCTCAAGCCTTCAGATGGAGGCTGACTCAGACTCTCATCCCGATCCATAAAACTGCGCATCGCAGCAGGCAGATTGAACTGCAGTTGGTCATTCAGGCTGACGGCAAAGCCAACCCATTCATTCTCCTGCGGGGTAAAGATCAGTTGCCCCAGGGAGAGATTGTTGTCGATAGCGGCAAGGCCACGCTCTGCCTCCTGCTTCAATTGAAAACCTTCGTGCCAATCCTGTCTGGGTTCCATATCCGCTGGCGTGGAGTGAAGATAGAGGCGCCCCCCCTGTGGCCACTCGATTTCCACTCTGTTTTCTGTCTGTTTAATCGTAGCGGTGGTGCCTCTTACCGGCATGTTGCCATGGTGGTCCCGATGGTTGACCAGCAGCTTCAGCCTAAGCCTGGCTGGCTCATCGCCACCGCCACTGCATCGATAGGCAACATAGGTTGTGTGTTCACCATCCACCATCCAGATCCGCATCTCCACAATGCGATCGGCACAAGCGAATCGCCACGCAGGCATCCGCCCGTGCAGACGGAAGTGCTCGATATTCCGATAACCAGCCGGTTCCACCACTCCCCCATACCAACGATTGGTGAACAGCGGCCACTCCCTACCTGCCGCATCCAGGGTTGCATCCGCCTTGGCCATCAGCAGTTGCCGGTCCATCGCCCCATGCAACGGAGCAATCAACAGGCCGTGATAGCGTCTGGTCAGAGTGCCGGCGATGGTGCCCCCGGCATAGCCGCCTAGTCCATTGGTAAGCCACCACTCACGACGTTCCGCCTGAGCCAGATCCCCACAGATATCGCGACCGAAGCGAATCAAATCGGACATATCAACCGCCCTCTCTGAACCCCGGATAAAGGGTCATGCCGCCATCGACAAATAGGGTCGTACCGGTCACATAATCGGACTGGTCAGACGCCAGCCAGACGGTAGCCTTGGCGATATCCTCCGGGTCACCGATACGCTCGTAGGGGATCAGCGCCAGCAGAGATGATGCAGCTTCCGGTGTCTCCCAGGCAGAACGATTGATCGGGGTTTTGATCGCCCCCGGAGCGATCCCGTTGACCCGAATCTTCTGATGCGCGAGCTCCTGAGCCACACTCTGCATGAACATCATCACACCCCCCTTGGAGGCGGCATAGTTGACGTGACCGGCCCAGGGAATCACCTCATGGACGGAAGACATGCAGATCACCTTGCCGGCGGCACAGGAGAGGGTCTGGTCCACACCGCGGCGCAAGAACTCCCGGGCAGCGGCACGGGTACAGAGAAACTGGCCGGTCAGATTGACCTCCATCACCTTGTTCCACTGACCAAGACTCATATCGACGAAGGCGGCATCCCGTTGGATACCCGCATTGTTGACCAGAATATCCACACTCTGCCAGGCCTCGACGACCTGCTCGAACATCTTCTCAACATCCGCTTCGTTACTGACATCGGCATAGACCGCCATGGCCTCACCGCCAAGTTGTTCGATCTCCTCGACCACCCGCTGGGCTTCCGCCTCATTGACCACATAGTTGACCGCCACTTTCGCACCGGCCCTGGCCAAGCCTTTGGCCACCGCTTCCCCAATACCGGAATTCGCTCCGGTAACGATGGCCCGCTGTCCGCTCAGCAAATCTGCCTGTTGCCC
>JAKSBX010000141.1 GCA_022360905.1 Chromatiales bacterium
ACGCCGGCTTCTTTCCAACAGGCATAGTGACAGACTAAAGTAGTGACAATCACCCTATCCTCCTAGCTTCCTGTGATCACTTATCATCCGCAGTCAAAGACCTCGAGTTTACGCAACGGTAAATATTACTCGGTAGAATGCACCAGTTCTCAGTTTGGCGAAGTTAATCTGGCAATAAACAGTTCGCAAGAATAAACAAGGTTCATAAAATATACCCACAAAACTTGTGATAATTAGTCCCCGCACCATTTTTAGAGCTTGGGTATTGACATAATATGTCAGGATGCTAATCTTTGACATATTATGTCAGCAGCCATACAGAACAGACACACAGGAGAAAAGAATGTCTCAGCTCAAAGAACTGGCAATTAGGTTATCTGACGCTCAATGGGAAGGCCGATCATTCAACTGTTTGCCAATGCCCGGTGCCCAGGAAGTGCTACAGGTAACTTTAAGCGATCAAGACGAAATACCGCTTTATGTCACAATCACGGAGACACAAATGCTCTGTATCGCTTACCTCTTTAAGAAAGAGGAAGTTAAAGATGACATGTTAGACGAGCTCAATGAGCAATGTCTGCAATTGAATATTCCAATGCCATTGTCAGCTTTTGCAAAGATAGATAACCAATATACCCTGTTTGGAGCACTTTCCACGAACTCTAGCTTTGAAAATATTCAAAAAGAACTAGTGACTCTAGGCGAGAATGCATTGGAAGCTTTAGAAGCCCTTGAAAACTACCTTAAGTAGAGTGAGAGATACTGAATATGAATATTTTAAAGAAATTAATGACGGCTGTTCGTGGCGGTGCCCGTGAAGCCGGTGAGGCCATTATTGACGCCAATGCCATCCGTATCCTTGAACAAGAAATTGTCGATGCGAAGAAAAATCTGGAAAAAGGCCGTGTAAGTCTCACGGAAGTGATGGCAAAAGAGATGCAAACCAAACGCCAGATTTCCGCCATTCAAACCAATATTTCCGAGCACGAAGGCTTTGCTAAGGAGGCATTGGAGAAAAATAACGAAACACTGGCACTGGAAATTGCTCGCAAAATCTCAGAATATGAATCTGCTTTGAGCGACCAGCAAGCCATTTTATCAGGCTTTACTGGCCACATTGCAACGCTGAAATCACAGATCAAACAGGCAGAAAAAACCATCGCTGAAAATGAGCGGCAGCTCCTGATGGTAAAGACAACTGAGTCTGTACAGAAAGCCACGATGTCCGTAACAGACAATATCGCGGCCAACAACTCAACTATGCGCAGTGCTCGAGAATCCCTGGAACGTATCAAAAAGAAACAGCAGGACCGAGCCGACCAAATAGCTGCCGGCGAAGCGCTGCAAGCAGAATTGTCTGATGACTTAGCCGCTAAAATGAAAGCCTCGGGTATCGGCCCTCAAGAGTCTTCGGCAGAATCGATTCTTGAGCGATTGAGGCAGCAATAAGAGATCATTAACGAGGGTCCTAGGTGAGATGAGCACGAAGCAAAAGTGGGAAAAGGAGAAAGCGGCCGCAGCAGCTGTACAAATCGCCTTTGACCTGGGCGTTGACACTCAGACTTTGATCAAAAAAAAAGCCCTGGACGAACATCTCAATACACCTGATTTCATTCGGAAAATATTGGGGTTACAATACAAAAATAAGCCAGTAAGACCTCGTCTGACCCTCTCGTTGTCAGACGAGGACTTCTCCTTTTTAGCAAAAGAGTATGGTGTTGATCCCAATGACCGACTAAAAATTAAGGAGCTCGCTGCTGAGAAGCTTATACAATATGCAAAAAAGCAGCGCGAAATTTAAAGGAATAATTGTTCTTCCAAATGAGTAATAATCAAGTAGCCCCCCTATACCGTAAAGACTATTTTACCCAACTTGGAGATAGTGAATATGCCGGCAAGCATATTCTGATTGATCTCTGGGGTGCTGAAAAACTTGATGATCGGGAGCTGCTGGAAAAAACGCTCAGAGAATCGGTGGAAGCAGCTGGCGCGACGCTTTTGCACCTCCATATCCATCAATTCACACCGACTGGTGGTTTGTCTGGTACAGCCATCTTGGCTGAATCCCATATTAATGTGCATACCTGGCCTGAGCGTGGCTTTGCCGCATTTGATATATTCATGTGCGGAAATGCGAGGCCGGAAAACGTCGAACCCATACTAAAACGAGCATATCGTCCCGCAAAGTCGGCTACGGAGCTGCGGTATCGAGGTGAGATTCACAAAAACACCATGAAGCAAGGATGAAAACGATGCTGAAAACCTTAAGCTCACTCATCAAATCATTTAAAAAACAGGATGCCCCTGAAGAACTCACATCACCTGAACAACTCTCCAAGGGTGATATGCTGCGCTTTGCTGATGGCTTTGCCTTGCCGGAAGATTTACGTGGTGAAACATTTCAGGTTCAAAAAGTAGCTACCTATTTCTATACCGACACCGGATCACCGCAATTTGTTATTAAAAGTGGCGATCGCAAGCCTTTGTATCTTTCCATTGAAGATTTCGATGGAGAGGAGCTAATCGTTATTTCAAGAAAGCTGAAAAACAAGGAAGTCGAATCTTTGTTTGGTTGGGATAGATTACGCGCAGCAATGAAGGATGAGGATAGTCGGGAAATTACAATAACTGACCAAGATTCTTCCGATAGTTGGCTAGCCACTACTTATTCACGAAGGGTTTTTGGCGCTGAAGGGCACTATTTTGAAAAAGATATCAGACACAATAATGGCATACCCCCCGGCGGTGAGACATTCCGATACTTCGAGTATTACACCGCGGATGAAAATAAGTCTCTGGAGATTGAAGTCTGGGAAGGGGATGAAATCGAGGTGTGCCTTGGCTTGGTAAGACCAATGACTGATGTTGTTGAACTATGGAGAAGGTCTTGACCCCAAGAGAAGCGAAGTATACCTGTGCTCAATTTTTTCCTGAACAGACACAAGAACAAACGGATTGTCAAATTAGTGCGGCAAACACGTAATAATATTGCCCATAGATTACAATACCTGTTCTTAAAGCTCTTACTGATTTTAGGCCTGCACATCATTGCAATGATGTGGTTTGAGAAACTGTCTCTTAGCCAGGCAGCTTGGTTGACTTTAACTACTGTTACCACAGTCGGATATGGAGATCTTTCAGCCAACAGTTTTTGGGGACAAACTTCTACAGTTGTACTGCTCTACATCCTGGGAATATGGATGCTGGCACAACTCGCGGGGGAATACCTCGATTTCCGTATGGATCGACGAGAACGAATTACTAAAGGATTCTGGAGTTGGAATCGAATGAGTGATCATATTGTTATAGTAAATGCACCGGACAAGAATAGTGAACAGTTTTTACTACGCTTAATTGGTCAGTTTCGCGTTACCCCCTGCTTAGCAGAAAAGCCCGTCATCTTGGCAACTCATATTTTCTCTCAAGGAGGGCTGCCAAATTCCTTAACCGATATGGGAGTTGTCTATAAAAACGTCAACACCAGCCTCGGCAATTTCTTCTCGGACGTAAGTATCAATGAAGCGAGCTATGTACTGTTTCTTGCGCAAGATGCTTTAGACCCTCGCTCTGACAGTCTAACACTGGACTTGCTGGATCAGTTTGAACGCCGAGGCAATAATGCACTGATTGCGGCAGAGGCCGTTCAGGACTCGAATTTCAGTCGATTTAAATCGATGGGTGCAGACTCCGTGCTTAGACCGATCCGAGCCTATCCGGAACTCATCGTGAGAGCGCTCTCAGCACCCGGTACCGAGCGTATACTCGAGGATCTGTTTACACATTTCGGCGCATCGATTCATCGATACGACATCGAGGTGAAAAACAAATCCTGGAAAGATATCGCTTGCGCCCTCATCCAGCAGGAGATAGGCACTCCGCTAGGCTATATCGATGACGAGGGTGATGTAAAAACCTGTCCTCCAGAGGGAGCAATAATTTCAGCCAAGGCAATACTGTTGATGGCCAGAGATGAATCGATCCCAGAAACTTCATCAATCGAAAACTGTATTGCAACCATATAACCGGCTAAGGAAACCTCTATGTTAGATCTCGAATTACTCATACTCAAGATAGCGGCACCGCTAAGCCTGCTGCTGCTGTATCTAGCCGTATTTTGGATCTCTAAATGGGCAGCAAACAAATTCACTCCTTACGACATCAACACTGAAATATCAGAAAAACACAATAAGGCGATATCGATTTCTCTTTCAGGCTACCTGATTGCAGTCAGCATAATTTTTGCGAGTGCACTGGTTGGCCCCAGCCAGGGTATCGTGCAAGACCTGCTCCTCGTGGGAGGCTATTCAGTTGTCGGTATTATTCTTTTGAATATTTCCAGGGTCATCAATGACAAGCTGATTCTTTATAAGTTCCAAAATAGATCAGAACTTGTTGATGACCAAAATGAAGGTACCGGTGCTGTGGTTGCAGGCTCTTTTATTGCATCGGGTCTCGTAGTGGCTGGTGCGGTACATGGAGAAGGTGGTGGTATCGATACTGCCATCGCTTTTTTTGCCATTGGGCAACTCGTGCTCATTCTCTTTTCAAAGGTGTATAACCTGATCACACCTTATGATATCCACGATGAAATTGAAAAGGACAATGTCGCGGCTGGCGTCGCCTTTGGCGGCACGCTTATCGCACTAGGCATCATCTTAATGAATGGCGCATCCGGCAATTTCATAAGCTGGGGGGAGAACCTAAGCCGATTTGCTCTGGTCTCCTGCGGCGCATTTATCTTACTTCCGGTATTCCGCTATATCATGGATAAGGTATTGATACCCTACTACGACCTAAACCATGAAATTCACAATGACCGGAATATCGGCGCAGGCATTCTCGAGTTTGTCATGGTCGTTTGCTTTGCGTCCATTGTGTTCTTTGCCATTTAAGCCCAGTTAAGGATATACAGATGAATACAGACAAATATGGGCTTAGCTTTGTAATTTTCGGTCTTGTTTGCTTGATTACCGCATGGATACTTTCTTCCCATATCGGCGATACCATCGAACAGAGCTTTCCCCCTACAGGCGGTAAGTTTGGCCCTATCAAAATTGAAGAGGAGAGCGAAGTTCTGGAAATAGTCGTTACACAACATGTTGGCGACCGTCATTGGAGCGCCATAGAAGCTGAAGTTGTGGATGAAAAAGGCAACTATCTTTTTGCGTTCAGTGACGAGCTCTGGTTCGAAACAGGGCGAGATTCCGACGGCCCTTGGCAGGAAGGTAAAAATAACTACGATATTTCAGTGACATTCCCAAGGCCCGGCAATTACTTTATTAACTTCAGCTCTGAAAACAGCCGTAGCTCAAGCGTGGGCGATATTAGTGTCAAGGCCAACAAAAAATTGGGCAGCTCAGTTGCCCATCTCTGGCTTGGCATAATTTCATTCGTCATTGGCGTGGCACTATTCTATTTCAGCGGTGGATTCACTCGCTGGTTTGAATACTTGCAGAAAACAGAACTATAGGGATGACAAGAATGAATAGAAACAAGCAATCAGGAAGTGTCTTCATTGGGCTACTTGTTGTCATGGCTGTAGTCTACTTCGTGTTGCTCATGATCAGCATGCGTGGCTGGGGCTATATGGGTTATGGTGGCTACCATCGCGGCCCTTCTTTTTGGTACTGGGGTGGCCCTGACATACATCATTCACCTAGCGCACGTGATGGAAGCCTAGGAGGCCCAAACAACCGGGGCGGTGGATTCAGCGGGGGCAAGTAGCCTATGCCCCTCGACCAACCGGGCACTCAGGTCGCCAAACGCGTCAATGTTTTAATATTCTCAACATTTATCGCGGGCGTTTGTTCAATCGTCTATGAACTTCTCATAGCGACAACAGGCGCCTATTTTCTTGGTGATAGTATTAAACAATTCTCGCTTGTCATCGGCTTTTACATGGCAACGATGGGATTGGGTTCATACCTGTCGCGATTGATCAGCGATAAAAAACTGCTTCGCTATTTTGTATCTGCCGAAATATTGCTCGGTTTGATTGGTGGCCTCAGTGTCCCGCTACTCTATTTCTCCTTTGCCTATTTCGATTATTTTCAACTCACTATTATATTTCTGACTTCAATTATTGGCTTACTGATAGGTTTGGAGATACCGCTGCTAAGCCGGCTCATGTCACCCTATTTCGTGCTAAAGGACAATTTATCCAACGTGCTATCTGTAGATTATCTAGGAGCCCTGATAGCCACACTGCTTTTTCCTTTTCTCTTGCTGCCTTTCTTCGGCATATTCAAATCATCGCTTTTCTTCGGTTTGGTGAATATGTCTATAGGGTTCTCTGTCTTATGGTTTTTTTCTAGATCATTGAAGATCGAGAAAAAGACAACTCTCTACCTTTATAGCTTTTCAGCATTAACCATTTTGATAACGGCTTTCCTGTTTTCCCAAAAGCTTTTAGGGCTTTGGACAGGTGAAATCTATAATGATCGAGTAGTTTACGCTAAGGAAACACCTTACCAGCAGGTCGTTCTTACCAAAAGCAAGGATGATGTGCGCCTCTTTTTAAACGGAAACCTACAATTCTCCTCTACAGACGAATATCGTTACCATGAATCGCTGGTACACATTCCCATGCTGAACTGCGACTGCCGAAATGTCTTGCTGCTCGGTGGTGGCGACGGCTTGGCAATCAGGGAGCTACAGAAATACGAGAATATTCAATCGATGACATTAGTGGATTTGGATCCGGCAGTGACAGCGCTGGCCAAATCAAATGCCTATATCAGCGCACTCAACAATGAAGCATTTGAAGACGAAAAGCTTACTGTCATTAACGAGGATGCTTTTGTATTCCTCCGTAATACAGAGCGTGATTTCGACCTTATTATTATTGACCTACCTGACCCCAACAACACCGCCCTGTCGCGCCTTTATAGTCGAGAATTCTATCGATTGGTAAAAAACAGACTCAGCGAAAATGGCAGTTTTGTAACGCAAGCAACCAGCCCTTTTTATGCCACCAATGCATTTTGGTCAATCAAGGAAACGATTGTATCCGCAGGCTATGTTGATGTAGTTCCTTATCACACAACCATTCCATCTTTTGGGGAGTGGGGATTTATCCTCGCCAGCAAATCAAGAATCGATTTAGACTCGACCAAACTACCTACATCAACAAAGTATGTCGATGCCTATGCTATTGAAAGAATGCTCTATTTTGAGAAAGATATGCGCGCTACCGACGTAGAGATAAGCACGCTGGACTCACCAAAAGTTCTTGGTTATTACCTGGATGGCTGGAAACATTGGAAGTAACTACAACTCCTCTGTGCAGAGGCACTTACCTTTTAGATGAACTTTAAAAGAGAGCACATTGGCTTCGGCTCGCAAGTTAGAGTTGTCATAGCCATATGCCTGCTGATCGCTGCAATAGAGATGATTAATATCCTTACCGGTAGATACTTAAACCAATTCGGGTTAATACCTCGCAAGACTGACGCAATACACGGCATCATTCTGGCGCCCCTGCTTCATGGCAGCTTGATGCACTTCTTCTCAAACATTGTGCCACTCGCCATATTCTCACTTCTGATGCTACAACACGGCACAAAGCGCTTTGCGTTGGTAACGACCGGTTGTATTTTGATTTCAGGAGCCCTGGTATGGTTTTTTGGTAGAGCGACGATTCATGTCGGTAGCAGCAGCTTGATATACGGATATTTCGGATACTTGCTATTGGCAGGAATTTTGAGTGGTAAAATCAAGCTCATCTTAATTTCACTTTTCGTTGGCTTTGTTTATGGCGGGCTGATATTCGGAGTCTTGCCAAGTTCTCCTTACATTTCATGGGAGAGTCATTTGTTCGGATTTGTGTCTGGGCTAGGATGTGCCATATTCTGGGCCAGAGATAAAAGCACAGATTCTCCTAACTAAATCCTAAAACCACATCGCTCCTTTCATTCTTTTTCAGGCACACCCTCCCATATTGATATCTAAAAAACTGTTTTTGTGCCCAGCGGCGTTATCATTCGCTCATGTAGCCGGGCTACACCACGCTCATTCTGCCTTGCTGGACACAAAAATAGCCCCAGCAAGGCGTATTGGATTCGTGTAAACAGGCCCTAGTATCGGTAGGGTAAGGTGATGACGATCACCCCATCCTCTTCGCTTCTTGTCATCCCGGCAACATCCGCATTGCCCGGCAGCCTGAAACGACGATTCATCGATGAGGAACTGCTGGTGAAGCTGTAACCCCGCTCGTGTCGGTTTTCGACCCGGTGCGCCTCTTGATTCTTCACCACCAGGTAGGGCCCGGAAACCTGAACTTGAATGGCTTCTGGTGCATACCCCCGGCTCAGAATACGTAGGTGGTAGCCCTGTTCATCCTGATAGCGCTGAAACTTTACGGATTTCTGTGTATGGAAGCTGCTCCCCTGAGCCAGGGGGGCTCTGTGACTGGATCCGGATCTGTAATCAAACGCCTGTGTCTCAACAGGAGCCAATAACCATGTACCTACCAATAGGCCTATGAGTGGAACACTCTTATTCATCCGTCACCTCCCGTTTCCCAATCTTTCGGTGTTAGGGCCTAATTCTACCCGTTACAAGTTCAAACCCCGTAACAGCCGACCTAGGGCCTACCCTTTAAGTTTAGTCGTTAACCTGTCCTGTAGATCCATCGATCTCCACGTTTGAGATGTTATTGCTCTCCAGGCTACCGCTGACCTGTCGCTTCCCCAGCAGACTCGGCCAGGCCGCTTTGATGTAGAGCGCCATCGACCAGAGTGTCAGAATAGCCGCCACATAGAGCAGCACAAAACCGACGGTATAGACCGGAATGCCCCACAACGGCTCACTGAATATCAACAGCAGAATTGCCACCATCTGCACTGCGGTTTTGAATTTACCGATCAGTGAGACAGCGACCATGGCCCGCTCACCCAGCTCCGCCATCCACTCACGCAGTGCGGAAATGGTGATTTCCCGTCCGATAATGACCGCTGCGGGAATGGCGAGCGCGGGTGTTGGCTCAGCCTGTACCAGCAACAGCAGGGAGACCGCCACCATCAGTTTGTCCGCGACCGGATCCAGAAATGCCCCAAGCGGTGATACCTGACCCCATCGCCTGGCTAGATAGCCGTCAAGCCAGTCGGTCACGGCGGCAACCGAGAACACTAGCGCACAGCTGAGCCTAGCCCACTCAACCGGTAGATAGAACAGCAGCACAAACACAGGAATCAAAACAATCCTTAGAAGTGTCAGTATGTTAGGAATGTTCCACATGTCGTTCTCGGTCGTTCTTTATGTTTTATCATGCAACGCCTGGTAGATCTGTTCCGCCAAGCCTTTACTGATTCCTTCCACCCGGGCCAGATCCTCTACACCAGCCCTGGAGAGTGCCTGTAAACCACCAAACTGCTTCATCAGTCGCTGTCGACGCTTGGCGCCTATACCCGGAATATCCTCAAGTACAGAACGCTTACGGCTTTTTTGCCTGCGCTGGCGATGGGCTGTAATGGCAAATCGATGTGCCTCATCTCGTATCTGCTGGATAAGATGCAGCGCCGGTGAATCTGCTGGCAGTATAATCGGTGACTTTCGCCCCAACAAGAACAGCTGCTCCATCCCGGCTTTTCGGTCAGCCCCTTTGGCCACGCCGACCAGAATCAGGCCTGACACCCCTAAATCCTGTAAACGCTCGTATACCGAGGTCAGCTGCCCCTTGCCCCCATCGACAAACAGCAGATCCGGTAACGGCACCTCACCCTTCTTGACTCTGCGATAGCGGCGTTCCAGTACCTGACTCATGGCGGCATAATCATCGCCTGGCGTGATGTCCTCGATGTTGAAACGCCGGTAATCCGACTTCAGCGGCCCCTCTTGGTTGAAAACCACGCAGGAACCTACGGTTAATTCGCCCCGGGTGTGGCTGATATCGAAACACTCCATGCGCTCTGGAATCGCGGCCAGATCCAGGGCCTGCTGAAGTGATTGAAGCCGCTGGTCCATATTCGTTTGGGCATTGATACGGCTCTGCAGCGCCAGCTTGGCATTGCCTGCGGCCATCTTCAACCACCGTGCCCGTTCACCACGCACCTTGGTACCGATACGAATCCGCCGTTTGGCCTGCTCACTGAACACAGCCTCCAGCAATACCTGCTCTTCCAACTGTGTGTTTATGATGATCTCGTTAGGTAGCGGCTTGTCCAGGTAGTACTGGGTGATGAAAGCGCGCAAGACACTCTCCTCCGAATCCCCTTGAGGTACGGTTGGATAGAAGGACTTGTTTCCCAGATTGCGGCCTGATCGAATGTAAAAGACCTGAATACAAGCGCTGTTGCCCCGTTTTGCAATCGCCACAATATCCAGGTCACCCGACTCGCCACTCACATACTGGCGTTCCTGTATGCGCTGGAGACTTTTGATCTGATCCCGGTAGCGGGCCGCCAGCTCAAATTCCAGTGCTTGCGAGGCCGCTTCCATCTGTTTTACCAACTCATCAACAACCAGATTGGTCTTACCCTCTAAAAACATAACGGCGTGGTCCACATCCAGCGCGTAATCCTGCTTACTGACCAGACCGACACAGGGTCCGCTGCAGCGTTTTATCTGGTACTGCAGACAGGCTCTGGAGCGGTTACGGTAGAAACTCTCCTCACACTGTCTCACCGGAAACAGCTTCTGCAGCAACTGAAGGGTTTCACGGGTTGAACCGGCACTGGGATAGGGACCGAAATAGCGCCCATGACCTGTACGGGCTCCACGTCTGAATGAGAGGGCTGGATAGTCCTGATCCGAAGAGAGGTGGATATAGGGGTAGCTTTTATCATCCCTCAGCAGAATGTTGTATTTCGGCTTCAGCGATTTGATCAGCTGATTCTCGAGAATCAATGCTTCTGCTTCGGTATGGGTCACGATGATCTCAATCTCAACAATCTGAGAGACCATGATCTGGATACGCCGGTTCAGACTGCGGGTAAAGTAGCTGGAAACCCGCTTTTTGAGATTTTTCGCCTTGCCCACATAGAGGACCTTCTCCTGTTCACCAATCATCCGATAGACTCCCGGCCTGGAGGTCAAGGTGTTGAGAAATTTGGCGTGATCGAATTGCTGCTGAGCCATATGAGATCAATATTGAATCGGTTGCTGAACCATACCGTTAGACCGGTTCCTAGGGTTAATCGTTAAAAAAGAGATGAGATGCCGTGAGACTCCCACTCATCGGGAGCTTGCCACGTGGCGGGTTGAATCTCAGGATACTGCCTGGCTTGATGGCCAGCCAGTTTATTTACAATCGTTTACCTTCAGCCGCAACAAGCCTGCCTTCAAGCTATTTTAGAAGCTCTCCAGCCCGTTGAAAAATCTGCTGAAACATCTCGGCTGTCAGACGTCGTGTCTGGGTGTTATAGCGACTGCAATGGTAGGAGTCGATGAGGTTTAGCTGCTCACTGAGCTGATGTTCCATCGCATGGGCGAATGGGTAATCTTTTTGCCTCAACTGCAGTGCTTTGATCACCGCTTTGTGGGCAATCGAACCCAGGGCGATCACCACACTCTCAGACGGCATGGCTGACAGTTCCTGGGCAAGAAAGTCATTGCACTGATTCACTTCAGCGCCCAAAGGTTTGTTTTGCGGCGGCAGACATTTGACGGCATTGGTGATGCGGCAGTTATAGAGTTCAAGTCCGTCTTTGCGGCTTATCGATTCAGGCTGACTGGAAAATCCATAGTCGTAGAGTGTCTGATAGAGTAGCAATCCCGCGTGATCACCGGTAAACGGCCTACCCGTCGCATTGGCGCCATGCATACCTGGCGCCAGGCCGACAATCAACAGTTTGGCTTTTGCATCACCAAATGGGGCAACCGGTGCCGCATGATAGTCAGGATACTCCTGGCCGACCTGATCGAGGAACTCTGCCAACCTGGGACAGCGGCGGCATTTGGCGGTAAATCTCTTCAAAGCTAATCGCTATCTTTTAAAATGCCATGGCGATACGCCAGTCGAGTTAGCTCAACATCATTCTTGATATCGAGTTTTTCGTAGATTCGTTGGCGATATGTACTCACCGTTTTTGGACTGAGAGAGAGAATATCGGATATCTCCTGGTTTTTTTGTCCTTCCAGAATCTGCAGCAACACTTGAGTCTCTCTCGAAGAGAGTACTTTGAATGGATTATCGGCATGTCCCTGCCACTCGGTCAGGGTGTGTTTTCTGGCAACATCAGAAGCAATATAGTGGTGACCATTGTATACCGCCCGAATCGCCCGGATCATCTCATCCGCAGGACAGCCTTTGGTGAGAAACCCCATCGCACCGACTTCATGAAGTCTTGATGGAAACGGATCATCATCAAGCACGGTCAATGCAATCACCTTCAAATCAGACTTTACACGAAGTACTCTGCGGGTTGCTTCAATGCCCCCCATGCCAGGCATGTTGACATCCATTAGCACTACATCCGGCGAGGTCTTTCTCACCAGATCGATAGCTTCTTCACCTGTTGAGGCTTCCCCGGCAACTTCGATCTCTTCAGCCTTATCGAGAATCCCCTTTACTCCGGTCCTGATCAATTCATGATCATCAACCAGTAACACTTTAATCATTTTTGCATCTCTGCAGATCCCTCTTACCCTGACGAAAGGGTATATAGATATCTATTGAAAATGTATCCTTAAATCCACGCTCAAACTTACTTATGGGGGCTAATTTACCCCAAATAAGTGGTAACAGCGAGTACTATAGGTTGTAAAATTTAGTCCTTTACACCCTGCTAAGCCTTGCAGCAGTGATAATTAACCGACCTGGGAGATCGGAAATTCGGCAGCCAAATTGCGGCTGTTAACAAGAAAGGAATGGCCTTGTTCAACACAATATCTTAGCCATTTTGAGAGAAATAGATTTATTTTCCAGCGCTGCTCGAGGGTTGGATTGGCGCCCCAGCGATCGAGTGGCAAGCTGGACTGACGCAGGTCGATCACATCCACCTGCCTGGAATCATGGTAGACCCTCAGCATGGCATCAGGATCCGGGTAATCCCCGACGACATGGGTAAAGTAGTAGGTCAGGTGTACCAGCGTTGTGTAGGGGGTCTGTTCGATCACATCGAGATAGAGATCCATTGCCCCTCCCAATCTTGATCGATACTCCCCGGTCAGAGACTGAAGATCGGGCGCCATTCGCATCAGTAACCCATAGCTCTCTTCACTGAGATCCAGGACACGCCCCATCGTGGGCTGCTGGGAAAGCAGCTTTTTCATACTCCACGGGTAATCTGAAGATCTCATATCGTCTCTTGGGTAATTCAAGTCTGCAGCGCAACGACAGACTCGAATTGTTCCGATAAACGCTTGTCTAGGGCTTGTTAAGCGTTTTGGCCGTTCTGCTGCTCAGCCTCTATTTGCGCTCTTACTTCATTCATATCCAGTTCACTGGCTTTGCTCAGCAGTTCACGGAACGCAGATTCAGGAAGTGCACCAGGCTGAGAGAAGATAATGATATTTTCCCTAAAGATCATCAGGGTCGGAATGGATCGCACCTGAAAGTGCATGGCGAGTTCCTGCTCGTCTTCGGTATTCACTTTACCGAATACGATATTTGGATGGTCTTCAGATACGCTCTCATAGGTTGGAGCAAATGAACGGCATGGACCACACCAGGGCGCCCAAAAGTCAATGATCACAAAATCATTATCGGTTACGGTCGACTCAAAATTCTCTTTCGTTAATTCTACAACAGCCACGTGGTAGCCCCTTACTGGAAGTTAAGATATGGCAGATAGTATCAGAATAGAGGTTGGAATGCCTGCCGGATTACCGATCCTCTGAATTGCTTTTCAAAAAACAGAAGGGCCGCGACAATTGTCCGGCCCCCCGATCTTTTTTAACCCGATTTGATCTTAGCCCAGACCTTGATAGATCTGATCACGGATGTCATCAACCCCGCCTACACCATTGATTTTTATGTATTTACAACTACCGGCGTCGGCTTCAGTACTGTAGAACGAGATCAGCGGTTCGGTCTGGTCATGATAGACTTTAAGACGAGCTTTCACGGTATCTTCCTGGTCGTCATCCCGCTGGATCAACGCTTCACCCGTCTCGTCATCTTTGCCCTCCACTTTCGGTGGGTTGTAGATGATGTGGTAGGTACGACCGGAAGCCAGGTGGACGCGACGACCTGACATCCGTTTAATGATCTCCTCGTCAGGTACATCGATCTCAACCACCGCATCAATGGGCACACCGGCCTCTTTCAGCGACTCTGCCTGGGGAATGGTGCGGGGAAAACCATCAAACAGATAGCCATTCTTGCAGTCATCTTCACTGATCCTCTCCTTGACCATGCCCATGATGATCTCATCCGAGACCAAACCGCCTTCGTCCATAATCTTTTTCGCTGCAACCCCAAGCTCACTACCCGCTTTGACATGAGCTCTCAGCATGTCGCCGGTGGAAATCTGCGGTATCTGATATTTTTCTTTTATGTAGTTTGCCTGTGTGCCCTTTCCGGCACCTGGGCCACCCAACAAAATGACGCGCATTGTGATTCTCCTTTGGTTGTAATTGATCTATCCGGTTTTTTTCTGGGTGCTAAAACCTGGGGCCTTAGCCTGTACTGACCGGATGATGAGCCTGAGTTTGCCATGCCCGACAGACGGGGACCAGTTGAGGCTATCAATAGGCGGATACAGGTCACTTATGAAGCGATTGCACGATGTCTCCGCTTATTGTCGCCCACACCCCCTCTGCACATAATAGAGAAATAAAATGAAGTATTTACTATATCATATTGATTTATATTGATTTAATCTCATAAATCAAAGCAATATAAAGCAAAACTGAGTCGATCGTTCAGCGGATATCGATGATTGGCATGGGTTTACTCGGACCTGGGCGGACCGATTGATCATCCGCCAGCCCAGTCCCGATAGGTAGTGATTATTGTCCGGCCAGCTTTAACATCAGGCTGTTGAGTCGCCGCACAAATGCGGCCGGATCATCCAGTTGACCACCTTCGGCCAGCTGCGCCTGATCAAACAGCACTTTGCTCAAATCGCCGAATCGCTCTTCATCCGACTCGTTTTCAAGCTGCACCACAAGCGGGTGAGTGGCGTTCACCTCCATGATCGGCTTGGTCTGCGGTGCATCCTGTCCGACCGATTTAAGCACCCGGGCCAGATTGGCACTCATGTCGTGCTCCTCAACAACCAGACAGGCCGGTGAATCGGTCAAGCGCTGACTGACTCTGATCTCCTTAACAGACTCCTGCAATACCTGCTGCATTCTTTCCAGCAGCGCCTTGTGCTCTTCCGCCTGTTTTTCCTGGCTCTCCTGCTCTTCTTTGTCATCCAGCTCACCGAGATCGAGCTCGCCCTTGGCAACAGACTGCAGGGACTTGCCGTCGAATTCTGTCAGGCTGGTAACCAGCCACTCATCCACCCGGTCGGAGAGCAGCAATACTTCGATACCCTTTTTCTTCAGCACTTCAAGATGTGGACTGAAACGGGCCGCAGCCGCTGAATCCGCGGTGATGTAGTAGATCTTGTCCTGACCCTCACGCATTCTGGAGACGTAATCGGCCAGCGATACGGTCTGCTCATCCTGCTCGTTGTGGGTCGAGGCAAATCGCAGCAGTGCAGAGATTTTCTCCTTGTTGGCAAAATCCTCTGCCGGGCCCTCTTTCAAGACCTTGCCGAATTGATCCCAGAACTCCAGGTACTTCTCTTTGTCATTCTCCGCAAGTTTCTCCAGAGCCCCGAGCACCCGCTTCACGTTGGCCTGGCGAATGGTGTCGATCTTCCGGTTGTGCTGCAGGATTTCCCGGGAGACGTTGAGCGGCAGATCGTCGGAGTCCACCACCCCTTTGACGAATCGCATATAGCGAGGCATCAGTTTTTCAGCCTCATCCATGATGAATACCCGTCTGACGAAGAGCTTCACACCATGCTTCTGATCCCGGTCCCACAGATCGAAGGGCGCGCGGGCAGGAACAAACAGCAGGGCTGTATATTCATTGTTTCCCTCAACCCGGTTGTGGACATGCAGGAGCGGATCCTCAAAGTCATGGGAGACATGCTTGTAAAACTCGTTGTACTCCTCATCACTGATCTCACTACGGCTACGCATCCACAGGGCAGTGCCGGTATTTACCCTTTCGAATTCAGCGGTTTCCGGTTTCTCCTCATCCTCTCCGTAGAACTCCTTTTCCATCTCCACCGGCATGGTGATGTGATCGGAAAATTTGGAGATGATGTTACGCAGCCTGAAGCCTTCCAGAAACTCGTTTTCGTCTTCCCGTAAATGGAGAATGACGTCAGTTCCACGGGATGGCTTGTCGATGTTTTCAATGGAATAGGAGCCCTTACCCTCCGATACCCACTGAACGCCATGCTCATGTCCAAGACCGGCACGTCGAGTTTTCAGAGTCACTTTGTCGGCTACGATAAACGCCGAGTAGAAACCCACACCGAACTGCCCGATCAGCTCACTGTCTTTGGCCTGATCACCGGACATGGCCTCAAAGAACTTGCGCGTGCCGGAGCTGGCGATGGTACCGATGGTTTCGGTCACATCCTGGCGACTCATACCGATACCATTATCGGAAATGGTCAAGGTACCGGCTTCCTTGTCGTAAGTGACCCGAACCTTAAGCTCCGGATCTTCCTCGAACAGCGCCTCATCGGTGAGCGCTTCAAATCTCAGCTTTTCCGCGGCATCCGAGGCATTCGAAATCAGCTCCCGCAGAAATATCTCTTTGTTACTGTAGAGGGATCGAATTACGAGATTCAGTACCTGGCTGACTTCTGCCTGAAAATCCAGGGTTTCTTTTTGGGCTTCAACGGTCATATTTGAGAACGGCCTCTGTTATCAAGGTAGATACAATAACTCCTGTAAAGCGGCCTGACTCGCAACGGGTATTACCACCCTGCACCGCTTCAAGGATTACAAATTGGTCACATAGTTGGGATCATTGGCCTGTTTTTCAAGGCCAGACGCTCAATAGATTTAAAAACTAGCTATGAATCCGATATTTACACGATTCTCTTCATATGTATTCAACTCAGTATCCCCATCCCGTTCAAGATGGCTGAAACCGATTGACACCCTGGCATCCTGACCTAACAGATAGCCGAGACCTAAAGAGGCGGTCCACTCGTCATAAGTGCTCAGCTCCTGCTCATGATCCGACCAGAGTAAGCGGGCCACCCCGGTAATCTTGCGGCTGATCAGCCGACTGAATGAGATGGCAGCCGTGCTGTCCTCGGTATCCTGAGTATCGACCACATAATCCCGCTTGATGTACCCCCCTCTCACTTCAAAACGGGTGCGTTGGGCGCTGAACAGATAGGAGACATCGACACGATCGACCTCGTAATACTCCGCACTCAGGGTGGAGACACCGGTAACCCGTACCGGTGGCGGATTGTCGAGTACGGCATCCCGCACCACATTGCCGAAGGCATCCTGGCGTTGGAACAGTGAAGTATGGGTCGCTTCATCACGGGCACTGATGTAATCCCGCTTATAGGTGGCACGCCAGACCGATCGACTGGCCTCATGTTCAAAATCCACATAGTAATCATCGCCAAATGCCCGCTCACCACCGCCAATGGCAAAACGGGTACGGCTGGTTGGTGTGAATACAAGCCCAACCGACCAGATTTCACCATCCACATCTTCACCGATAACCAGGTCATAATCTTCATAACCGGCTGCGAAGGCCACCGCCCAGCGACGGGTTATCTGTTGCAGAAACTCCCCGCGGAAGATCGAGATCTTATTGTCCTCGGCGGTACCGGAAAAGTCTTCCCTGGTATGGCTGGCAGAGAGTTCCCAGGCCTGGGCCGTCGAGTAGGTTCCGCTACCGAGAATCAGATTGTACTTCTGTGACGTACTGTCAACCTCGGTATCTTCCTCGTAGTCGACCTTATCGGTCGAGTAACGCGCCTCCAGCACGCTGGTATTACCAAACCGGGTCGTATAGTAGGGACTTGCCCCCATAGTGTAATAGTCCAGATTCTCGGTTGGACCGGTGAGGCCGTCCGGACTGTTGCGACTGTTGGCGATGCGGGTCTGGTCGGCGGTTGCCCAGAGATCCAGATAGAGATGGTTCTCCATAAGCTCCGCATCGGCGTTGGCGCGCAGCATATGCACGGTTTCGTTATCCCTGGTCTCCTCTTTGTAGTAGCGGTATTCAGGGGAATAGTTGAAATCCAGATTGGTCCTAGCGCCCTCCCGCAGAATGGAGATGCCGGGCTTTACACGGGTGACATACTCCGTCTCCTTGTCGTCATTGGTCAGCAGTGCATTGTCCGTGTAGATCTCGTCCAGTGTGATCGACGGGGAGACGATCCACTCCCCCGATTGAGCTGCCATAGGCAGAGAGAAGATACTGAACATGCCCAGCATGCGTATCGCCAGTTTACGGTCGTGCCAGTGATTTTTTACGCAAGACATCCTATCCACCCCGTCTTAATCGGTCTTAATTGAGTCATTTTGTATCTTTCATCCATGTTTGCGTCAACAGCGACGATCCTGACTGATCCCGTGAGACTGCGGCTCCCGCTGATGGAAACCTCTGTGAGAGCAATATTGGGGCAGGCATTCTATCACGCTTTGTAGTGATTGAAGTTATCTACCGCACAAATATCAAGCCTGCAATAATCGGCCGATTTTTGCTGAACACCCACCGATTCCCAGACCTGCACCAGAAAGCGAGATTTGTTAACCCGGCTTTTTCTCGAGAAACTGAACCCTGCCGATCGCTCGGCCTCACCAAACCTGTCGGTAATCATCCTACAATCACACTGACATAACCAGGCAATATGTCACCCTCCGAGCTTCAATTGGCTACACCAGATATGTTTGAATAGCGACTATCCAAACAATCAATCCGTGTGAAGTTTAAAATCATGAATAGCAACAATGTCGCCACTCAGCCCTTTGACGATCAACGCCCGGGCACTTCCGGCCTGCGGAAAAAGGTCAAAGTGTTTCAAACTCCCCACTACCTGGAGAATTTTGTACAGGCCATTTTCGATACTCAAACCGACCTGAATGGCGGCACTCTGGTCTTGGGGGGGGATGGGCGTTTCTATAACCGCGAAGCGATCCAAATTATTCTCAGAATGGCGGCAGCCAACGGTGTGGCCAAGGTGATTGTCGGTTTGGGCGGATTGCTCTCCACCCCGGCCGCCTCCTGTCTGATTCGCAAATACAAGACGGATGGGGGGATCATACTCTCAGCCAGCCACAATCCCGGAGGACCGGATGAGGACTTCGGCATCAAATTCAACACCCCCAACGGCGGACCGGCTCCGGAGTCGGTCACCGAAGCCATTTTCAATCGCACAAAGCAGATCGATGCCTATCGCACCACAGAACATGATGATGTGGACCTGGACCAGGTCGGCGAACTGCAGATTGGTGAGACACTGATCCAAATTGTCGATTCCGTAATCGACTATGCAGAACTGATGGCGAGGCTGTTCGATTTTGAGCGCATCCACCAGCTGTTCAATTCCGGTGCATTCAAGATGTGCTTCGATGCCATGCATGCTGTCACTGGTCCCTATGCCAAACATATCTTCGAAGAGAGGCTGGGTGCTGCACCGGGTACGGTGATCAACAGCACGCCCAAGGTGGATTTCGGCGGCAGCCATCCGGATCCGAATCTGGTGCATGCTCACGAGTTGGTTACCCATACCCAGGGACACAGCGGCGTCGACTTTGGTGCGGCATCGGATGGGGATGGCGACAGGAACATGATCCTGGGACGTGACTTTTTTGTTACACCCAGTGACAGTCTGGCGGTGATCACGGCGAATGCCCACCTGGTTAAGGGATATACCTCAGGCATCAGCGGGGTTGCCCGTTCCATGCCCACCAGTCAGGCCGCGGACCGGGTTGCTGAGAAACTCGGTCTCGAATGCTACGAAACCCCGACCGGCTGGAAGTTTTTCGGCAATCTGCTCGATGCGGGTAAAATCACCCTGTGCGGTGAGGAGAGCTTTGGCACAGGCTCCAACCACATCCGGGAAAAGGACGGCATGTGGGCGGTACTGTTCTGGCTCAATCTGCTGGCGGTCAAACAGCAGTCTGTCGAGACCATCGTGCGGGAGCACTGGAAGTCTTATGGCCGAAACTACTATACCCGCTATGACTATGAAGCCATCGATAAGACGGCCGCTGAATCATTGATGCAATCCCTGGGTGAGAAACTCGACAGCCTGGTGGACAGCGACATCGATGGTTACCAGGTGGCGTATGCCGACAACTTCTCCTACACCGATCCGGTAGACAGCTCTGTTTCAAGCAACCAGGGCATCAGGATAGGCTTTACGGATGGTTCAAGAATCGTTTTCAGGCTTTCAGGTACAGGCACTCAGGGCGCCACATTGAGAGTATACCTGGAAGCCTATGAGCCAGACCCACAAAAACAGCTGGCGCCGACAGAAGAGGTAATGAAGCCTCTGGTAGCCATTGCACAGAACCTGGCGGAAATCGAACAACGCACAGGTCGTACCGAGCCCACAGTTATCACCTGAATTTCTGGACAATTCCGATAACGATTACTATAAATTTGCCTGAGTAAAAAAATAATTACCGTTTTGAATTTTCGATACCAACAATTAGAGACACTTTTAGAGGGCATACCGTGAACAAAAAGCAGGAAAAAGAGAGCGAAAAAAAGCTTTCAAAAAAGAAAACCGTGACAAAAAAGGCTGCCAAGCCCAAAGTCGCCAAGAAGAAGACAGCTAAGAAAAAAGTTGCTAAAAAACGCGTCGCGAAAAAAAGCGCATCCAGCAAAGGGATAATCAGTCCACGGGAGCGTTATGAGATGATCGCCACGATGGCCTATTATCGAGCTGAGTCGCGTAATTTCGAACCCGGTTACGATGTACAGGATTGGTTGGATTGTGAAGCGATCATCGATGACATGCTGAGCAAAAGCTGATTCCGATCACCCAACTTGAAAACAAGCCCTGGTCTTACAACAAAGACCAGGTGCTTAACCGCATCGAGTGGCACAGAGTCGGGTTGTTGCTTAGATGAAAATCGGGCGGCTCAATCTTTTTGAACTATGTTACAGATCGCCGTGAAGTCCGGGCGGATAAAGAGGCCAATATCCGCTGATGAACCCAAATCATCAGACCGGCGCCGACGATGAGTAAGGACCCCAGATAAAATGGCCAGCCCAACAGATCATCGAAAAAGACCACACTGATCAAAGCCGCCGCGACAAGCTGGGCATTCAGATAGGGAGAGAGCAGCGACGCGGATGCCATATGAAATGCCTTCACCAATAAGAAATGTCCAGTTGCACCCAATGCCCCGGTAACGACCAAATAGACCCACTGGATTGCGGTAGGTTGCTGCCACCAGATTGGCAGCAGCAGCGTCAGAATCACCGCACCGGCAAAGGTGGTGTGAAACAGGGTTGTCTGCTCACTGTCATGCCCCTTCAGAGCTCTGGTCAACACAAAATAGAAGGCCAGACAGACGGCGGCCAGACAGGCGAGTAACAAGGCCGGATCCGGATCACGAAATCCAGGCCTGACGATGAATAGCACACCGATGAAACCTATCCCGACCGCAGACCATTCGGTAGCGCCAACCTCCTCCTTGAGAATCCAGCCCGCCAACAGGGTAACCAGAACCGGTGCAAAAAAGACGATCGAGGTGGCATCTGCCAGGGAAATTGTCTGAATCGCGCTATAGAGACTGAGTGTAACCCCCATCAGGCAGATCGCCCTGACCAGTTGCATCCCTGGTCTCTTGGCTCGGACAAAAGCGAAACCGCCACGATAGGAAAACAGCAGTGCGACAATCACGGTATGAAAAAAATAGCGTGCCCAGACCACCTGGGGCATGGCCAGCTCCTCCATCAACCACTTGCCCAGACCATCCATGACGGCCAGCAGGGAACAGGCGAGAACTGTACTGATGATTCCCCAGAATAGATGCTGCACCTTCGCATCTGTTGGTGGAAGAGTTTGGGACATGAAGGGAGCCTGGGATACGCCGTTTCTGGATCAGAGCGGATTGTATCTCGCTTTCGCGCCCCCTGTCTCTAGATAAATCGGGTTGTTGAGGGCTGTAATAAGTCCGCAAATGAACGCGAATAAACGCAAATGTTGTTGATGCACTGAAAAAAGAGACAGACGGGTTAATCGTCATCAACCGTCGGAAAGAATTGTAGAGAACTACGAGGAGTAAATTGCTATATCTGTAATAGAGAGATTGGTTTTAAAACTTATTCATTACAACTACAACACCGCAGAATGAGCTGGAATTATATTTGATTTGCGTTCATTCGCGTTAATTTGCGGACAAAAAAACAGGGTGGAAACGAAGCCCCCACCCTGCTCTTTCAACAGCTGTTTGGATCAGAATTTGACCCCAGCCTTCACCCACACCTCGCGGCCCGGCTCATTGACCTGGATCGCTTCCGGATTGAATGGATCCGCATTGGCACGGTTGACATGGTAGGCGTAACTCTTGTCGAGCAGATTATCGATACCGAAACTCACTTCAGCGGCTTTGGCAATC
>JAKSBX010000017.1 GCA_022360905.1 Chromatiales bacterium
AATATCAGCGTATTTGGTGGGGCATGGCCCCACCCTACCATTGATTTCAGGGCGTAGGGTGGGGCCATGCCCCACCAAATAGGGGTTGAGTAAACAGCAGTTAATCGGATTCGTGAACACCAATTGCGTTCATTAGCGTTCATTTGCGGACTAAATTGTCTTTTCCAATCGCGAGTATTTAGCAGTGATCAGCGCCCATTCGCGGCTAATCAAACACTCACCGCACCGGCGTCATACTGTAGCGACGCAGAAAACCCGCAAACTCCTGCAGCGCCCCCACCCCACTGGCCTCAGCCTGGGCACACCATTGACTGAGCGCTTCGAGACGCTTCTCATGGCTCGATGCCTGCTGCTCCCAGATCCTCTGCAGTCGCAGCTTAAACTGATAGACATTGTCCAGCGCACTGTTGTTATCGAGAATATCCCGCAGTTGCTGGCGATCGTTATCGGTCAACAACATCGCATCCCGTCGAACCAGACGCAGCGCATTCCGGTAGAGCCGTCGCAGGGGCTTGTCCGCCTGGCGAATCTCGGCCCGAAATACCGGTTTCAAAACCCGCCGGCGATAGTCACTGAAAAGCTGTAAACGATTCACGGTCAACGCTTTGATGGCATCCAGATCAAGCTGGGGCCGCTCCGCAACAAAGGCACGTTTGGGGGCCACCTTGAGCACCTTTGCCAACCGCAGATAGGAGAACAGCTTGATGTAAAACCAGCCGAGATCGAACTCAAACCAGCGATTGGACAACTTGGCTGAACTGCCAAACGCATGGTGGTTGTTATGCAGCTCTTCACCACCGATCAGAATGCCCCAGGGAACGATATTGGTAGAGGTGTTGGGGATTTCAAAATTTCGATATCCCCAGAAGTGACCAATGCCGTTGATCACCCCGGCCGCCCAGAAAGGAATCCAGATCATCTGTATGGCCCAGACTGTGATTCCGGCCGGACCCAGCAGAATAAACTCCACCAGCAGCAACAGGCTGATACCTAACAGGTTATGGGGTTGGTAGAGCTTGCGCTCGAGCCAGTCATCCGGGGTTCCTTTACCATAACGTTCCAGCGTCTCCTGATTGGCCGCTTCCTGTTTATAGAGTTCGGCACCCCGCCACAGCACGGTACTCAATCCCCTGGTCTGCGGACTGTGTGGGTCACTCTCGGTTTCGCATTTTGCATGGTGTTTCCGATGTATGGCCACCCACTCCCGGGTCACCATGCCGGTGGTTAACCAGAGCCAGAATCGGAAAAAATGGCTGATCACTGGATGCAGCACCAAGGCTTTATGAGCCTGGTGACGATGCAGAAACACCGTTACCGAGACAATTGTAATGTGGGTAAGACCCAAGGTCAGAAGAATATATTCAAGTAGAGATAGATCAAACAACCCATTGAAAATCATTTAATAAGTACCTGCAAATGCGAGCGGACACCAGCCCCGGAACAAGGCATGTCAACCATTGATTGCCCCGGTTGGCTGGTCGTTTAAATTCCCCTTGAGGACCACGACCGGCTTCGACCCTCCTACACTATATAGCTTATAAACTGGACTCTGTTTTAATTTAACGAACCTCAGTACAAGTCACAATCTGCAACCTTTCAGCCAAAATGCGTCGCTGCGGATTAACAGACCGAATAAGGTGCCACAGATTCGAATTGGCTCAGATTGATTGGAGGATTATCCGATTTTCCCGGGAAAATGGGATGTGAAACCTCATCTCATGTCAGAGAGAGCAACGCGGATACCAGCAGGTTGGCATCATAGTTGGGGGCACTCTCCGGGGTGATCAGAGGCACATCGATCAACTGAATACCCCAGGCTTTCCACAACTCATGTTTTTGATCCGCACTCACGGTACCGTGCCTGCTGTCGAGCAAAACAAAATTCAGCAGTCGCTCGGGCTCTACTGACTGGGACGTACCGGCCCTTAGGTATCGCATCAATTGCTGCAGACTCTGATCGAGGCTCATGTCGATCTGTTCAGGATCGTCCCCCTGATTGGGCACAAACACTTTAGGACAGTCATTGGTTGCAATAGAGGTACCAACCCCCAGTGGCAACAGATTGGCAATCAGGCTCGAATAAAAACTGCCCGGGGGATAGCAGATCAACTCAGCCTGCTCGATAAGTCGTTGATTCTTTTTACGCAGTTTGACCCTGACCGGCTGATAGTCATGCAACGATTTAGACAGGAATAGATCGGTGACATTCGAGGCCAACGGGGCCACCTCTTTACCGGTCAGCAGATGCTGTCCGATCACCTGGCGACCATCGGACAATTCAGCCGCCAGATGGTAGTCCGCATTGACGATGGCACGCACAGTTCCCTGCACACCAACCAGCTTTTCAAACAGAAAAATAACCGGATCGAGATGCTCATGATTGTTCAGATAACCCCCGGTCAGAATCAGGTTACCGATACTCGCTCCATTGAGGTTGAAATCCGCCGGCATGGCATCGTAAAAGCAACTCAGCAGGTTACGAATGATGCGCCGCATCGGATTCGGCACCGACTCGATCATCGGATGTCGACCACGGATAATCATCTCCAGCTGTTTGAGCAATTCAGCCCGCTTGTGATCGGTTGGAAACCGGTAGGTAAAAAGTTTATAGATCTCTGGATGTCCGGTCACACTCTCATCGGCCAAGGCCATCAATCGACTGCGCAGATCACCGATCGAGGGCATGTTGAAGGCTTTGCGCAACTTTGCAGAACTTCCCCCGGAATCAAAAGGGGTTACCAGATGAATCGAGTTGTGGGTGTAGTTTTTCAGTACCCGGCTTACGCTGTTCAGTGCTGTTCCACCACTGAAAAAGAGCACTCTTGGACCGAGTTCCGGCAGCCGTCGACAACGGCTGATCTTGATCGGATCGGGAATGGTGATCGAGCGGGTAACCCGAATCTTGGTGTAGCTGGTCAACTGATCATCCACGGGGATTGAGGCCTGTTAGTTCCGAATCTAGCAGCGCTGTCGGAGGAAAGTCATATCCGACAGGGCCAAGGGTTTGGGCTTCCGTTGCACCACATAAGTGAATCATAAACCAGTTGGCGATAAATGTGCCCCTGGAGGACCTAGAGTGTTGCCGGTTCTATCAGTTTCGCCAGCTTGGCAGCATCGGTAACCACCACGGCACCACGTCGGGTCTCCACGGCCCCTTCCGCTACAAATCCCTGCATCAGGCGGGCAATGACCTCACGCGTAGTTCCCAGATGCCCTCCCAGCGCCTGTTGGGTCATGTGCAACACACCCTCTTCAGATGCATTACTGAGAATAAAGTTGGCCAGACGCTGATCCAGGTTACAGGCATGTACCTGCTCCAACTCCTCCATCAGGCGGAACACCAGGGAGGATAGCGCCTTCACAGTAAGATTCTGAACGGTTGATTCACCTTCAAACAGTTTCCGATAGAGTGCGCCCGGAATCACATCCACATGGGTATCCCCATCAGTCTCGACCCAGGCCGGATAACGGAGATCGTTGAACAGGCAGTTCAGCGCCAATACGCAAGTCTCACCAGGGTCGAGGAAATAGAGTGTCGCCTCACTCCCCTGAGGTGTGTAGGTGAAGACCCGCAGACGACCCTGGGTAACCAGATAGGCACCGGATACGGCCTGTCCTTTGTGAATCACCGATGTAGGCTTTGCAAAACATTTTCGCACGACACCGTTTTCAAACAGCTTCTGACCGGATGGCGTGAGGTCGAGAAATGTTTCAGTCACATCGACTCCTTTGCTTCTGAGAACAAAAAACCGCCGGCCTGTATCAACAGACCAGCGGTTGCAAATGTTACCCCATGCAAAGGAAGCGGGCAAAAAACAGCTACACCTCAAAGGTGATCAACGCGCTGAGCGGGGTCACAGGGCAGCTTTAGCTTTATGACCACCCCAGCAAATATCATCGAAAGGGATCCGGCATCCTACGCGTTACTGATAGCTCCGGGATCGCACTCATTGGGCCACTATGGCTTCATCCGTGCTCCCTTTGGCCAGCTTAATGCGTTCGAGGAGCGTATCGCTGCTGAGCGACTGCAGAAAAGCGACAATATCCTCGATTTCGTCATCGCTCAAAGCCGGACGATCGAGCTTGGTCATGACTTTGTGATCGTCCGACCAGACCAGATAACGACCGGTATGTCCCAGCTGAACGCTGGACATGATTCGCACCACCTCTTTGAGTTCACTCACTGAGCCGTTGTGCAGCCATGGGCCGGTCAAGGCAACATTGCGCAGCGATGGTACCCGCCAGCTGCCTCGACCACTCCCCGCCATAGCGGCACCTGTATCCTGGGTTAGCTGATACTTTTGCTCGAATGGGGTGGGATAGATTGGAAAAATCCGCAACGGGGCCCGTGAATCAAACAGGCTGGCGCCACTGAAGTTGGGACCAAAATGGCAGTTGACACAGCCGAGGGTCTGGAACGATGCCATACCCCGCAACTGTTGTGCCGAGAGCGCATCGAGGTCACCACGTACAAAACGATCATATGGGGTATCCGGTGTGATCAAGGTCCTTTCATAGCTGGCGATTGCCTCGGCAATCCGCTCGATATCGATCGCTTTATCGGCACCAAAGGCGTCGGCAAACAGGGGTTTATAGGCTGGGTCGTCCAGTACCCTTTGCACAACCTCTTCCCAGGAGGGCATACCCATCTCGATCGGGTTGATCAGTGGACCTTTCGCCTGCTCTTCCAGAGAAGCAGCGCGGCCGTCCCAGAACAGCACCGATTGAAATGCGGCATTCCAGACAGTTGGTGCATTGCGGCCGCCGAGCTGATTATTGATGCCCAGCGAAGTCGGCATACCATCATCCCCGCTGCCACCGATTACATCATGACATGAGCTGCACGAGAGTGTTCTGTCCCAGGAGAGATTCTTATCGAAGAAGAGTCTTTTACCCAGCACGACCTTCTCTGCAGACATGGGATTGTTGTCCGGTGCCGGCGCCTGATCCGGCAGTGTCTGCCAAACATATGGGGAAGTGCTCCTCGCTACCTGATTACCCGCTAACGGTTCGGGATCCAGTGATTGCCAGAGAAATCGTTTTGAAGCCGGAATACCGAGCAATGGATCATACTCAGAAAGGACAGGCTCTACTTCGGGTTGTTCGATGAAAGGTTCGATCACAGCTCCGGGGAAATTGCTCACAGTCAGAATAATCATCAACTTAACTGCCAGAGACAGAATCCCTGTACCCAAAGCGGTTGCCAGGAACCATTGCCCACTCTTTGCCAGACGACCTTTTGGCCCAAGATCGTAACGGACCATGGTGAACAGCACCGCCAGCCCAACCACCAGCGCAATCAGCGCCACACTCAAAAAATTCATAATTGTGAGATTCAACATCAGCTCACCCTCAGCTATGGACCATCTTCCCACAACCAGGATCCCCTGGTTGTGGTTTGTTCGGGGATCTCTTTTAAGGTCTGTTTTTACGCGGTATCACGTCGCTGAAAGAAGGTATCGCCTGGGGTTACCGTAGTGACCTCAGTGATACTGTCAAATGGCAGTCCAACCCTTTCATGGGCTCTTTTTACCGCTTCAGCATCCTCGGCCATGGTGAAGCAGAAGGCCCGTGCATCCTGGTAATTGAGATGAATTCTCAATGGCACGACCTCTTCATCCATGCAGGCCTGCTCATATTGTGTGTAAAACACCTCGAACTGCTCCTGGGTCAAGCCTGCCGGGAATGTTTCACTTTCCTGGCTGTGGGTATCGATAAAGAACTTCATTGGTTTCATTTCTAATCACCTTTACTGTTTGCCAGTGATAGAAATTACCGAAGCCTGAGTGGACCTTCAGTAGCAAATGCTACATAACCTATCAGGAGCGGCTAACACGCCATACTCGGTCGCCGGGTTAATAACTGATAAATCTGTTGTACAATGGCGTCTTGCAAATCGACCATTCCGGCAACGGAGTCATGCTCACTGAAGCGAACCTTCAAACATGAACAATCCTACACAAGATCAGCAACAGAACCTGGAGCGGGAAGTCACACTGACCGTTGGTGTATACGCTCTGCAAGCCGCCTCTTTCCTGTTTGTGATTACGCTCCTGATCGGTGTCGTCATAAACTACGTCAAGCGGGATGATGTCCAAGGCACCTGGTTGGAATCCCACTTCCGCTGGCAGATCCGAACCTTCTGGTTTGTCCTTTTATGGTCAGTCATCGGATTCATAACCACAGTAATTTTAATCGGTTACGTTATACTGTTTGTTAATGCTGTATGGTTGATCTATCGTATAGCCAAAGGCTGGTTGAGCCTTCACGATGAAAAAAGGCTCTATCCTGAAAATAGCGTCGACAGTGACCGTTAACAGATTTTCAAAAGTGGCCGCTTATTATTCATAGGTTCCTTAGCACGACATTATTTGTGTACGGATCGAGTTTTCACAAATTGTCATTCACAGGTCACACAACACGACACTTTCACCATGATACGAATTAAAGAGGCGTTGATTCGAGGTGCTATCTGGGCATTTATCGGTCTGCTATACGGTATGCTGTTTGTGTCCTTTTCAGCTTTTGCCGAACACTGGTCACTGCCGATAAATCCTTACCTTTTTGCCGGGGTACTCTCCGGCACACTCGGTGCCTTGATCTATAGTAGTATGCGCCTGGCGGTGCTGATGACCATCATCACCTCGCCAGTCTGTATCTTCTACTTCATACTTGCTGGCAAACCGGCAAATCTTCCAATTATCCTGCTGATTGCAACCATTATCGGGGCGATCGTGGGGGCTTTGTATGGCGTTTTTTCCATGGGGTCGAGGGTCAACCGTGCCGACGCAAAAACCCTCACAGGATTCAGTGCCGGCTGGCTTGTCTCTTTGTGTTACCTCCTCTTTTCAAATTTTTTTGAAGGCTACCCGATCGCCCTGATCGTGGCCTTGATGTGCCCGCTAACCGGAATACTCTATGTCTTTTTAGTCCCGGGGTTTATTAAACTCTATGACAATCTGTTGCCGCCAATCGGAGATGGCCTGATGGTTGGGGTCGGTGTTTCCGGTTTTGTAACCCTGAGCTTCTTTATCATGATCAGTTCGATCGATCACGAGGTCGCCGGTTCATTGGTCACTGTCCTGCAGACCATTCATGAGAGCCTCCCGGGAGCCATGTTGGGCGGTGTCATCGGCGGTGGTTCTGCCGGCATTTTATCAGGCATCCTACTGACCAAATGGCAGGATCTCTAAACCGCTGTTGAAATGCGCTATCGGGAAATTCGGCAATGACCCCGCTGAATCCTATATCTCTTTAAATGTAAATCAATCACGATTCCAACCACTCGCTATGCACGAACCCCCACTCCGGGTGATCGGTTCGCTCATAGGTGTGAGCACCGAAAGCATCCCTTTGTGCCTGAATCAGGTTTTGCGGCAGACGCTCAGTACGATAACTGTCAAAATAGCTGAGACAGGCTCCCATCACCGGCAGCGGAATACCCGCCGTCAGAGCAAAACCGGTCACCCGACGCCAGGCTCCCTGGAGCCCTTGCAATTGATGACTCATCTCCGCATCAACCATCAGGTTGACCGGTTCGGGATTGTTGGAAAAAGCTGCCCTGATCGGATCGAGCAGGCGTGCCCTGATAATGCATCCCCCTTTCCAGATCCTCGCTGTTTCCGCCAGGTCTACCGACCACTCATAACGGTCAGAGGCGCTGCGTATCAATGCCATACCCTGAGCATAGGCGGTGATCCTCGAGGCATAGATCGCACCATGCAGATCGGCCAGCATGGCCTTATGATCCACACCTGCAGAAACGCCGGGGCCCTTCAACAAACCGGCCGCGGTCACCCGCTGCTGCTTCATCGATGAGAGCACTCTGGCATCCACCGCCGCCGAGATGCCGGGGACCGCAACCCCCTGCTCCAGGGCAGCCTGAACAGTCCAACGTCCGGTACCTTTTTGCCCCGCCTTGTCCATCACCAGGCTGACCAACGGCTTACCAGTCTCATGATCCATGACTTTCATCACCTGGGCGGAAAGCTCTACCAGAAAAGATTCCATAGGTCCCTGGTTCCATTGATCAAACACCTCGGCGATGTCCTGCTCCTGTAAACCGAGCCCGCGCGCCATCAGATCATAGGCTTCCGCCAACAACTGCATGTCGGCATACTCGATGCCGTTGTGCACCATCTTGACAAAGTGGCCGGCGCCGTCCGGTCCTACATGGGTGACACAAGGGCCGGCTTCGGTTTGTGCGGTAATCGCTTCAAATACCGATTTAACCTCGGCATAGGAGTCTGCAGAGCCTCCCGGCATCATGGAAGGGCCGTGTCGGGCACCCTCTTCCCCACCAGAGATTCCTACCCCCACATAGTGCAAGCCCAACTCCCTCAGGCGGGCTTCACGCCGTTGCGTATCCTCAAACCAGGAGTTTCCTCCATCCATGATGATGTCCCCCGGCTCCAGCAGAGGCAGTAGTTGTTCGATCACTTGATCAACAGGATCGCCAGCCTTGATCATCAACAGGATACGCCTGGGACGTTCGAGCATGGCGACAAAACCGCTCAACTCCGGATGACCACCAAACCGCTTGCCCTGATTCTCTTGCAGAAACTCATTCAAGCTGCTGCTGCGCCTGTTCCAGACGGCGACAGGAAACCCCTTCTCCTCCATGTTGAGGGCCAGATTTCTTCCCATCACTCCCAACCCGATAAGACCGATATGAAACTGTTGTGAATCAGACATTGAGGCTTCCTGTATCTCGAACTTCGATTTAAAAACTATTCTGCTGGGGAGTTTAAAATGGAACGTCCAGCCAGACTGTCCAATAACCAGTCCCCATCTTTTGCCAGGGCAGCGGGTACACTGCCATCCTGCAAGGCCCAGCGTACCGCATCGGCTTTATCATCCCCCTGAGCCATAAGCAGCAGATGGTTTGCCTGTTGAATTACCGGTGGCGTGACGGTAAGACGCTGCATCGGAGGTTTATTGCCAATCACCGGCATCACCCTTCGGGTGACTTCGTCCAGCGCTGCAGAGCCGGGAAACAGGGAAGCGGTGTGACCGTCCGCTCCCATACCGAGCAGTAGCACATCGATATGCTCCGGAAGTATCGATTCATAGGCCTGCGCAGCCTCATCCGGTTGATCCTCACCACACATTCGATGGATGGTAACCCCTTCCGGTGGACCGGAGGGAAACAGTGCCCCAAGTACACTGAAGCCATTGTTTTCCGGTGTATCATCAGGCACACAGCGCTCATCACCAAAATAGAGAATGAGGCGGGACCAGGGGATATCGTGATCCTGCGCAAGCTGCTGATAAATGGGTAAAGGTGTGGAACCACCTGCCAACATCAGATGACAGTGGTCAGCTTTTTCAAGTACCTGCTTTATGGTTGAGACAATCCACTCAGCGGCACGAGTGTTGAATTCACTCCGATCGACAACCATGCGTTTGCCAGTCACTGTTTAATCTCCCGCCATTGCCGGCTGTAGCGATCCATCAGGTCGTTCGCCTCTTCAGGGCCTTCACTGCCCTCGGCATAGAATCGTGGTTGCTTTTTGCTTTCCGCCTGCCAGCTCTGCAGAATCGGGGTAACAAATCGCCAGGCAAATTCAACTTCATCCCGGCGGGCAAACAGAGTTGCATCCCCTTTAACCGCATCCAACAGCAGCCGTTCATAGGCGTCCTTGATCGGATGCTCGTAGGTTTCAGAGTAGTTGAAATCCATTTCAACGGAGCTCACTTCAAGATCGTCTCCCGGTTTTTTACTGCTGATCTTCAGTGCCATACCCGCATCGGGCTGGATGCGTATCGTCAGTACATTGGGCTCAAGATCCTGGCACACATCATCCCGCCCAAACAGACACAGGGGTACCGGACGGAAGAAAACAGAGACTTCAGTCATTCTATGGGAGAGGTGTTTGCCGACTCGGAGAAAGAAAGGCACGCCCTGCCAGCGCCAGTTGTCGATATAACACTTGATAGCTGCATAGGTGGGCGTGCGTGATTTGGGATCGACATTCTCCTCATCCCGATAGCCTCGGTATTGTCCGAACACCACATGATTGAAGACCTCGCGATTCTCAAGACTCCGCAGGCCACGCAACACCTCAACGCGCTTATCGCGAATATCATCCGCCGCGAATGAGACCGGGGGCTCCATCGCACACAGGGAGAGTACCTGCAACAGATGGCTTTGCACCATGTCACGCAATACCCCGGTATTGTCATAAAACCGGCCACGACCCTCGACACCGATCGATTCTGCCGCGGTGATTTGAATATGGTCGATATATTTACGGTTCCAGAGGGGTTCGAAAATGGTATTGCCCAAGCGTGCAACCAGAATATTCTGAACCGTCTCTTTACCCAGATAGTGGTCGATCCGGTAGACCTGATCCTCTTGCAGGACTTCGCCCACCACACGATTCAGTTCGATGGCCGATTCGAGATCCCGACCATAGGGTTTTTCCATGATCACCCGAGTCCAGGGAACACGGTCACCCTGTTTACCCAGCAGTCCCGTCTCATCCAAACGATGAAGGATGATTGTGGCCGCCGAAGGGGGGGTGGCGAAGTAGAACAGCCGGTTACCTTCACTACCAATCTGTTGCTCATATTTCTCCAGAGCATCACGCAGCCTGTGGTAACCTTCAGGATCCTCAAAATCCCCTTCCACATAGGCGATCCGTTGACTGAACTCATGCCATACGGTCTCATCGATCGGCTGGGAGCGGGAGTGGCGCTGGACAGCCTGGAACAGCAAATCACGATACTCATCGTCACTTTTCGTTGAGCGACTGTAGCCAATCACGGCAAATCGCTCATCCAGCGCCTTTTCCCGGACCAGATTGTAAAGGGCTGGAATCAGTTTGCGCCGGGTGAGGTCACCGGCAGCGCCAAAGATCACCAGCAGACAAGGTTCCAGGCGATCGGCCTGCAAAAACAGCTCACTCGCCTTCAGACCTTGATGGGCGGGAAAATCAGATAACATCGCAATGGGTTCCTGTATGCGTTTTTATTATGGCGAAGTCTACAGAAATCAGCGCCTGAGAGAAGTCACTTAACCTACCATATTAGGTCATATTCAGGACTTCAAGAACGAGCTGACAAAAAATGATCCGGAGAAGCATCTCATCACGCCTGGCAGAGTCAATGGCCGATTATTAGCCTGGTCATAAAGACGAGCCTCTGAAAACCGCCCATGATACGCACCATCGTAATTTGGATTTGCACAGCTTGACTGAAAGATATTGGCACTATCCGCTCAAAAATTGTCAGGTTTGTCACAATTAATCAGGAACAATATTCCCACCACAATAAAGTAGCGCTAAGATCGATCCCTATTTAGGGCCTGTTAACACTCGTCCAATGTTGTTCGTATTGCTTTTTTGGGATATATCGATCAAATACATTTTATCTACTTTTACCATCAGTGAATTCTATTCACGATTCATTGACGCTCTCAGAAATAATCTGCCCCGGATCGATAGGCAAAGTTCAGCTTGAGTGTGCCTGACCTTTTAAAATCAGATTGTTAGGGACTTTTTGATCACCCTGAACTTGGCCGAATAAGCTGCCGGATCAATCGTGGAACTGCAGATCAGGCTTGCAAAGCAATAGAAAAGAAAAAAATAATGAATATGGCGAAAAAAGTCAGACAAATAATACCCCGATACTGGTATTAAAATTTTTTCTTGATTCAATGTATAATGACCTGGATGCTGAAGATAATTTGCAATACCATGACAGCCACAGGCTCGATTGGGCCAACACGTTAAAACGGCTGACTTCAGATTAAAGACAATAATTGGTGTATTCAGGGCCATTAAGAATGCACTAAACCAAAAACAGCTCTTGCAAATAGTGATTTTTTAGCCGGAGCTGCAGCAAAAAGCAGGGTTTTTTTATACACAACCCCTGTCAGATTGAATTAGTAATGACATTTTTTTATTCGCTCATCTACAGACCTTACTATTACGCTGCCTGTAGAGAAATACATTTTTAATCGATATCAATTTAATAACATCAATCCTCTGATTTATTAAATTCCTTTTCCCTCAAATCAATTATCTTTCGGGTAAATCACATTGCAACAAATACTTAAAGTTGGCGTTTTTGTTGATGCCGAAAATGTACGTTACAACGGCGGCTACCAGCTCCGTTATGACATCCTAAGAATGTTTGCCGGGCGTTATGGAGGCTCTCTGGTAAGACTCAATACCTACATCGCATTCGATCAGGAGCGTGCGAAAGAGGATCCAGAGTACAAAAGGCGCGCATTGACGTACCAGCAAATGGTGAGGGAATACGGTTGGAAAGTCATTGTCAAAAATGTCCGCCGCTATACGGATGAAGAAGGCAACGTAACCACCAAGGCCAATGCGGACCTGGATATGGCGGTCGATGCCATGCTTCAGGCTGAGAAACTCGACCTGCTGCTGATGGTAACCGGCGATGGCGACTTTCTGCAGGTCGTTACGGCGCTGCAGGATCGTGGTTGCCGGGTGGAACTGCTTGGTTTTCGCAACGTTTCGCAAGAACTGCGACGCCTGGTTGACGACTACTATTCCGGTTTCCTGATCCCGGATCTACTGCCGATCTCCTATGAACCGAGAAACGAGTGGGGCGCACCCGGCTCCTGTGTGCGCGGCGTCTGCTCCAAGTGGTTTCCGGAAAAAGGCTATGGTTTTCTGCGCTTCATCAAACGAATTGACCCGAACCTTTGGATCATCGATCCCCGCTTAGAGGATTCTCCTTACGAAAGTGTCTTCTGTCATGCCAATGAGTTGGCCGATGAAGTGACGGATGAGGTGATGCTGAATCGTGACTCCATTCTGGAATTCTATATTGAAGAGAGCGACAAGGATGACGGTCTGGTGGCGAACAATGTCCGCCTGGTGCCCAGTTTCGGTGGCAACGGTCTGTAACCGACCATTTGCGGTCAAACCATAGTGGAAGCTTTTACTCAAGGCTTCCGCAAGCGGTATAAAGGGGCTCACTCTGATTGGGCCGGAAATCCCGGTTGATCCATGATCATCTGATAGCCACGCGGGTTCTGTTTGCTGCGTATGATGGTGCCGCCACGCAGAGGAAACGCCCCTTTCTGCCTGTCTTCGAAGAAAATTTTCAATGACTCCCGAATCACCGGGAAGGCCATCTCCTGCCAGGGAATCTCAGATTCTCTGAACAAGGCCACCTCCAGGCTCTCACTACCGGCTGCAAAATCCCGATCGAGCAAACGGCTACGGAAAATCAAATAGACCTGGTTGATATGGGGGAGATTGTACAGCCCGTAGAGTCCTTCCACATCGACCCTTGCCATCGCCTCTTCCAGGGTCTCCCTGGCCGCGCCCTGCTGGCTGGTCTCACCATTTTCCATAAACCCAGCCGGTAACGTCCAGAGACCGTACCTGGGCTCGATTGCCCGACGACACAACAGGATTTGATCTTCCCAGACCGGGATGCAACCAACGACGATTTTAGGGTTTTGGTAGTGAATGGTGCTGCACTCTTCACAGACATGCCTTGGGCGGTTATCTCCATCGGGAACCTTAACCTCAACCTTCGCACCGCATTGACTGCAAAAATTCATCACCCACTCCGCTGAGACCTATTGGCTGTAAAACCTTTCGTTAAAAGCCTATTGTCACTCATAGGCTGAAGAGACCGCAAACCTAAACTTACCTCTGTCGATGTCAATTTACTGCAGTTAAAAGCCACGCTCTTCCGATGGTTTGTCAGTTATCAGACAAGTGGTAACAGGCCCTGCTCCCCGAGTCCGGGTAGGAACAACCAACCCGTTTCGGATTATTGATGCCTGCGCTTTCTTGGTATGATGCCCGGGTTTGTTTTGCAGCGAGTAAATAGTTATATGACGCAACAGCTTCCAGAGGCGGACCTGGAGGAAGCCATCGCCGCCATAGACCTGGGTTCCAACAGCTTTCATCTGATTGTAGCCCGGGTGAATGATGGCCATCTGCAGATCATCGACAAGATGAAAGAGATGGTCAGATTGGGTGAGGGACTCACCGCCAATAAGCGCCTGGATCCTGTTGTCGCTGAGCGGGCGCTCAGCTGTCTCAGCCGCTATGCCCAGCGTCTAAGGCCGCTCCCCCCTGAGAATGTCCGGGTTGTGGGTACCAACACCATGCGTCAAATCCACCCGGCCGATAATTTCCACAGCCTTGCCGAGAAGGCCCTGCTGCACCCGATCGAGATTATCGCCGGTCGTGAAGAGGCCAGGTTGGTCTATCTCGGTGTGGCTCATGGTCTGGCGGCGGACAATGACAAGCGTCTGGTGGTGGATATCGGCGGTGGCAGTACAGAACTGATTATTGGCCAGGGCTATCAGCCATTCGAGCGGGAGAGCCTGCACATGGGCTGCGTCAGCATGAGCCGTCGTTTCTTCCCTGACGGCAGAATCACCAGTCAATCGATGAGGGCCGCCATGCTCGCCTGTGCGGTTGAGATACGACCGGTCAGAAACGAGTTTCGGGATGGTGACTGGAGTCGCGCCATCGGCAGCTCGGGCAGTATCAAATCGATCCGCAACGTGGTCATTGCACAAGGCTGGAGTGAATCCGGCATCACCCGCAAATCCCTGCAGATACTCACCAATCATCTTATCGAAACAGGCTCGGTAGAGGCCCTTTCACTGAAAGGGCTATCCGAGGAACGAAAGCCGGTTTTCGCCGGTGGTGTGGCGGTATTATCCGCTGTCTTCGAGCACATCGGTATCGATCATATGGAGGTCTCATCCGAAGCACTCCGTGAGGGGCTGATCTATGACATGATCGGCAGAAGCCAGGATGAGGATGCCCGTGAAAGAACCCTGAAAACGTTGATCAAGCGTTACAACGTGGACCAGGCTCAATCAGCGCGTATCGAAGAGACCGCCCTCAGCCTGTTGGAGCAGGTCAAGCGCGGCTGGCAATTGGAAATTCCCAAATATGCAGCCATGCTGACATGGGCGGCAAAAGTCCATGAAATCGGTTTAACGGTATCCCACAGCCAATTCCAAAAACACGGTGCCTACCTGATCGAAAACTCAGACCTGTCCGGATTTTCCCGACAAGAGCAGCGGGTGTTGTCTGCCATGGTGCGAGGTCACCGAAGAAAATTTCCCAGTACGGTATTTGAACAGCTTCCCAGCGACGTGGTGATCTGTACCAAACAGCTCTGTATTCTGCTTCGACTTGCCGTATTGAGTCACAGAGCCCGTTCCCCAGCCGCCAAACCCATTCCCAGAATCGAGGCGGAAGATAACCGCATCTCGCTGGTATTTCCGGAGGATTGGATCGATCACCATCCGCTGACCCGGGCGGAACTGGAACAAGAGGCGAATTATCTGGAAGCCGCGGGATTTCTACTGAGATTTTCCTGAGGGGCAAGCCGGAGGACCGGGGCGATTGTTCCGCCCAGCAGGACTGATTGGATCGCTACTATTAACCCGGTACGACACCTTAACTAGGCCTTAGCCGAGTGGAAAAATCAAAGCAGTTCACGCACGGCGGCCATCAAATCCTCCAGATCGGTACCATGGGGAAGGGTTTTTGCCAACTTTCCATCCGTACCGATCAGATAGGTATCTGCCGTGTGATCGACTACATAGTTGTCATCGCCTGATTTGGCATGGATCTGGTAGGCCGCACCATACTGTTCAGCCACCTCTGCAATCGTAGCCGCATCACCGGTCAATCCAAGCAGACTGGGATGAAAATACTCTACGTACTCCTTGAGTCTCTGCACACTGTCCCTGGCAGGATCCACACTGATGAATATCGGCTGTACTCTAGCCCGCTCTGCCGCCGGAAACTCGTCTAAAATCGCACTGATCATGGACAGGTTGGTCGGGCAGATATCCGGACACCAAGTGTAACCGAAATAGAGCAGTACCACACTACCCCGGAAATCCTTCAGGCTTACTTCACCCCGATAAGAGTCAAAGCTGAAGTCACCGCCCTGCGGTGCAGCCTGTAGCGGAATACTAGTGTGATTATTATTCTGGGGTTGCCAAAACAGCAACATCCAAGCCAAGGCAGCCGCAAGCGTCAAACTCACTACGATCAGTATTGGCTTTTGCATCACAGAACTTCATTCTGAACGTTCACAATCGCCAGACACTCATCCATCAGTTGATTATAGCTACCCAGTTGCAGTTGCAGCTGATTGTACTCTTCCAATAATGCTTTCCTTCCCTGCTCAGGATTTTCCTGCTCCCGCTCGATCAATGCAATGATGTAGTTTTCACCGGCATGCAGGTTGCGGGTTTTACGGCGCAGACTATCTGCAAGAAAATGGGCTCGCATCTCACTGAATCGATTCCCTCGATGCATCATGATCAATCGTTCCAGATCACGCTCTGACTGGCTGATGCTGCGTTCGATGGAATGTATCTGTCGAACATCAAATTCGACTCGTGAGCGCACCTTCCTGAGCTGCACCCTCAATTGGGGAGCCAGGGCTTTCATCTCATCCAGCTTGGCTTGCAGTTGTGCCACATCCGTGTCAACCAGCTGTTTAAATTCAGCCGCCTGTACGGACGAAACCAATGAGACTATGAGTATCAAGACTGTTATTAAAACCGCCCGAAATGAAGCAAATCGGTGGTGATGGGAACGGCAGGTATAAATATTCATCGGTATCGAAAACTCAAAAACTAAATTTCTACAAGATCGCCCTTTTTCTCCAACCATTTTTTCCGATCAGATGCCCGCTTTTTCGCCAACATCATATCCATGACCTTATTGGTATTATCACCGGTCTCAACCGTCAGTTGTATCAACCTTCGGGTATCCGGATGTATGGTGGTCTCACGCAGCTGCATCGGATTCATCTCACCCAATCCCTTAAAACGCTGCACGTTGACCTTGCCCTTCAGCTTTTCCGCTTCGATCCGATCCAGAACACCCTCTTTCTCTGAATCATCCAGGGCGTAAAAAACGCGTTTGCCCACATCGATCCGGTAGAGCGGCGGCATAGCTATATAGACATGTCCCTGCTCAACCAGTTGCCTGAAATGCTTCAGGAACAGCGCACACAGGAGGGTTGCGATATGCAGCCCATCTGAATCCGCGTCGGCCAGAATGCAGACTTTACCGAATCGCAGTCCGGACAGGTCACTACTGCCGGGCTCAACACCGATTGCCACGGAGATGTCATGCACCTCCTGGGAAGCCAGAACATCGGCCGGGTCCACTTCCCAGGTATTGAGAATCTTACCCCGCAGCGGCATGATCGCCTGGTATTCACGGTCCCGGGCCTGCTTGGCTGAGCCACCGGCCGAGTCACCCTCTACCAGAAACAGCTCGCTGCGGGTTGGATCCACCGCGCTGCAGTCTGCCAGCTTACCCGGCAGCGCCGGCCCCTGGGTCACCTTCTTACGGGCCACCTTTCGTCCGGCCCGCATCCTTCCCTGAGCCGAGGTAATCGCCAGCTCGGCGATACGTTCACCGGCCTCGGTATGCTGGTTCAGCCATAGGCTGAATGAGTCTTTGACCACACCGGAGACGAATGCAGCACACTCCCTGGAGGATAGACGCTCTTTGGTCTGACCGGAGAACTGAGGGTCCTGGAGTTTGACAGAGAGCACATATGAAACCCTGTTCCAAACATCTTCAGGCGTTAATTTCACACCCCGGGGCAGTAGATTACGGAATTCGCAGAACTCTCTCACCGCATCGGTGAGGCCGGTTCTCAGACCATTGACATGGGTACCGCCCTGGGCGGTGGGAATCAGATTGACATAACTTTCGGTCACCAGCTCGCCCGTTTCAGGCAGCCAGACAAGCGCCCAGGCCGCCGCTTCTCGATTGCCCGCCATCTCACCGACAAAGGCGTCATCGGGAATCCGCTCGGCCTCTTCAAGGGCATCCAGAAGATAGTCCCTTAAACCATCCTCATAGAGCCAAGTCTCCTGGTCACCGCTCTTTTCATCGTAGAAACTGACCTTCAGACCGGGACAGAGTACCGCCTTGGCCCGCAGTACGTGGCGTAGTTGACGAATGGAAAATCTAACACTGTCGAAATACTGCTCATCCGGCCAGAAGCGCACCCGCGTGCCGGTATTGTTGCGACCGACCTTACCGACCTCCTCCAGATCCGAGATCTTCTCACCACCGGCAAAGGCGATGTTGTACTCCTTGGAACCCCGCTTCACCCACACCTCAAGGTGTTTTGACAGGGCGTTGACCACTGAGACACCGACACCGTGCAGACCGCCGGAAAACTGGTAGCTCTTATTGGAGAATTTGCCGCCCGCGTGAAGCTTGGTCAAAATGACCTCCACGCCCGGCACCCCCTGTTGCGGATGCACATCAACCGGCATACCGCGACCATCATCCACCACTTGCAGGGATCCATCCTCAAACAGGGTGACCTCAATCGTCTTGGCAAATCCGGCGACAGCCTCATCGACACTGTTGTCGATCACCTCCTGCGCCAGATGGTTCGGGCGGGCGGTGTCTGTGTACATCCCTGGCCTTTTGCGAACCGGTTCAAGACCACTGAGTACTTCGATATCAGAAGCGTCGTAACTGCCACTCATATTGGGTTATCAATCCTATTACAAACTGTTGACACCGCGGGGAGTTTACACATCTGGGCTTTGGCTGGCGAGTCCATCGGCATCCCTGAGCAGGAAAATCTTCTCGGTCTGCTCGGACTCCCACAGGCTATCCATCTGAATGAGTTCCAGATTATCATTGACCCCCCTATCTGGGGTAGGTTAGTTTTACAGGCTGTTAAATAGAATAAACGATCGGCCCTATATACAGTCGACCCGAGCTGCCGTGCCCAGAAAAGCGAAAACACCAACCTTTGAAGAAGCCTTAAAAGAGCTGGAGAGCCTGGTTGAAACCCTGGAACAGGGTGACCAGTCCCTTGAGGAGTCCCTGAAATCATTCGAACGGGGCGTCTCATTGACCCGGCTCTGCCAGGAGGCCCTCAAGGATGCTGAGCAGAAAGTGCAGATTCTCAGTGGAGAGCAACAGACATCCGAACTGGAATCTTTCTCAAATGACAGTGAATAACCCCCTGGAAACATACATCAAACAGTGCAAACAGCGGGTTGAGGCGGCGCTTGATCGGCGGCTGCCCAGTGACTCCACCCTACCGGCCCACCTGCACCAGGCGATGCGCTATAGCTGTCTCGATGGGGGTAAGCGGGTGCGACCCCTGTTGGTCTACGCCGCCGGACAGGCACTGGGACTGCCACAGGAGTCACTGGATGGCCCGGCCTGCGCCATCGAGCTGGTGCATGTCTACTCCCTGGTCCACGATGATCTGCCGGCCATGGATGATGACGATCTGCGACGCAACCGTCCCACCTGTCACAAGGCCTATGATGAGGCGACAGCCATCCTGGTGGGAGACGCCTTACAAACCCTGGCATTTCAGGTGCTCTGCTGCGATCCAAAGATCCCCGCCGACGCAGAGACCCGCCTGGCGATGGTGGAGACCCTGGCCCGGGCCAGTGGTTCCCGAGGCATGGCTGGCGGGCAGGCCATCGATCTGCAGGCTGTCGGCCAGGAGCTCAATCTCGCGGAGCTGGAGAATCTGCACATCCATAAAACCGGTGCGCTGATTCGAGCGGCAGTACGCCTGGGCGCACAACTGAGTCCCACAGCCAGCAAGACGCAGGTAACCCACCTGGACCGATACGCCAAATGCATCGGACTGGCATTTCAGATCCAGGATGACATTCTGGATGTTGAAGGGGATCCGAAAACTCTGGGCAAGACCAAAGGCAAGGATCTGGCCCAGGAAAAACCCACCTATCCCTCGATCATGGGCCTGAAAGAGGCCAAAGAGAAAGCCTCGGGGCTGATCGAGGAAGCCCTGCAGAATCTTGAGATTTTTTCCGATGAAGCCGATCCCCTGCGCTGGATCGCGAACTACATCATCAACCGAACCTACTGACCAGCCTAGTATCCCTTCAAGCTGAACCCGGCAATATCAGCTTGAAGGGGTACTACCCCTCAGAATTGACTCGAACCAATGATTCTGGAGATAATTTGCTGTTCGACCCGGCGGTTTTGGGCTCCGAGGTGGTTACAGCGGCCCCGATAACCGTTTGAAACCAAGGTAATAA
>JAKSBX010000160.1 GCA_022360905.1 Chromatiales bacterium
ACATTTTCTCAATACCATTAACCCCTCTTATGAAGATTATGAAGACTGGACTGCGATGGAACTGGATGATGAACTGGTTTCCAATTTCTGTGGAAAGGTAGAATTCAATCAAGCATCATTGCTCTACGTACTATCAGGAGATGGTGATGGCACCTATGATTGCCATGCACTGGTCCAGAACGGAAAACAAGTAGGTATTGAATGTATATTCGAGCCCTAAGTTAACAAGCAATCAATTAATTGCTTGTAATTATTGATCATGTAATTTAAACCATAGGATTATGGATTAACACAGGCAGCCAATAGTTTATTTACGCTATCATTTTCAATCGTGACCTTTAAATATGAACCTATATCAGGAAGAAAATGTTCTAAAACAGATCGAGAAATGGGCGTTAGAAGAAGAGTGCATTCGAGCCGTAGTATTGACCGGCTCGCGAACCGCTGCCACATCAAATACTGACTTACTCTCTGATTACGATATTGCTGTATATACTACCGATTGGAGCCAATTTCTAAATAGTGATAACTGGATAAATCGATTCGGTACCATCTTGGTACGCTGGCCTATTACTCCAGGCACCACATTTGATACTCATTGGTTAACACGTCTCGTCTTATTCGAAGATGGCTTAAGGATCGACTTCCAGATTACCGAATTCGACCAAATCAATCCAAAAGATTATGACAATGGTTACAGAATTTTGGTCGACAAAGACGGTATTACCAACCCTCTAAAGGAACCAACCTACACGATTTACAATATCAAAAGGCCGTCGAAAGATGAATTCACACAACTGGTTAATGATTTTTGGTGGGACACCACATACTTACCCAAAAACCTCTACAGGAATGAATTACCTTATGCTAAATATATGTTGGATAACATACTGCGTCACCAACACCTTCATCGTCTTATCGAATGGCATATAGGCTCCATAAACGATTGGAAAGTCAACCCAGGCTGTCATGGAAAGTGGTTTGCACTCTACCTTGATCACGCCACCTGGGAGGCTTATAAAGCCACCTATGCCGGTAGCGGGATCAATGAGAACTGGAATGCACTCTTTAAGTTGCTGAATCTTTTTGGAAGGCTTGCTTCTAAATGCGCAGATCGGCTTGGATATCAGTATCCTGCAGATTTAGACAAAAAGGTAACAGGCTATATATATGAGCTACATCAGATGTACACTGATTCACTTTAGCAATATTTAATTTGACCGTAAAAGGCTAATAATAATGACAACTTATGACTGATTACACGATTTCACACTTGCAATCCCATAACGATATCAATCAGCAAGATCAATTCAGCAATCTAACTTGATACTTTACCTGCATGACAGTCAAGCCGATTCCTGAATAGAAAAGACACCAGAATAACCAAATGTCCGACCAAACAGCGGATGAACCATATTGAAATCGATATAGAACTCATCATCTGAGACCCCCTTTTCGATGATCTCCGCGTCACCCAGGATGGCCCAGGTGGGTATAGGAACACGTGCCGCACCCATATCCCATACATAACCGGCGCTACTAAACACCAGCGCACCATTTTTTACCGACATGCGCATACGGATTCCAAGTCCGTACTTCACAAACTCGATGATTTCATCCCCACCAGCATACTCCATTTTCGATTTGAACTCCGTTTGCGGCTTGCCGGGAAACTGTAATACCCGATGCCAGAACATCGACTTCGAGTTGTCTCGCCGGGTCCAATTTCTCACTTCGGTTGGAATGTTCTTGCCCCGGTAAGGTACCAGGGCGCCGAAGACACGCCCCGGCAGCAAGAACAGCTTGGCGATGTTCGAATGGAATACTTGATCCATCCTGCCGTGGATTGTCACGTTGGAGGCTGTACCGGGCGCCATTTCATAGTGTCTCCTTACGATATCATCCAAAAGATCCCACTGTTCACCCAGAGCCATCTGCATAATCGAGGTAGGTTGTTCCGTTTTCATGACTATCTCCTTATAGGTCAAAATTTGGTTTGAAGACCATCAGCATATAGATGATGATCATCGAGGCGAAAGCCGGTATTCCGAGCCAGAACCAGATCCGTGCATAGCGGTGGTAGCGCTCATCCAAGCTGTGGTTTCGAGTTACTGCTTCTGCGGCAAGATCCCTCATACGGATCTGTAGCCATACCACCGGCAGCCAACAGCCTCCTGCAACGAGGTAGAGTAGAATCGTGATCATGATCCAGGTCTGGTCCAGGGGTATCCCCATCAGATGGACCAACCATAGACCGGTGATCGGCTGGATAATGACTGTCGGTGTGGTAAACAACCAATCCGCAATGACTACAGTTCGGTTGGTCTTGGCCATGGCCCGAAGATCACCACCTCGGTCCGCCATCCATTTGTAGAAAGCGCTGCCAAGGCCGGTACCGAACAGCAGAGTCGAACTGAGGATATGGATAACCTTGATTAGAAAATACTCCATCATCATCTCCTTTCCATGACCAGCATGATCACGATCGCCACCAACAGTGGCAGGTTTTTACTCATGGCGCCGAATGGGTGTAACCAGTGTTCCGGTAGCCATAACAGAATGATGGTGCTGTAGAGCAGAATAACGCTGATCTGTAACAGAGCCACCAGCTGCAACCGATAAGCAAACAGGGTTGCCATGCCAAGCAGCAGATCGACTGCGACAGCACCATACAGCATAATCGGCTGCCAGACCTCTACGATACCGACCTGGGCAAGCATGGCGTAGCTTTGATCTCTGGGAAATAGAAAGGCCGATACGAAGCCCGTATACAACCAGAGGAACGCGATTGATAAACGCAGCAATGGCGCCAGGAAGTAGAGCCCGGCATGCCAGCGATCCGCTTGCGGGGCTGGTACCTCTGCCAAGGCTTGCTCAAGGCTTTTCGGTTCAAAACCGAATCGGGCAATGAAGGGCTCCAGGCTACCTGTGTTACCTTTACGCAGCATCTCCACCGCTTCTTTGGTGATTGGTGTCTCGCCCAACAGACCAGCCCATCGTGCGCCATAGAGAGACAACCGGTATGGGATTGTTATGAACCTCCCCTGCCCCAGGTTCAGCCATTGACGTAATCTGCTGTAGAGATCCTTTATCCTGATCGGTCTTGGCCCGACCAACTCAATATCTGATTTCAACACACCCGGTGATTCCACCAGCGCCACCACCGCCCTGGTAAGATCGCTGATATGAATGGGCTGTACCGGTTGATCACCTGTATCGATCAACGGTATCAAAGGCAAAGCTGAGAGCGCCTTGAATAGCGCCATACTTTTTGCCCCAGGCCCGTAGACAATCGAGGGCATCACGACCGCCCAGTCGATGGAGCACGCTCTTAAATAGCGATCTGCCTCTCGTTTGCTGAGGTGGTAGTGACTGAAGGCCGTATCATCCGCACCGAGTGCCGAAATCTGAATCACTCTTCCAACACCAGCCACTTCACACGCCTTGAACAAGGCGATCGGTGTTTGGCGATGTAGCAGATCAAACTTTCCGCTACGATCTTCGCGGATGATGCCTACCGCGTTGATGACAACATCTACGCCTTCCAATCGCCCAAGCCACGCTTCCACTTTGTGGTCAACACTGAAATCCGTCTTGATTGGCGTTATGCCCGGCCAACGCCGCTGGGCCTGTTTGGGGTTCCGCACACAAGCCAGTACCTGGTGGCCCTTATCCAACAGCGCCTGGGTTAAGTGGCTGCCGATGAAACCTGTTGCTCCGGTAATCAGGATGCGCATGTCAGTCGACCTCGATCTCGTTGGCGGCTGTCTCATGGTGATAGCTCGGTTGTATGGTCTTCCAGATGACATAACCGATGGCACTCAAGGCGATGAAATCTCCAAGTAGTACCCTGAACAGGGTTTCTCGCAGCTCATTGACCAGACCCAGTTCTGAAAAAGTTTCAGTGGGGGCGAAGTAGACAACCACCAGGAGTGGTGAGATAACCAACATCAACTGGGTAAAGATTACCCAGAAATCTGCTCGTCCCTGGGTGCCGCAGTTATCTGTCAGTACCTCTCTCAAGTGAGGCTTCAGCAGTGACAGCAGCACAAAGCTGATTCCCAGGCTGAGAAAGATCTCCATTAGAAAGACCATCAGAACATTCATGACTCAACTCCTTCTGTTTTATTTTCTGTAATTTCTGTATTGACAGAAATATTATGATAAAAAAAGGCGCTACTTGCCCCCTAGAAAACTCTGTACCTTGGCCCCTAGCCGGATCAGCTTCTCCATGGTCGCTTTCGGCAGTACCCGTATTTGCCCATACCAGGTATCCAGGGTCTCCATGAACTCGAGCACATCCCTGATACGCTCTTTTACCGCTTGCGGGGTCTGATCATCCTCATCGACCTCGAGAACGCACTCCCGCAGCATCGACATGGTGGGATCCAGTTCGCGCTGTTTACGACCCTCCATGATGGTATAGAACAGCTCCCAGGGATCCTTCATGGTTTCAAAATGGTCCCTGCGGTCACCGAGCATGTGGACCACCTTGATCAGCTTCCAGGCCTGCAGCTCTTTGATGCTGGTACTCACGTTGGAACGGGCGACACCGAGGGTCTCGGTAATCTCTTCCGCATTCAAGGGATCGGAGGAGAGAAACAGCAGTGCATGGATCTGCGCGACCGTGCGATTGACCCCCCATCGGGTACCCATTTCACCCCAATGCAAGATGTATTTTTCCATCACTGGCGTCAGCTTCATGTTGTTATTCCATTTATTTCTGTTATTACAGAAATTAGTGTAAAAAAGAGATGTTGTCAAGTTTGGTTTGGTGAGGGGATCTTATCGGGGGTGGTTTATTGCTTGCCGCTAATGAACGCTAACTACCGCAAATGTTCGCAAATGGTGATAAGTAGAGTCGTACAGCTTTGGAGGATTCGCGAGGTTTTGCGGTGATTCGCGTTTATTTGCGGTTGAATTTCTAAGGCATCGGCGTCACTTCGTTCCTTTCGAACGAAGGGTTCGAACCAAATCCTCTCTCTCCGCCAATTAAAAAAGGGGCCCCGATTGGGGCCCCTTTTTTAATTGGCGGAGAGAGAGGGATTCGAACCCTCGATACGCTATTAACGTATACACACTTTCCAGGCGTGCTCCTTCAGCCACTCGGACATCTCTCCAGATTTAAGGAGCGCAAGATTAAACTAGTTTGTACCTGGAATCAAATGGCTATGCGGTTATCGCGTCGATAGGAAGTGGGATCTCTATGGAGAAATCAGCTGTAAAACGGTATCTACCTGTTCAAGCGCTATTTTTCAGCTGATTTCATCCTGGCCAACAAATGGCCCCAATGGCCAACCAAGCTCATCAGATGGTTAAATGTGGTAACTGAACTCTCCCATGATCGCGTTCTCTTCCAGCTCACGGAAGGAATCGGTGCTGAGATGCAACAGTTTGCCATGATCACCACTCTCGAAATAGAGATCAGGTTGCTGTAACAGGGCCACATCTACTAGGGTCTCTATCCCATAGGGATCTCCAACCGGTGGCACCGCGCCAGTCTCACAATCGGCAAAGGCCTGCTGAAGCTCTTCTTCCGATATCAGAAAGAGATTGCGTCCGGTAAGCTGGGTCAGATCATCAAAATCGATGTGATGGGTTGCCGGAATAACCGCTAACATGTAGCTCTCGTCATCCCCCAACAATACAGATTTGGCCATCCTGTCCCCAGGGATGTGTGCAGCTTCCGCACTGTGCAGCGTGGAACTGGTGCGTCTGTGATCGATGATCTCGTAATCTAAAGCGTGATTCAGTAAAAACTGCTGGAGTGAAATCGCAATTGCCATAACACCACCTCTTCTCTCTCATCCTGATACAACGATTATAGTTCGAGTTTTCATCTCCTGTGGAACGAGAAGAGCAGTCAGTCGTTGTATTCCATAAATGAAAACTGTTGCTCAGCAGATTGGGATTGTTATTTTTAATCTGCCTCAATCATACGTTCGGATACAAGCTATATCCTTCTCTAGGTATTACGTATATCAATGGACCTACCAACCTAACTTAAGTATTCATCCAGAACCGATTCAATCGATTGAATGATCGCTTCGGAGATCTGCGGATTGAGTGCATCGGCATGAGGTGATGCAAAGCTTCCTGAATCGTTATCGAAATATTGACCATTGGCTGTTTCAAACTCGTCTGATAGTGCTGCCCGAGTGAGAATATCCGCACCGATGTTGATATCTTTGCCGGCCACGCCGAAGGCCTGCTTGACCATCTTGCTGCCGAGCATCGAGCCAGGATTGAGTGAGATGATTGTCGGACCCTGTTCCTTGTGAATCTCTGCCAGGCTGCGAGACCAAGCCGTGATCGCCAGCTTGCTTTGCGCATAGGCTTCAAAATCGTTGTCGATTCGCCGGTGTCCCATCAGGGCCGACAGATCCACCGGGGACTGGGCAGCTGAGGAGAGATTGATGATCCGCCCGGTCTGCCCCATGAGCGGCAATATCTTTTTTGTCAAAAGATAGGGGGCAATGGTATTGACGACAAAGCGCACATCCAGCCCCTCAGGAGTGTTTGGATCGGCGGTTTTGAAGATGCCCGCATTGTTGATCAGCACATCGATCTGCTCATGCTGCTCTGCCACCTTATCGATCAGCTTCTGCACGTCGGTAAGTAGGGAGAGATCGGCAACATAGCCTTCCACTCTGACACTGCCCATCAGGCTTGATAGATCTTTTTCTACCGCAGAGAGCTTTGTTGGATTGCGTCCGTGCAGTAAGAGATGGTGTCCCATGCTGACCAGTTTTTTTGCAGCGGCCAGACCGATACCGTC